>NZ_JBPEHJ010000010.1:0-10315 GCF_051201075.1 Niabella hirudinis
TGTCAGGAATCAAAAAGAGCATCATAAGAATGAAATGTTTTACGATGAATATAAGCGGTTGCTAATTGAGAATGGCGTTGAATTTGACGAAAAATCCTGAAGATGTATCAAATTATTTGAATCATTTTCAAGAGATGTGTCCACACGACAGGATCAATCGGGACGGCATGGCAAAACAGCAACTTTTGATACAACCTCTTTGTTGTAAGCAAGTTCGAAGGCGCAGCTACAGGCAGATAAATCACAAACCACCATCATATCCATCGCTAAGTCCTATCTTTAGCCGAACAACATTAAACAACTATTATGACTAAACTCCTTTTATTGACAATAACCCTTATATCGCTATCTTGTTTTAGCCAAACAAATAATGACACAAGTTTACACATTTCAATTTGGACACCACGGGGATGGTTCACCGGGAACAAAAAAATTTTAAAAGAAAATTTAACGAATTACAAAATCAGCAAGGACGATTTGAATAAACTTGGAAATACTATTGATACATCCAGAATTTTGGGTATTTATTATAAGTATGATCCTAAAACTCACTATGGACTTGTGCCTACTATTAAATTCTATATCAGACAAAACGATACAAATAGCTTTGATAAATTCCTTGTATCAATAAAAGATAAAATCGAAAAGATAGAGCCCTATGTGCTGAATTTTAAATATATCGACACGCCACAAACAATTACAGTTGGACAGAGAAAAGCATTTTATGCTTCTGCAACCTATAATTTAAAAGTTCAGACAGGAGAAACGGCAATCATCAGAACTAAATTTTTGTGTATTCCAATGAGTAGGCACTACTTAGATGCTACTCTAATTGACAACAACGAAGAAGACTGCTCAAATATTTACAAAGAAGTAATCAATAAGATAAAAGTGCAATAACTACGCCCGGCAGGCAGTTCCGCAATCTGGTTTCTGACCGCTCCCATCTCAGCTGGCTTCCGGACCCTATAGCTCAACAGTTACAGTTCCTTCCCGGTTGCCCTTTTCATACTTAAACTTGAGTTAAAGGAATATCACCGGCAGAAAAAAAGCCTCTGAATTCAATCAGAAGCTTTTTATTACAAACTTTTAGAGTCAGGGTTCAACCGCAAGCTGCGGGGAATTCGCGAGGTTCAAAGATGTTCAACAACAGGAGCCCTCCATTGCGATCGTTGCGGTTCTCATCGCGGCCTTTGCGGGTTCTTTGCGCACATCGCGGTTCAGTACCTATCGCAACGGACGCAAAGGAAGTTAACAGCCTTAATGGCCGCAGTTTGTTTTTCAACCCGGGAATTGCTCTTCTATCACACGTTGCTGATCTGCCGGAATATCGGCCAGCTTGCGAAGTGTATTAACCTGTATATGCGGCCAGCTGGTGGTGCCACCGTCATTTCCGAAATGAAATTCAAAAAATACGATTTGTTCGTATTGCAGTTGAAGAATTTCTTTCCCATCTTCAATCACGGTTTCAATCCACATGTTCATGTCCACTTCAACGGTAGGAACAAACCGGTTTACAAAAGGAACATTTAAAATGCCGCCCTGTGCGCCGGTTTTCATTTTGGATGACAGCTGAACAAACACATAGTTGCTTACCTTCTGTCCGCTTAAAGTGTCCCTGAGTCTAAGATCGGGTCTTACGGAATAAGGGTAAAGTTCATCGGCCAATATTCTTTGCGTATAGATTTTATTGGAGCCGGGGTCATTCTCATCGGTGAGTGTTTCGTGTACCCATGCCGGCGCCGGCTGGTCCAGATTGATGGGGTTTGACGGACTGGCACCTGCCCCACCCATTGTTTTTGAAATTGCGAGGTGGTCGGTTTGCCAGGCAGCATCACCCTGCGGAAATGGAGGCGCCCCATTGATCAGGAAATTTGCGCCATTGGGTTTAATATCTCCCAATAAGGTAACAGTGCTGCCATGTGGGATAACACCACTTCTTGAAATAGAATAGTCAGGAATAAAGTAAGGGCCATTGGCGCCCGTGCCTGGTTTTAGCTCCTGGGCCGGAATGAGCTCATAGTATTCCTGTCCCGGCGCCAATTCACTTAAAAGGATATACTTTTTATTATTTCCATCTGCTGATACCTGAACCAGGGGCTCATTTCTGTATTCCCCCTTGTAACCGTACAACTTAAAATCTTCCTCGGAAAAAGCGTGGATGCCGCGATCCTGTTCGATCGATTCTTGGGTAGCGGCATGATTGTACACATCACTAAGCCACAAGTACATACCATTTTCCTCGTGGATGGGTGTGTATTGTAAAGATTCCTGCCCGGCTACCTTATTAACACTCTTGATCGTTTGCTCATACTTAACTGCCCCGCAAAATAATTCACTTGCCCCGCCACGGTTACGTACACCGCCGGGCACCAGCGAAAATGTCAGCTTCTCAATATACTCTTCACAGTCAAAACTGAACTTACCGGGGATCGTTCCCGAATTGGTGCCCGGTGAAGGCATGATGGTGGTATGTATTCCACTGGCCAATGAAGGCCTGCCAACATTTTTGTTATAGTTGACGTTATAGCTTACCCATGTGCCTTCCAATGCCTGCAAAACACCGTAGTCCACATCGTTGGCTATCTGTTCAAGGTTTTCTTCCTTAAACGGCCTCACAGGATCATCAATCAGCAGCTTGGAATATCCCGACATGATTTCCGCCAGGCTTTTTGGCTTTGCAGCTGCTGAACTTTTGGCGGTGAATTTGGCTCCCGCTTCAGGGCCTTCTTTTTTTCGCTTAAGCATAATTTATTTTTTTGTTGTTAACTGAAAGAATATCGAAAAGGGTGAACCCAAATTACCTCAGCTGTTTAGAGCCTGTTTAAAATTTTACTTTTCTTAAACCATTAAGATTAAGAATCGTTAAGTCAGCATATTGCTTAATGAATCTTAACTTCTTAATGTTTATTTATAGCGGTAATGTATTTTATTATACCATCTGTTCTATACCATGAAAATTATCGTAGAAATCCAGATCAAATCTTTGGCCGGCAGCTGGTTTAAAGGCTGCTGTATCCAGCCATTGGTTTATTTTTTCTGCCTGAGCCGCCGTTCCCTTCCAAACGAGGTAATTCATTTTCCTGAATGCCGCCGGCGTTACCTGAAAACTTAGTTTTCTATGGCCTCTTAGTACCTCCAGCTCAACGGCAGCCGTTTGACTTGCTGCCCACTCCAGCCCTTTCAAAGAAAAGGCAAACCCATTGATGGTTTGAATCACATCGTTGGGAGCCATACCTGCCTGGCCGGCCGGGCTATCATCGCCCACTCCGTAAATGGTGGGGGCTCCATCATTCAGAAAAAATAATCCGAGATAACGCGTATCCAGCCATTTCACTTCAAAGCCGATCGCCTCCAGCTGGCGATCCGTATCTATATGTCCGGGTTCCGTTAATTGTGCAGCCAATACGCTTCCCAATCCGGGTTGCGCTTCCTCGTAAAACTGAATCACCTCTTTTGTTGTATACCCAACATAGTCGTTGGGAATAGTGGTACCATCACCAAAGTATTGGAGATAAAACGCCCTGAAGCTATCGTCAAGACTGGCATATTGGGCTTGCTTATCAGCCGACCGCAATCTTGTATCCAGTCCAAATGCAATCAGCATACCTTTGTCGTAGTAGTCGATGCTATTATTAACTCTACCGGGATATTTGCTATGATTCATATAAGTTGCCAATGAAGAATCTGCAACTGACACGCGGGAATAAGCCGGCTGCTGCGTTAAATGCCGGAAATATCCTGCAATAGCGCTGAAAAACTGATCCGGCGAATAGGCTTTGGCCCTGGCGCTTATCAAAAACTCATAATAACGGGTAAAACCTTCGGCCATCCACAAACCTTCGGTAAAGCTGCCGCAACACAACTGGTGTTTTAACTGACCAAGTGGCGCAGGCCTTAATCTGCGTACATTCCAGGCATGAAATAGCTCATGGGCGCAAACGCGTATGCCGGTTGCAAATAAACCATCATCCACAAACACTTCCGGGCCGATGCCGCTCATATTGCTGGTTAAATGTTCCAGCCCCCAATCTGCCTGTGGATTCAGCGACAATATGAAGGTGTAGTCCGAAAAAGGAAATAATCCAAATACATCATGGATCTTTTCAGCAGTCAAACACACCTGGTCTACAAATCCGTTTACTTTTTCATCAAAGCCGATGCCTTTATCTACAAAGACAAAATAAAATGGGATGTCTTTTACGGTTCTTTGAAGCAATGTAAAGCCACCAAAGCAAACAGGTGTATCCAAAAGGATTTCAAAGCTGGGGTAGACCCATTTATTAGTGTTGCCTTCTCTTTTCGCCCCGGATGGATGATGTATTTTCCATCCCTGCGGTATTTCCGCATAATCCACCGAACAGGCGCCCACAAAACCGGGACAAAAAAGATAACGGGTTCCCATCAGGACAGCGTAATCGCTATCTACGATCCCCATGGCGTCTCCCAGATCGGGCTCGTAACAGGAAGCCCGGTATTTCACTAAAACCGGTCCGTCCGTAACCTTAACAAGATACCCATTCAACCCTTTTCTTTCAACGGACAATTCATTTCCTCCGGCATCTTCGGCGGAGATCGAAAAGATGTCACGACCGTAAGATTCAAAGCTGTAGTCACCCGGAACCCAGGTTGGTAATTCCAGCAATAGTTCGCCGTTTTTTCCGTTGGCCACATCGCCGGTTATCTGCATTTCTACAGACATTTCCAGACTTTGCGGACGCAGCTTCACCTGGTACGACACAAAAGATTCACTGGTCATTTAATTTAACGTTTTTGTGTTTTATACTTCGTCTTTGCTCAGTACTTCGTCTTTGCTCAGTATGGAATAATTACCAGCCCAGGTAATAGTCGGCCGGAATCCAATCGGGGCGCTTCAGTTCAAAAAAATCTTCCAGCATATTTTCGGCTACGCAAAATGCACCTTCCACCCAGCCCTGCTGGTCGGAGTAGGCTTCCCCGCAGATATAAATGGACTCTGCTTTGTCGGGGTTACGCATGTATTGCATCACTTCCTGTATATTGTAATTTGCCTTCCATGCATGGTAGCCGCCGCCATAAGGATCGAGGGTCCAGTCTTTAAACCAGGTTACATAAGGGTCGGGTATGGTAACCCGGCCATGTAGTTCCCTGATCTGGTTCATGGCTTCATCCACCATCACTTGCGTAGCCTGGTTGGATTGTATTGTTGACAGGAGTGCAGCATCGGGCTGCGCTGTGGAAAGTAGTTTGGCAGGCTGAAACCGGAATAGCTTTCTTTTGGCGCCATAGGACCGGCGCGAGCTGGCCAATGTTTGCCAAAAGGTAATGGTGTTCATATCATTATAACTGCTCAGAAACAAAGAATGATTGTTGCTGGGGTCGGTTCCAAAATAATAACATTGGCGCATGGGCAAATCCGTAATAGAGTGTCCGGACTCAATCCCAAAATCATCTTTCCACCAGGGGTTTTCAAATCCCATAAGGATCTTTAAGGAAGGCTCTTTTATTACGGAAGCGATGTTTCTTTGTAAAACTTTTTGGGTATCCTGATTAAAAAAGAAATTGTTCTGATCCAGGAGTTCGAGCGACCGGCGGGGCATGGCCAAAATGATTTTATTGGTTTCTAAAATCCATTTTGATTGCGATTGCTCATTAAAAAATACAAGGGTATACTTATAGGGGCCGGATGCTTGTTTTGTAAACGTCTCAAGGCGATTTCCCATCCAGATATTCGCACCGCTTTTTTGGAGATAGGCATTTGCCAGGGCATAGGCAATCAGGTCATAACCGCCATTGATCGTTTTATAGGTAGATCCGGCATTTGAAAAATCACCTACCATATAAGGAAAAGCCTCTGCAGCATTCCAGTTGATGGTATTGGAATAATAACCGCCCGCTACCGATAAAAAAGTATACCCCTCTTCTGAAACCCGGTCTTTGATCAGGTTCCAGAACCCGATTTCGTTAACCTTCATTCCATTGTAAGGGCCATCAAAGTTATAAGTCAGTTTGGGTTTAATGTCGTTCCATTCTTCCCTGGTGATCTTAAAAGTATACTGATAGGGAGATGGGTTTGCAATCAGGTTGCCGTACTCATTCATAAATGAAGGATCCTTGGACAGCACGTCGTAGATGATCTTATTGAACAGCTGATCGGCGCTATAGCCCCTATCACCATCATTTAAATAATATCTTGTTTGTAATTTTTCTCCTTTTTTCTGCGCCGCTTCCCAATCGCCCATGTGCAGGCGCTGCTTCCTGAAATAACCAAAGAGATCGGCATCGTTTCCCATAGGGAAATCAACATGCTCCAATTCATCTTTGAATACCTTTTCAATGAGGGAAGTCACAATCTCCTGTGAGGTCATGTAGCGCATTCCGCCCAATTCGCCGGTAATGCTCATGCCGGGTAATTGTACCGATTCCAATCTGCCGCCGATGCGGTCGCCCATTTCAAAGATCTGCACCTGGTTTGCCGCCACAGGATTGTGCGCATCACTGGTAAGCCGATAGGCGCTGTATAAACCGGAAACACCGGCGCCAATAACGGCTACCTCAACAGAACGGATGTCTGGTTGTCCGGCCTTCAACGGAAGGTCTTTTAGGTTTGGAGATTTCATAATATGATCATTTTTTATGGCTGAATAAAATAAAGGGTTGAATAAGCGTTTGGTTAAAAATTTATTTTCTTAAACTATTAAGGCATTAAGAATAGTTTAGTCAACCTATTGCTTAATGTATCTTAACTTCTCAATCGTTTTACAGTTCATTATACATCTTCTGTCTATTAAAATTCAAACAGGCTCCAAAAGGAAAACGGTTTCATCGTTTTAATGCCGTAAAATATTTGAAACCTAACTGGAAGGGAGCAATATCATAATCGGTTTTACCGTCCAGGGCCATATCGGCCAATAATTTTCCCAGGAAGGGGATGAATTTAGCTGCCCAGCCGGTGGCATAGATAGCGATATCCTGATGACCGGGAATATAGCCCGGCGCAAAATCCAGCAGCAATTCTTTATTCCTGATATTCGATAAGGCAATAAGGCAGGTGGAAGTGTGCTCAGGAACAATGCCCAGGCCCGTCATGTGGTCTTTTACCCATTGAGCGGTATATCCCAAGGCCTGGGGATCGGGCTTACGGCTGGCGTTTTCCGGATTAGTCAACGGCTCTGTTACAAAATCGGGTGCAACCCTTATATATCCCGGAAAATCCCAGTCTACTCCTGGAAATCCGTAAAATTGGTTACCATTTGCTTCAATAGCGTTCTGAAAAACAAACCAGGTAGGATATTGGATGTTGGGGTCCGTTTTTCTAAAATAGGCCGACGACATTTCCCAATAGGTAACCGCTACATGGAACTCCTGTAATTTAAGCACCTCATTAATATAAGGCCCCGGTGTAATGACCAGCTTTGGCGCTGTAAAAACCCCTTCGGGTGTACTGACATAGAAAATCCCATCCTTCCGTTCGATTTTTATTACCGGCGCATTTTCCTTTAGATGAACACAGGGGTTTTTGCTGTTCAGCTCAAAAAGCAGTTCCAGCGTTGCTTTCAGGTTGATGCTGGCGCCATCTGCCTGAAATAATCCGGTGTAATTTTTGGGTAAGTTTCTAAAATGGAACTCCTCCTCGATATTTTCGACCGTCAGGCTATCATATTTTACATTTAACTGCTGCAGCGCTTTTTCTGCTGCTCCAATATTGCCTTCAGTAGAAACAACCGTTGGATCTCCGAACCACAACGTGCCTACTTTATCCATTAATGGTGTTTTAGTGTGCAGCTGAAGGGCATCCCAATAAGGTTGAGCATCCAATGCCATTTTAACCATGTAGGCATCGGGATAGGGAATGCGGTATTGCCGGGAAGTGCCGGCAGAACTGCCTTTCTGATTAAGGAATTGAAATCGTTCCAGCACCAGAACGGATGCCTTTCTTTTTCCTGTTTCATAGGCACAGGCAAGCCCCATCGGGCCACCGCCGATTACGATAACATCGAAATTATTATCCATTTAAATAGTATTTTGGTCTTAATCCCTAATTAATGTATACACATGAATATGTCCCCATCAAGAAACGGGCTCCTGAAAAACTGTCGTTTAAAAATCCGGAACGACAATAAACGTATTCATATTGAATACAAATTCTGATTGAACTATGTCCGTAAAATATTTTGGAAAAACCATGCAGTCCAGAGGGGTCACCTAACGCATTTGCCTTCCTATTATTTTAAACAGATGTTTGATTACATTCTTTTATATGTTGCTGGTTCAAATTGGCGATGGTAAATGTAATATAGAATTGCGATTTATTCTAATTTATTTTTTAAAAATAAATCTAACTTGTTCATAAGTATTTAAAATTTTGCTTTTAGCGTCTAAGGAACTTATAGAGAATAATGCAGTGTTGTAGTGGAAATTATAGAGAATTAATAATTCATATTACAATAGTTTATCAATAAACTCATATATATCCTTGTCGCTTGGTTTTGGCGCGTTTAAGCTAATGAGTTTCCCTGTTTGATCAAAGAGCAAAAATCTTGGAATAGAAACGATGTTAAAACTCTTTGCAAATTTTGATTGAAAGGCCTTCATTTTGATATTTTCTTTATAAGAAGTTAAAAAACGGTATTGCCAAATTACTAAAAATAGCGTGCTTAAAATCAGAAGGTTTTCTTCCCGGTTTTTCTGAGAATTAATTTATTTTCTTGTACCTTTCAGTGACCTGCTATTTTTTTAAAAATTTTGATCCGCTAATTTATGCAGATTAGATTTATACCATCACGGAGTATCATTTTGGGATTTTTTTTGTTCGCATGTGCCCATAAATCAGTGCCATCAAAAAGAAATATTTTAAGCACAATTCCAAATGCCCGAGGTAATACTGCCAAACAACAGAATCTCCCCCCACAAACTAACCAAACAGTATTTAAAACGCCAGAACAAAAGCCCCCACCTTCAGAAATCGCAAGCAAAGCCTCATTTGAAGCCCCTGCCCCCCTAAGGTATAAACCATTCATATCCAAAAACACTAACATTAATCCTGAGGCTTTAGTGTATGGGTCCCCACAGTACTATTTGTATCGGGCGGATAGTTTACAAAAAACATACTCGAGAAAGATTTATTATGACAACCTCCAAACAATAATAGACCAAATTTCCGCAACACCAGATGATAAGCTAAACCCTGCGGTTAATACCGACAACTGGTACGCTGCTATCGATTTTAATATCAGGAAGCCTCATTTTATCATATTACATCACACCGGTCAAAATAGTGTTGAACAAACGCTTTTTACTTTTTCTTTTCGAAAGAAATTAGAAAGCAGTGCACACTATGTAGTCAGCAGGGATGGCGCGGTTTATCAAATGCTAAACGATTATGTCAGATCTTATCACGCCGGTGCTGGTAAATGGGGAAACATTAGTGATATGAATTCGTGCAGCCTCGGAATAGAAATTGACAACAACGGCGAAAAAGATCTGTTTACAAGTGCCCAGATTAACGCACTTATTAAACTACTCACTTATTTAAAGGAAAAATATAGCATACCAACAGGAAACATTATTGGGCACTCAGACTTTGCCCCTATGAGAAAGAACGACCCCAGTGTCCTCTTCCCGTGGTCCCGGCTTGCCTTGGCTGGATTTGGATATTGGTATGATATCAACAATTTAAAAGAACCTCCGCCCGATTTCAATCCCTTATTAGCGCTACGTGTAATTGGTTATGATATAAGCGTCCCGGAATATGCCATCATTGGGTTTAAGCGTCATTTCATTCAGAATAATGAATCAAAAACGCTGAGTGATTATGAAAAGAAAATCATATACAACATAATGTTAAAATATGAATGAAGGATTTTCAAAATCGCTGAGGAATTTGTTTTTAATGCATCTGGAATATTATTACTACTTACAATATCACAGGTAATGGGATTTTTACCCGCTCGAAAACGCACTGAAACAAATGGAACAGGACATCCTGAGAGGCCTTCAGCTGCATAAAAACATGAACAGTCAAAAGTGTTGTCCCCCCCCCAAAAAAATGGTGGTATTGGTAAAAGTAGGTGCGCACGTAAATGGTATTCCGTAACAGAAAAAAGGGCAGTAAAAAAGCCTCTGAAAAAATAAGAAGCTTTTTTTACTGGTCGGGACGACCAGATTCGAACGAGCGACCCTCCCGCCAAAGCGGGATGCGCTACCGGCATAAAATCAAAAAGCCCAGCATTGCTGCTTAGCTTCTTTAAGTGTCGGGACGACTAGATTCGAACTAGCGACCCTCCCGCCAAAGCGGGATGCGCTACCGGCATAAAATCAAAAAGCCCAGCATTGC
>NZ_JBPEHJ010000010.1:10412-158137 GCF_051201075.1 Niabella hirudinis
GTTTAAGTGTCGGGACGACTAGATTCGAACTAGCGACCCTCCCGCCAAAGCGGGATGCGCTACCGGCATAAAATCAAAAAGCCCAGCATTGCTGCTGAGCTTCTTTAAGTGTCGGGACGACTAGATTCGAACTAGCGACCCTCCCGCCAAAGCGGGATGCGCTACCGGCATAAAATCAAAAAGCCCAGCATTGCTGCTGAGCTTCTTTAAGTGTCGGGACGACTAGATTCGAACTAGCGACCCTCCCGCCAAAGCGGGATGCGCTACCGGCATAAAATCAAAAAGCCCAGCATTGCTGCTGAGCTTCTTTAAGTGTCGGGACGACTAGATTCGAACTAGCGACCCCTTGCACCCCATGCAAGTGCGCTACCGGGCTGCGCTACGTCCCGAACTGTTTTACCTCCGTCATACCGGGGTTATCGGAAGGGCTGCAAATATAATATATTTTCCCATTCCAAGTCAAAAGAAGGGCGGAACATTTTTACATTTTCCGTTTTCACCGGTTTTTAAGTTAATGACAGAAGAAATGGCCCTGATTTATACCCAAACATGCTAATAGATCCTGCATATTCCATTAAAAATCAGAAATTGACCTTATCTTCGCACCTTAATGAAAATGCTCATTAAGCAATCCAAGATCATCGACCCCACATCTTCTTTTAATGGTCGCACAGCTGATATCCTTATTGTAAACGGAATCATTCAATCCATTGGTAAAAATCTGAGCCCCAAAGGCGTTAAAACAATTGATGGCAAAGGTCTGCATGTAAGCCCGGGATGGGTGGACCTCTTTGCTGATTTTGCCGATCCGGGGTACGAGTACCGCGAAACACTGGCCAGCGGAAGCGCCGCCGCCGCCGCCGGTGGCTTTACCGACATTTGTATTGTGCCCAATACCAAACCGGCCATCGACCAAAAATCGATCGTAGAATACATCCGGGCAAAAGCCGCACCGCTGCCGGTAAGCATTCATCCGCTGGGCGCCGTTACCAAAAATACCGAGGGTAAGGAGCTGGCCGAAATTTATGACATGCGGCAGTCCGGCGCCATCGCTTTTACAGATGGCAAAAACGCCATCCAGTCTTCAGATATCATGGTAAAAGCCCTGCAATACATAAAACCCTTTAACGGGGTGCTGATCCAGTTGCCGGACAATAAAGATATTCAGCCTCACGGACTGATGAACGAAGGCATTACCTCCACAAGGCTGGGCCTGCAGGCCAAACCGGCCATAGCAGAAGAACTGCTGATTACCCGGGACCTGAAACTGGCCGCATACGCCGGATCCCGCCTGCACCTTACGGGCGTTACCACCGCAGCTTCCTTAAAACTGATAAAGGAGGCCCGGCAGAAAAAAACAAATGTGACCGTTTCCATAACGCCCGCACACCTGTTTTTTACAGAAGAAGATCTTCAAACCTACGATACCAACCTCAAGCTGAACCCACCCCTGCGCACGGCCGATGATCGCAAAGCCCTGCAAAAAGGGATTGTGGACGGCACCATCGACTGTATTGCCAGCCATCATATCCCCTACAATAAGGATCACAAAATGGTGGAGTTTGAATATGCAAAAAACGGCATGATCGGTCTGCAAACGGTTTATGCGGTGGGCAACACGGTGTTGCCAGAAGTGCCACAGGAACGTTGGGTAGAGCTCCTCTCTATCAATCCCCGCAAGATCCTCGGCCTGCCGGTACCCTCCATTGAGGAGGGAGCCACAGCTTCGCTGACGGTTTTCAATCCTTCCCAAAAATGGGAACTGACGACCGATGCAATTCGCTCACAGAGCAGCAATTCCGCATTTACGGGCAGGCCGCTTACCGGCAAACCATGGGGCATTGTACATAATAACCAGACGAATCTTTCAATTTAGTTCAGAACACATGATTTCAAACGCAACCAGGAAGGGGCTCGTAACAGGTATTCTAATGATCCTGGCAGGATTCATCCTGCAGCTGTCAGGAACGCCGGATAATTCGCCCCTGCATTTTATTGGATACCTTCTTTATGGAGCAGGAATTGTATGGGCAATGTACCGCACTAAAGGCAACAAAACATTTGGCGCCTTATTTAATGAAGGATTCCGGTGCTTTATAGTGGCCACCCTGCTAATGGTAGTATACACCTGGATATTCTGGGTGGCAAACCCAAAGAAAATGGATGAAGCGGTAGCCATGCAGAAAGAGGTCCAGCTGAAAACCCCGGGAGACCGGACCCCCCTGGAAATTGACCAACAGGCAAAGGATACCCGCAAATATTTTATACCGATGGTTATTGCAGGAACAGTTTTTGACTTCTTACTTATTGGCGTAGTTGTTACAACAGCTATAGCAGGCACCTTATCTTTGTCAAAGAAAAATTAAAAATGGATATTTCTGTAGTTATACCTTTATTAAATGAGGAAGAATCATTGCCGGAATTGGCCACGTGGATCAACAGGGTAATGCAGGAAAACCATTTCAGTTACGAAATCATTTTTGTAGATGACGGCAGTACGGATGACTCCTGGCAGGTGATTGGCCGGCTCCGTGAACAAAACCCGCAGATCAGGGGCATCAAATTCCAGCGCAACTACGGTAAATCGGCAGCGCTGAATGAGGCCTTTCGCGCGGCGCAGGGCGATGTAGTCATTACGATGGATGCCGACCTGCAGGACAGCCCCGATGAAATTCCGGAATTATACCGGATGATTAAGGATGACCGGTACGACCTGGTGAGCGGATGGAAAAAGGTACGGTACGATAATACCCTCACAAAAAACATTCCCTCAAAGATCTATAACGCCGCCAACCGCCGCATGAGCGGTATTCAGCTGCACGATATGAATTGCGGTCTCAAGTCCTACAATAAAAAAGTGATAAAGAGCATCGAGGTTTATGGAGAAATGCACCGCTACATACCCGTACTGGCCAAATGGGCCGGCTTTAGAAAGATTGGCGAAAAAGTGGTGGAACACCGCAAGCGTAAATACGGCGTAAGCAAGTTTGGCTGGGACCGGTTCATCAACGGGTTCCTCGATCTGCTGTCCATCACTTTCGTAGGAAAATTTTCCAAACGCCCCATGCATTTCTTTGGCGTATGGGGAATGCTGTTTTTCATGATCGGCTTTTTTTCCGCGTTGTACCTGGTTATTGCAAAGATCGTTAGCGCCGATTTTTCGATCACCAACCGCCCGGGTTTTTATATTTCCCTTACGGCTGTCGTTATCGGCGTACAACTCTTCCTGGCCGGGTTTATCGGGGAACTGATTTCACGAAACGCGCCGGGGCGCAATAGCTATTTAATTGAAGCAACTACGGGATTGGATTCATAGGCGGGTTTAAATTTTGAACAGGAACTGATGCCAAAAGTAATCATCATAGGACCAGCGCATCCCCTGCGCGGCGGGCTGGCCACCTTCAATCACCGGCTTGCAAAGGCATTTGCCGATATGGGACACGATTGCTCGATCTGGTCCTATTCGCTGCAATACCCCTCCTTTCTTTTTCCCGGGAAAACGCAGTATACCGATGAACCGGCTCCCGAAACCATTACCATTCATACCCGCATCAATGCCGTCAATCCCATTAACTGGATCAGGGTGGGCAACGATATAGCAAAAGAACAGCCGGATATTATAGTGGTACGTTACTGGTTGCCCTTTATGGGGCCTGCATTGGGAACCATTCTGAGAAGGGTACGGAAAAACAAAAGAACAAAAATCATCTGCATCGCCGACAATATCATCCCCCACGAAAAACGCCCGGGGGACGCCCCCTTCACCCGTTATTTTATAAAAGCCTGCGATGGTTTTATTACGATGAGCGATAAAGTAATGGCAGACCTGCGCAGTTTTACCCAAAAGCCGGCATTACAGGTATTACATCCCCTGTACGACAATTTTGGAACGCCTGTTTCCAAAACAGAGGCCCGCAATCATTTAAAGCTGCCGGCAGATGAAAAGATCATTTTATTCTTCGGATTCATCCGGAAATACAAAGGGCTGGACCTGTTGCTGGAAGCGGTTTCAAACATCAAACATCAAACATCAGAGATCAGTCCCGGTAGCGATCAGAAACCAGAAATCAGAAATCAGAAATCAGAAATTAAATTGTTGATCGCCGGTGAGTTTTACGAAGATGAAGCCGGCTATCAGACCCTGATCGACACCCTCGGCATCCGCGACCAGCTTATTTTGCGGACCGACTTTATCCCGGATGGCGAAGTACGGTATTACCTATGCGCGGCCGACCTGCTGGTACAGCCCTACCGCAATGCCACGCAAAGCGGGGTAACGCCCCTGGCCTATTACTTCGAAAAGCCAATGGTGGTTACCAATGTAGGCGGGTTACCGGCGCTGGTGCCGCATCTGAAAAGCGGGCTGGTAGCGGAGCCGGAGGCCGGTTCCATCGCAAACGCTATTGTTGAATATTTCCGATTAGGAGAAACCCACTTTATTCCACATCTTCGCACCGAAAAAGAAAAGTACAGCTGGGATCATCTGGTCAACGCCATTATTGACCTGGCTGGTAAATCAACAAAAAATGATTCACAGAAGTAAAGCGCCTTTAAGGATTGGGCTGGCAGGCGGGGGTACCGATGTTAGCCCCTATTGCGATGAATTTGGCGGCGCCATTCTGAATGCCACCATCTCGCTGAATGCGAATGCCACCATTGAGCGGACCACCGATGGCAAAATCACGCTGGAAGCGCTGGACCGGAACGAAACCGAATGTTTTGACCGGGCTTCTGTGCTGCCATTAAATGGAAAGCTTGACCTGCTGAAGGGTGTATACAACCGCATACAGAAAGATTACCCCTTTGCAACGGACGGCTTCCGCCTGAGCACGTATGTAGATGCACCCGCAGGATCCGGGCTGGGCACATCATCTACCTTGGTGGTAGCTATCGTAGGCGCATTTGTAGAAATGCTGCAGCTGCCCCTGGGCGAATACGATATTGCCCACTATGCCTACGAAATCGAGCGCAGCGACCTCCAGCTCGCCGGCGGGCGTCAGGATCAGTATGCGGCCACTTTTGGAGGCGTAAACTATATGGAATTTTACAGCAGCGATAAAGTGATCGTAAACCCACTGCGCATCCGGCAGCGCTACCTGGATGAGCTGGAAAACAACCTGCTGCTTTACTATACTTCCACCAGCAGGGAATCTGCAAAGATCATCATTGAACAAAGCA
Source organism: Niabella hirudinis (assembly GCF_051201075.1). Lineage (NCBI taxonomy): Bacteria > Pseudomonadati > Bacteroidota > Chitinophagia > Chitinophagales > Chitinophagaceae > Niabella > Niabella hirudinis. The sequence goes on from NZ_JBPEHJ010000010.1 coordinate 15,591, forward strand.
AGAACGTAACAGAAAAGAAAAGTCATTCCATAGAAGCCATGCATCAGCTCAAACAACAGGCCCAGATGATGAAGGAAGCATTGCTGAAGGGCCAACTGGATGAAATTGGCCGGATCCTCGATATTGGTTTTGAACAAAAACGTCGTATGGCAGCAGGTATCAATAACGAGCTGATTGATACCATTTATGATACCGCCAAAAAAAACGGGGCCTCCGGTGGAAAAATCAGTGGCGCAGGCGGAGGCGGTTTTATGATTTTTTATTGCCCCGGCAATACCAAATACGGGGTGCGAACCAGCCTGGACCAGTTTGGCGGCCAGTACCGCAACTACCAGTTTGTAAAACACGGATTAAAAACCTGGACAGTTTAGCTATGAATAATCAACTCAAATCCCTGGTGCAGGCTTCCATCGATGTTAAAAAACAGGTGCTGGAAAACGAGCCATTGCTGCAAACAGTAGCACAGGCGGTCAATGCCATTGTAACCGCCTTCCGGAATGGCAACAGCGTATACTTCTGCGGTAACGGCGGAAGCGCCGCAGATGCCCAGCATCTTGCAGCCGAATTCAGCGGCCGCTTTTATAAGGACCGCAAAGCCCTGCCGGCGGAAGCACTACACTGCAATACTTCTTACCTTACAGCGGTTGCCAATGACTACAGTTTTGATGTAATCTACTCCCGCATCATTGATGGTATTGGCAAAAAGGGAGATGTGCTCGTTGGACTCAGCACTTCGGGAAACTCACAAAATATCGTCCGGGCTTTTGAACAGGCAAAGGCAAAGGGTATGACCACCATCGGGTTTACCGGGGCCAGCGGCGGCATCCTGAAAACGACCTCCGATTTCCTGGTCAACATCCCATCCTCCGATACCCCCCGTATACAGGAATGCCACATGCTGCTGGGCCATAGTATTTGCCAGCTGGTAGAAGCACAATATTTTATTGAGTAAAACGGTTATCCCTGTTTACTATTCCCTATTCACCATTCCCTATTCACTACAATAATGCTTCAAAAACGTTTGGAAGGAAACTGGAACAATGCACAGGAGGCCATTGTGCTGGCGGGCGGATTGGGCACCCGGCTTCGAGAGGCCGTACCGGACCTGCCTAAATGCATGGCCCCGGTTGCGGAAAAACCGTTTCTTTACTATGTTATTACCCGGTTACGGCAACAGGGCGTTCAGAAATTTATTTTCAGTCTCGGCTATAAACATGAAGCCATCGAAGCCTGGCTTCAGCAAGCGTTTCCCCTGTTAACATACAAGGTTTGCGTGGAAGCAACGCCGCTGGGTACGGGCGGCGCCATCCGGCTGGCATTGCAGGAGGCCGAAGGAGAAAACGTATTGGCGGTAAACGGCGATAGTTTTTTTGCTTTTGATCTGAACGCAGTTCAGCAAACCCATATAGCTTCAAAAGCCGTATGCACACTGGCATTGAAGCAGATGCAGCACTTCGACCGCTACGGCGTGGTTACCTTAAATGAAGCCGGCACCATTACCAGCTTCAAAGAAAAACAGTTTTATGAAACCGGGCTGATCAACGCCGGCACTTACCTGATTAACAAAGCCGCATTTCTTCAAAAACCCTTCCCAAAAAAGTTTTCCTTTGAAAACGACTTCCTGGAAAAAGCGGTTGCCGAAGGCGGGCTTTCAGGCACTACCGGCGATGGATATTTTATAGATATCGGCATTCCGCAGGACTACCTCCGGGCGCAGTCCGATTTTGCACAAAAACCTTTTACATTAACCAAAATTGATAAGAGCTGGACACTATTCCTGGACCGGGACGGCGTGATCAACGAGGAAAAAGACGGTAGTTATATTTTTCATACAGGCGAATTCGTATTTTATCCCGGCGTACCGGAGGCTATCGGAAAATTTACGCGGTACTTTAAACACGTAGTCATTGTCACCAACCAGCGCGGCATCGGCAAGGGACTGATGGATGAAAAAGCACTACACGCCATTCATCAATTGCTCAGCGATGAAGTAAAGAAAAACAACGGGCATATACCTGCCATCTATTATGCCACAGCCGTAAACTCCACCGATTTTTTCCGGAAGCCCAACCCCGGTATGGCATTGGAGGCCGTTAAGGATTTTCCCGATATCGACCTCTCCAGATCCATTATGGTGGGCAATAATAGCTCGGATATGAAGTTTGGCCGCAGTGCCGGCATGCATACCGTGTTCCTGACCACTACCAACGAACCGATGCCGCTCCCCGATTTCGATATTGACCTGCAGTTGCCCGGCCTGACAACCCTGGCGGAACTGCTTCCCTGATCACAGGTGCAGATAGTAGGGTTGCAGGAGTGCTTTAAACTCCGGGGTATATTCGTTTTCTTTACGGATCACGATTTCCTCTTCCTGATAATCTCCTTTTCTAAGGGACCCACTTATCATTATCCGGAACGGCGCGTGTGTTTCGGTTTGCCGCACATAACAGCAGCGGTTCTTATATAAATCAAACGCCTTTAGCTGCGCCGCCAGCTCCTGCTCCCTTTTAGCCGGCAGCAGCAGAAAAAAAAGGCCATCCGCGGCCAGTTGTTTCCGGATAAAAGAAAGAAGATCCGGCAGGGACAATGCTTCGCTGTGGTGCGCGATATTCTTATTCAGTTTTCCGCCCTTCAGATCACCTTCATAAAACGGCGGATTACTAACAATAGCATCATAGGTACGATCAAAGACATACTCCAGCACATTACCCGGCATCAGCCGGACGCCGGTATGGAAGCCGCTTTGGGCAATATTTTCCCCGGCTTGTTTATAGTCGGGCTCCTGTATTTCAATGGCGTCGACCAGTCGGCTTCCGGCTTGTGCAATCATCAATGACAGCAGCCCCGTTCCCGCACCCACATCCAGAACCGTTTTAGTTTCATCCGTTAATTGGTGCGCCACCCAGGCCCCAAACAAACAGGCATCCGTGGTTACCTTCATCGCACAGCGATCCTGATGAATAACAAACTGCTTAAAACGGAAATACGGATTTGGCATACGCAAAGATGAAGAATATCCGGTAAAGACAAGCCATGGCCACTCAAACAGTAATTATCAATTACATTTGCGTTTAAGGCTGTTTGTTATAAACCCATAGATTAATGGATCACAGTATACAAAAAGTTATTATCATCGGCCAGGGCATCAGTGGCACTTTTCTCTCCTGGTTTTGTCACCAGGCAGGCGTTGACTTTATTCTTATTGACGAAGCCGTGCCCAATACGCCTTCAAAAGTGGCGGCCGGTATCATTAATCCTGTAACCGGGCGGCGTGTGGTTAAAGTATGGCTGGATGATGTCATTATTCCTTTTGCTGAAAATGCTTACAATGCAATGGGCGCCTTCCTTAACCTGCCTGCCATCACCCGAACCGCTATCATCGATTTCTTTCCCAACCCCTTTATGAAAGAAAGTTTCCTTAGGAGGCTTGCTCAAAAAGAGGACTATATTTCCCTTTTGGAAAACGAGGCGCCTTACACTAATTATTTCAATTACGAATTTGGTATTGGCCTTATTGAGCCCGCTTATATCGTGCACCTGCAGCAATTGCTTCCGGCCTGGCGTGCCTTTTTAAAACAACAGCACCGGCTCCTGGAAGAGCCGCTCGATTTTGGGCAGCTCCGGGTGGAAGGCGGCTCCGTTCATTATAAGGATCATACCGCAGACAAACTGCTGTTTTGCGATGGTGCAGCCGGGGCGGCCAATCCTTATTTTTCACTATTGCCCTTTGCACTGAACAAGGGCGAAGCACTGATCATCGAAGCTCCCGAACTCCCGCATGGTCACCTGTATAAAAAATCCATGTTGCTGGCGCCTATGGCAGAACCGGGGATATTTTGGGCAGGCACCAACAATATATGGGATTTTGAAAATGACAACCCTACAACAGATTTCCGGTATTCGACAGAACAAACATTAAACCAATGGCTGAAAGTTCCCTTTAAGATCCATGACCACAAAGCTTCGGTGCGCCCGGCTACCGTAGAGCGCCGGCCCTTTGCCGGCTTTCACCCCCTGTATACCAATATCGGCATTCTCAACGGCATGGGCACCAAGGGCTGCTCGCTGGCACCTTATTTCGCCCACCAGCTGGTGGAGCACCTGCTGCATCAGCAACCTTTACTTCCAGAGGCAGATATTGCCCGCTTTAGCAGGATCCTTAGCCGGAGTAACCCATAGTTAAAACAAAAATCACAGAGCAAAGAAGTTCCCGGTTTTAATCAGAATTAATCATTTGATTAAAAAATTTGTTTAAATTATTTTTTCTTCCCAACTTTGCCCTGAAATGGCAAAAAAGAAACAACAGGAAGCGCTGTCTTCCGAGGAGAAAATAAAGGAAGCCGCCCGGAAAGTATTTATGGAAAAAGGCTATGCAGCAACCCGTACAAGGGATATTGCAGAAGCTGCAGGTATCAACCTCGCCCTGCTGAACTACTATTTCCGCAGCAAAGAGAAACTGTTCGAATTAGTGATGCAGGAAAAACTAAGCAGCTTTTTTGGATTGATACTCCCCGTACTCCAGGATCCGCAATCCTCACTCGATGACAAGATCCATATCATTTCAGACCGCTACATCAGTATGCTGGCAGCCAACCCGGACCTGCCGCTCTTTGTGCTGAATGCCATGCGCAATGCCCCAAAAAAATTTGCAGCACTCTTAAAAGGGGTGGACCATGTGCTGGACTCCGCATTTGCCAAACAGCTGAAAGAACAAAACCCCAATGTAGCGCCGGAGCAACTCTTTATTAACATTATGTCGCTCTGCATTTTTCCCTTTGCCATGCGTCCGGGCCTGGAAGTGATTTCCCCCAAGATCGGAACACAGTTCCCTGTGCTTATGGAAGAGCGGAAAAAGCTGGTACCAAAGTGGATGCGTGCCATGTTAAAGGTAAAATGATTCAATCAAACAGTAAATATAAAAACATGAAACGGTGGACATCCTGCTTTATACTGCTGCTTCCCTTGTGGAGTTTGGGGCAGCCGCTCAGTCTGGATGACTGTTATCAGCTGGCAAGAAAAAATTTCCCTGCGATAAAAAAACAAGACCTGCTCCGGCAAAGCTCCCGTTACGCTATTGAAAACACGACCCGTTCCTGGCTGCCGCAACTGTCCGTCAACGGACAGGCTACCTATCAAACGGACGTTACAAAGATCCCGGTTGCAATGCCCGGTGTATCCGAGCTAAGTAAGGATCAGTACCGTATACAGGGCGAGGTAACGCAGGCCCTATACGACGGAGGTGTTGCCAAAAGCCAAAAGGAACTTTTAAAAACCGGCGGGGCCATGCAGTTACAACAAATCGAGATCAGTTTTCAATCGGTAAAGGAACGGGTTACCCAACTATTCTTTTCCATTCTGTTGCTGGATGCCCAATTGCAGCAGCAGGAAATTTATAAAAACAACATTGCTTCTTCCCTGGAAAAAACAAAGGCAGCTGCGCAAAACGGAGTCGCCGCTCCCGTCAGCGTAACCGAATTAAAGGCAGAGCTGATCAAAGCGGATATGGGTACAGCCGAGATGATTTCCGATCAAAATACCATCAGGGAAACGCTTGCACTGTTTATCGGAGCCCCTGTTCCGGCCCGCCTGGTACCGCCCGATCCTCCAGGTCCCGACACGGCCATTCGCCGCCCTGAGCTCCGGCTCTTTGATCTGCAGAAAAAAAATGTTACGCTCCGGGAAAAAGCGCTGACAACCGGCTGGGCACCCAGGGTTGCGGCCTTCATGCAGGCCGGCTATGGCCGTCCAGCGCTCAATGTATTGAAAAATTCGTTCGATGCTTTTGCTGTTGGCGGCATCCGGTTCAGTTTTCCGCTGGGTAGTTTATACACCTACCAGAACAATAAAAAAATAATGGAGCTCAACCGCAGGGAGCTGGAAGCAGACAGGGAAACATTCCTGCTAAACACAAAGGCCGCTTTAACAAAAGAAACCAATGCCATCAACAAATATACAAAGCTGCTGCTGCAGGATGACGAGGTCATTGCCTTAAGAACACAGGTCACGCGGTCCGCCGTGGCCCAGCTGGAAAACGGCGTCATCACCACACATGAATACATCACGCAGCTTAACGCCGAGCACGCGGCAAGGCAGTTAAAAAACCTGCACCAGGTACAATTGCTGAATGCCCGCATCACTTATCAAACAATTTCCGGATACTAAACAATACGCATATGAAATCATATTTTCTCAGTGGGCTTCTTTTGATCCTTCTTGCCTGCAACGGCAATAAAAAGGACTTTGACGCTGCGGGTAATTTTGAAGCGGATGAGGTCATTGTATCGGCAGAGCAGGCAGGCACAGTGCTGCAATTCGGGATCCGGGAGGGCGACCCGCTGCAATATCGGCAGGTGGTTGGCCAGATCGATGTTGCTTTACAGCAGCTCCAGCGCGAACAGACCCAGGCAAGCATCAGTGCTCTTCAGCAACAGGTAGTATCTCCCGCCCAGGAGATAGGTGTAGCACAACGCCAGCTAGCCGTTCAGGAGGCCATTTTGCAGAATCTGAACAAAGAGCGTCACCGGCTGCAAAATCTTGTTGCCGCCGCCGCCGCACCTCAAAAACAGCTGGACGACATGGAGGCCCGGATCATAGAAACACAGAAGCAAATGGCCGTTACCCGGCAGCAGATCAGCCTGTACAGCTCCAATGCCGCTACCCGCAACAGGACCATCCTCAGTGGAAGAGCGCCGCTCGAAAAAGCAAAAGCCCAAACACAATTACAGGTTGAACGGGGACAGATCATTAACCCCATTGCAGGTATTGTGTTAACCAGATATGCGCTGCAGGGAGAGATGGTCACCATCGGGAAACCCCTGTACAAGATCGCAAACCTTGATACGCTGACACTGAGGGCCTATATAACCGGCGATCAGCTGCCGGCTCTTAAACTGCAACAACCGGTTACCGTTCGTATAGACAATGGCAATAAGTCCTACAAAAACTACCGGGGCATTATAAGCTGGATCAGCGACAAGGCAGAGTTTACACCCAAAACGATCCAAACCAAAAATGAACGTGCCAACCTGGTGTACGCGATAAAAGTGACGGTCAAAAATGACGGCTATCTAAAGATCGGAATGTACGGTGAAGTGCTGTTTCATGAAAAAGGATAATTTATATACCACCCTGTCAGCAGATCCCGGAGATACGCCCATTATAGCCGACCACATAAGTAAAAGCTATAATAAGGGAGCGGTACCCGCGCTGGCTGATGTATCCCTGGCAGTAAAAAAGGGAGAGCTGTTTGGTCTGATCGGGCCCGATGGTGCAGGAAAGACAACGCTGTTCCGCATTCTTACAACCCTGCTGCCGGCCGACCGGGGACAGGCCAGGATATCCGGGTACGATGTTGTAAAAGACTTCAAACAGATCCGCCGCACGGTTGGGTATATGCCCGGCAAATTTTCACTGTACCAGGACCTGACCGTTCAGGAAAATCTCACTTTTTTTGCCGCGCTTTTTGGCACCAATGTGGCAACACAATACGAACTGATAAAGGATATTTACGACCAGATCGAACCCTTTAAAAACCGCAGGGCCGGCAAACTTTCGGGGGGAATGAAACAAAAGCTGGCGCTGTGCTGCGCGCTGATCCACAAGCCGGCGGTATTGTTCCTGGATGAGCCGACAACCGGTGTGGACGTGGTATCGCGAAGAGAGTTTTGGGAAATGCTGCAAAAACTGAAGCAACAGGGCATCACCATACTCGTATCCACACCCTATATGGAAGAAGCCGTATTATGCGATCGTATAGCACTTATTCAAGCCGGGCAGATCCTTAACATAGACACCCCCGCGCAGATCACCGGCGCCTTTCCGGAAACATTATACGCCGTTAAAGCAGCTTCCATCTACACGCTGTTAAAAGACCTCCGGTCCTGGAGCCAGACAGAAAGCTGCTACGCTTTTGGAGAATGGCTGCATGTAACGCTCCGGCCGCATGCAGGAGACGATCAGGCGCTTATCAGGGAATATGCGGAATCAAAGGCGCACCGGCAAGTAACCGTTCAACCCATTGCGCCTACTATCGAAGATTGTTTCATAAGACTGGCCACAACAAATTCATTACCGTATGAATCCCGCAATCAACCATAAACCGGCATCCCCTGCTTTAAGCAGCGCCGCCATTGAATGCCACGAGCTCACCAAGAAATTTGGCGATTTCCTGGCGGTGGACCGGATCAGCTTCAGCGTGAAACCGGGCGAAATCTTTGGCTTCCTGGGCGCCAACGGCGCCGGAAAAACCACGGCGATGCGCATGTTATGCGGGCTTTCCTACCCAAGCTCCGGCCATGCCACCGTAGCCGGCTTTGATGTATACCGGCAGCAGGAAAAGATCAAGCAGCATATCGGTTATATGAGCCAGAAGTTTTCCCTGTATGACGATCTTACCCCGCTGGAAAACATAAAATTCTTTGGCGGTATCTACGGTGTTCCGCTTAAGGTTATAAAGGAACGGAGCCGCGAGCTGGTGCAATCGCTGGGCCTGGAAAAAGAAGCTACCAAACTGGTAAGCGGCCTGCCGCTGGGATGGAAGCAGAAGCTGGCATTTGCCATCGCGCTGTTCCATCAGCCCCGGATCGTTTTTCTGGACGAGCCCACCGGGGGCGTAGATCCTGTAACCCGCCGCCAGTTCTGGGATATGATTTATGAAGCCGCCGAAAAAGAGGTAACCATTTTTGTAACCACACATTACATGGATGAAGCCGCCTATTGTGACCGGGTAACCATAATGGTAGACGGAAAAATAGAAGCGCTGGATACACCGGCCAACCTGATGCAACGGTTTGGCTGTGATAATATGGACGAAGTATTTTACCGGCTGGCCCGAACGGCCCGGCGCAAGGATCTTTAAAAGCAGCAGGTTCCGCAGTGCCCGGTACAATTGTTTAACAATCCGAAAGAAGATGCAACAGCTACTCGTTTTTATCCGCAAAGAATTTTACCATGTATTCCGCGACAGGCGCACCCTCCTTATCCTGTTTGGATTGCCCCTGGTGCAGATCCTGCTCTTTGGCTATGCGCTTACCAGTGAAGTAAAAAATACGGACCTTGTTGTTATCAATACTTCCGGCGACGTCCTGGCCCAACAGTTGGTTACCCGGCTAAAATCATCCGCGCTTTTCAATGTGCAGGAAAAGCAACTGTCGCCCACCGAAATAGAAAACGAATTCAAAAAAGGGCATATCAAAGCTGCCCTGATCTTCCCCTCCGGGTTCAGCAGCGACCTCATCAACACACAGCGGGCAGGGTTTCAGGTACTCACAGACGGTTCAGAACCGAATATTTCAAAAACGGTTACCCGGTATATCAGCGCCATTGTACAGGATTTTCAGCAGGAACATTTAACCGCAGTATCTTCACCGCTTGCCATTATACCGGAACTGCGCATGATGTACAATGAAGAAGGCAATGGCTCCATCAATTTTGTACCGGGCGTATTGGCGCTTATCCTGATGATCGTTTGCACAGCACTAACCTCGGTAGCGGTGGTCCGGGAAAAGGAAACCGGCACTATGGAAGTACTGCTGGTATCCCCGTTCAAACCGGCGATGGTATTGGTGGCCAAAGCGGTCCCCTTCCTGTTGCTGTCGCTGGTCAACTTCTCCGTCATTCTTCTGCTGGCTGTTTATGTATTAAACGTTCCTTTAGCCGGAAGTCTTTTGCTCCTGTTTGTGATCACCCTCCTCTTTATTGCCACCAGTCTTTCCTTCGGGCTGCTGATCTCCAATGCCACCAGCTCCCAGCAAACAGCGCTCCTTATTTCCATGATGGGGTTAATGCTGCCAACCATCATTTTTACCGGGTTCATTTTCCCCCTGGAGAACATGCCCTTACCATTTCAATGGATCTCTAACCTTGTACCCGCCAGGTGGTATTATGCCGCCGTAAAATCAGTAATGCTCAAAGGTCTTGGGCTGGCCTATGTATGGAAAGAAATGGGGGTTCTTTGCATCATGACCATCCTGCTTTTAACCATCACTGTAAAACGATTCAAAACCAGGTTAACATGAGAACGCTCCGCTTCATATTACAGAAAGAATTCCGCCAGATGTTCCGGAACAAAACCATCCTGGTGATGATGTTTATGCTACCGGTGATCCAATTAGGCGTATTACCGCTTGCCATGGATCTTGATGTAAAAAACATCAACCTTACAATCGTTGATCAGGACCACAGCAGCTACGCGCAAAGACTGATCTCCAAAATAGGCGCGTCCGGATATTTCAGGATCGTAACCGTTGCACCCGCTTATAAGCAGGCCATGTTTACCCTGGAAAACGGCACTGCCGATATCATCCTGGAAATACCGGCATCATTTGAGCGCAACCTCTTAAGAGAAGGCCGTCAGCCGCTCAATATTACTGCAGATGCCATTAACGGTACCAAATCGGGGATCGGCTCTGCTTACCTGCTTACGGTTATCAGAGATTTTAACCAGGACATCCGGCTGATGAGCAATGGCCAACCCATGGCCGGCCCCGCAGGGATCGATATTTCCTCCACCGCCTGGTTTAATCCCTATGAGCGATTTACCTGGTACATCGTTCCGGGCGTGCTGGTATTATTGCTTACACTGGTAGGCGGATTTCTTTCTTCACTGAACATCGTGCGGGAAAAAGAGATCGGTACCATCGAACAAATCAATGTAACCCCGATAAAGAAATGGCAGTTCATTTTGGGAAAACTGATCCCTTTCTGGGTCGTTGGCATGATCGTACTGACCATTGGACTGCTGGTTGCGCGGCTTTTTTATGGGATTGTTCCCGTAGGGAGCCTTATCCTGTTATACCTGCTTGCCGCCGTTTACCTGGCGGCCCTGCTGGGGTTTGGCCTGCTGGTGTCCACCATCAGCAACAATCAATTACAATCGATGTTTATTGCTTTCTTTTTTATTATGATCTTTATTCTGATGAGCGGCCTGTTTACTTCTGTAGACAGTATGCCGGCCTGGGCAAGGTCAATAGCCGCCTTTTTGCCCATCACCCATTTTATGAAAGCGGTCCGTATGATCATCCTGAAAGGAAGTGCCTTCAGCGATATATTGCCGATCCTTATTTATGAGCTACTGTTTGCGATTGGCCTCAATACCCTCGCCATCTGGAATTACCGGAAAACGCAATAATACAAAAATGTCACTTCGCTTATTTTGCAACGCTGCTGATCCAGATCCGGTTAAAATACAAAGGCCCTTCCGCCCCCGGGGTCGCCTTAAAAGACACCTGGTAAAATCCGGCCTTCGAAAAATGCAATTGCCCCAGTGAAGTGTCTCCAAACTCATCCGTATAACTGGAATGCGGTTCTGCCACAATGGTACCCGATGGTTTTAGTTGTTGCTCCAGGTGCTGATCTGTAGCCTGCACCGATACCGGTATGGTATTTTTTGAATGATTATGATACGACAGATCTACCCGGTAGTTGCCCGCCTGAGGTATATATACCTCCCAGCTTAATGTACCTTCTTTATCCATCACCAGGTGTGTGGGGCGTAGTCCGTCATACCGCACCCGTTTAAAACCCGATGTATGCTCCCACAAATTGGAAGCTGTAAGTGCAAAACCACCAAAGGTAGACTCGGGTACCATTTCGCCATCGAGTTTTACCGGGTCAGGGTATTGCAAAACCACCACCGAAACAAAAGGATCAGCCGCCTGTTGCGGCAGTTGAATATGCGTTAACGGGCCGCTCTGTGTAAATCGCAGCGGCATTCTCCCCCCGGTGGTGATCAGTGTCGCTTTTTCGGGTCTGGATAAAATACCCGACAGGCGCAATATTTTATCCAGTGGCCAGTTATATACATGCAGGTACACCAATTGTTTATTCTTTATTGTTTTGGTGGTGATCCTTCCCCAGTCGTGCTGGCCGGCACGCAGATCAAGGCCGGTGCAGCCATAAATAGCTTCGCCGTTCTTTGAAAGCCACTTGCCCATATCTTCCAGGCGGCGTGTGCCTTCATAAGGGATGGATCCGTCTGCACGCGGACCAATGTTCAGGGTAAAATCGCCGTTAAGACTCACATTACCGATTAGCGACTGCAGCAACTGGCTGGTCGATTTCCATTCATTTTCCTGGCCATAATATCCCCAGGAATGTGCAATAGTGCCAGAAGTTTCCCAGGGGTGCGCCGTATAGGCCGAACCAAATTCATTATCGCCCTTTGACTCAAAGTCAACACCCGGATCTGAGGAAGGCAAGCCGATACGGGAGTTAATCAGGCAGTTGGGCTGCAGCTCCCGTATCAGGTGCACTACCTGGTCCAGCTGCTCCTTTTTCACCACCGTTTGTTTATAACCCAGCCACATATCAAACCAGAACATCGCAATATCCCCATAGTTGGTCAGCAATTCCCTCAATTGTGGAATTACTTTCTCCTGCCAGTACTTATTGTAATCTTCATCTTTGATCCCCGTCAGCTCCTTATTATGATCCCACCCATAAGGATGGTCCCAATCTACCCAATGCGAATAATAAAAGCCGAGTTTGATGCCATGCTTCCTGCAGGCAGCTGCCAACTCTTTGATCACATCCCTGTTGGTGCCGCTTAGTTTGGTAAGGTTATAGTCGCTCACCTTGCTGTTCCAGAGCGCCACACCATCGTGGTGTTTGGATGTAATGGTGATATACTTCATACCCGCTTTTTTTGCCAGCAACACCCATTCTTCGGGGTTGATGCGGTTCCAATCAAAGCGTTTGGCAAGGGTTCCATATTCTTCTTTTGAAATACGGTTACGATAACGGATCCATTCCGCATAATTATTAGCATATCTCAGGCGCTCCCCCTTCCACATACCTTCCGCGGCGCTGTAGAGCCCCCAGTGAATGAACATTCCGAAACGGGCATCCGTAAACCATTTTGTCTTTTCAGCAGGGGTTGTCTGGGCATGGAGGGTAACTATAGCCATTACCATCCCTAAAAGAAACAGGATCTTTAATTTCATGTGTAAACTGATTGCGACTAAGATACGTAACTTTTAGAGTGCAATCGCTTACTTCCGCCGCAGCAGCAGGAATATTCCCAGGAACACGATCCCTACCAGGAAAAAGGCCCACCACATCCCTGCTTTAAAAATAGCTTCTACGGCGTTGCAGCTTTGAAGCAATACCATGCCCGCCAGGAAGGCGCAAAACAGAAAACTTTTCATACCTGTTATTTTAGAAAGCGGAAGTCAGGTTGCGCTGCCTCGTTTAAACACCGCCAATTCCAGGCCAAACCATCCCATACCTCCTGATTTTTTCGCTGGCGGCCGAAATTTAACAACGGGAGATTTTGGTTTAATATTTGGAGAATTCCATCTAAAAATCAGGCAGAAACTGAGAAATCTGTTAGGTTTGCAGAAACAGCACAGCATTGTGTTCATTATCCTATTAACCCATTGTACCACTTGAGCAAAGCAGTAAAAAAAAGCATAAAGATCATCGCAAAAATACTCGCGGGCATTCTTGTGCTCCTCATCCTGCTCATCCTGTCGCTGAACCTGCCATTTGTGCAAAATTTTATTAAGGACAAAGTTGTAGCCTACCTGAAAAAAAAGACCGATACAGAGATCCGTCTCGAGCGCATCCGCATCGGATTCCCCAGCGATCTGGAACTGAACAAGCTTTATGTGGCCGATAAAAAACAGGACACCCTGCTTTATGCAGAAAAACTGGGGGTAGACCTGGATATGCTGGCCCTCTTATCGAACCGGGTAGAAGTCAGTAATATTGATCTTAGTACGGTGCGTGCGAATATTTACCGCCTTCATCCGGACACGGTATTCAACTACCAGTTTCTTGTAGATTCGCTGGTATCCAATGAAGAAAAAACACCCGAAGATGAAAAAAAAGACACAACGTCCACCCTCAGATTCCGGCTGGATAAGATCACATTTAATGATATCCGTATCCGGTTTAAAGACGATGTGGCGGGCAATGATGCAGGGGTTTACCTGGGGCAGCTGGATGCCCGTGTAAAAACCTTCGACCTGGAGCAGATGCATTATGCCTTAAATGCGCTTACTCTTAAAAATACGCAGCTGCACTATTTCCAAAACAAGCCACTTACCGTATTACAGCAAAAAGTGGATGCGGAGATCGATAAAACGGCCGACGAACAAAGCGGGCGGCTGCCCCTCATCGAATTTGGAAAACTGACGCTGGATAAGGTATCGCTCCATTACGATGACCGGCTGTCGGATACCCGGGCGGTAACAGACCTGGGCGGCTTTCAACTGGCAAACCTGGCCCTTGACCTCACCAACGGCATCTACCGGTCCTCCGGTTTGCTGCTGCAAAATTCCCGGATCAATTTTGCCTATCGCCCCACCCCATCCAATGAAAAAGCCATCAAAACCGCAGCCGACAGCGCCGCTGCATCACCCTTTGGTTTAACGCTGGGCAAAGTGATCCTCGCCAATAACCAGGTACGGTTCGATAACCTGTCCGAAAAGTCCACTCCGGGTCACCTGGATTTCAACCACCTCAATATAAAAGACCTGGGCCTTACGGGCAATAACATCTCCATAGACAGCAGCGGTATTAAAGCCGCCCTGCTGGGAGGAAAGCTCAAAGACACCAGCGGCTTTGTGCTCAATGATCTAAAAGGAAACATCGTATACGATGACCGGCAATTAAAGGTGGATGGATTTATCTTAAAAACACCTTATACCCAAATCGACAACAACAGTTTGCTGAGCTATACATCTCAGGACGACCTGAGCAGGCACCCCGAAAAAGTAAAGATGGACGTGCAGTTCCACAATACCATTATTGGCATGCAGGATCTTTATTACCTGATGCCCTCCGTGTCTGCGAGTTACCGGAGCCGGCAAATTCATGTTGCAGCCGCCTTCACCGGATACCTGAATGATCTTGATATTGAAAAGTTACAGGTGCAGGGCTTAAACAGTACCCGCATCGATATTGCAGGCGGCATCCGGGGACTGCCGGATATGGACAAAACCGTCTTCAACCTCAACATCCGCAAACTGCAAACATCCAAAAACGACCTGTTTGCATTGATGCCCGCCACATCTATGCCACAAAGTATTGAGTTGCCCGCCTATCTTTCTGCAAACGGAACGTTCAACGGAAGTATTACCAATTTCACCACGGCATTGCAATTAAAAACAGATATGGGCGGCGCGCAGCTGCAGGCAGCCATGGGCGGTCCCAAAAACCGCGAGACCTACCGTGCCAAAATACAGCTGAACACCTTTAACCTGGGGCGTTTATTAAAACAACAGGACCAGATAGGGACAGTTTCCCTGCTGGCTAATATAAGCGGCCAAAGCCTCGATCCCAAAAAGATGCGCGCCAAACTAAACGGCACCATCTACCATGCCAAATACAACAAATACGACTACAAAGACATCAAACTGGAGGGCTCCTATGCCGGCAATATTGCAACCATTAATGCCGCCAGCACCGATAGCAACGCACATTTTGTGCTGGATACAAGAGTGGACCTTAATAAGAGCGCACCGGCCATAAAAGGAACTGCCGATCTGAAAAACATCGATCTTCAAAAACTGAATTTCTATGCAGATCCGCTGAAATTGGCGGGGCTGGTTGATATGGACTTCAGCTCTTTAGATCCGGATTACCTGAACGGATCGGCAACGCTCAAAAGCGTTCAGATCGGATTTAATGAATCCATTTATAATATAGACACGCTAACGCTTAGCGCCGTAGCTACCAAAGAACACAATGCATTATCGCTGCAATCAGATTTCATGTCGGCACAGTTCAATGGCAAATACCAGCTAACGCAGATCGGCCAGGCCTTCATCAACCAGATCAATAAATATTATGCATTTGCTCCCACAAAAAAAATCGCCCCGCAGCAAATGCAGTTCCAGGTGGCCATTACGGATCCAAAATTGATTCAAAATTTTGTACCGCAGCTTACCACACTGGCCCCCTCCGCCATCAGCGGGGTCATTAATACGCAGGGCGACAGCCTCCTCCTTAACGCTTCCTTTCCACATCTGGTCTATGATAGTTTCGATGTCAAAAACATTGTATTGAAGGCGGGCAACATCGACTCTGCAACACTGGATTACGCGCTCAACATTAAAGAGATCCAAAGTCCTTCCATTCATTTATACAATGCCGAAGTAAGCGGGGCTGCGCTCAACAACCTGCTGAATGTAAACGTCTTCCTGAGGGATCACGCCAATAAAGACAAATACCGTATTGGCGGGCAGTTTAAATCACTCAATCAAACCTACCAGTTTACCCTGGACCCCCAAAAGCTCCTGCTCAACTACGACCCCTGGAAGGTAGCGGCAGACAACCTGATCCAATATGGAAAAGCGGGCGTTTATGTGCGCAACTTTGAAATCAGCAACAGCGGCCAATCGCTGGCGGTCAACAGCAGGTCTGCCCAGCCCAATGCCCCGGTGAATGTGCAATTCACCAACTTTATGCTGGAAACCTTAACCCGTTATGCAGACCAGGACACGGCCATGGTTGGCGGAAAGCTTAATGGCACCGTAGATATAACAGATATTGCCACTCCCGAACCGTCGGGACCAAAATTTGAAGCCAACCTCACCATCAACCAGCTCCGGTATCAGAGAGATGCCCTGGGCGATGCATCCATAAAAATAAACAACAACACGGCCAATGCCTACCAGGCGGACATTCGCTTATCCGGTTTGCACAACCTGGCCATTACCGGGTTCTATTATACCCAGCCTGCCAGCTCGCTGGACCTGGACGTTGCCGTTAATAAAATCGATCTCAAATATATCGAAAGCGTGACCGGTGGCCAGATAAGAAACGGCAAAGGAACCCTTACGGGGAACCTGACCCTGAAAGGCCCGGTAAGCAAACCGGCGATCCAGGGTGCGCTCACCTTTAAAGACGCGGGGCTGAACATTACCCAGCTCAACGGGTACTACCAGCTCAAAGATGAAACCGTACGTTTCACAGGGTCCGGTATTTCCTTTAATAAATTTACCGTGAGGGACTCATCCAACCAGCCGCTGACACTGGACGGAACCATTGGCCTGCGCGATTTTTCCAATCCCCGCTTCAACCTTACCCTCCGTGCCAATAACTTCAGGGTTATGAACTCCACCGCTAAAGACAACGAGCTCTTCTTTGGTACAGTGCTGGTAACCTTAAATGCGCGGATCACCGGCGACCTCAACAAACCCAAGGTAACCATGCAAACCCGCATCAATAAGGGAACAAAATTCAATTTCGTGATCCCCGATGATGATCCGCTGGTATCCAGCCAGGAGGGGGTTGTCGAATTTATAGATAAGGATGCGCCCCCGCTCAACGGGCGGCAGCCCATCAATGTGGATAGCCTGACCCGGTCGCCCATCAGGGGCCTGGATATTTCGGGGGATATCACGATCAACAAGGACGCTGAGATCACCATCGTAGTAGACCCACAGAGCGGCGATGCCCTGCGTGTAAAGGGAGAAGCCGACCTCAGCCTCCAGATGGATCCCAGCGGCCGTACTACCTTAACCGGCCGGTACGAGATTACCGAAGGAGGCTATAATCTTACCATTGGCGGACTGGCCAAACGGGAATTTAAGATCCAGCAGGGCAGCTCTATACAATGGACAGGCGCCCCAACGGAAGCCAATGCAGATATCACCGCTATTTACGAAGTCAATACATCGCCCATCGATCTTGTGGCCGCGCAGCTCGAATCAGAGAGCAGCACCAACCGCACCATGTACCGGCAAAAGCTTCCTTTTTATGTCTACCTTAAAATGAGTGGTGAGCTGCTAAAGCCGAAGATCGGTTTCCAGATCGATATGCGCGAAAGCGAACGTAACGCCTTTAACGGCATTGTTTATACCCGGCTGCAGCAGGTCAATGCCAATGAAAGTGAATTAAACAAACAGGTATTTGCCCTGCTGGCCCTCAACCGGTTTATCTCCGACAACCCTTTTGAAAGTCTTGCGGGCGGCACTTCCGCGGGCGCATTGGCAAGGCAGAGTGTAAGCAAGCTCCTTACAGAACAGCTGAACAACCTTGCCTCCGATCTGATAAAAGGTGTTGACATTAATTTTGATCTTACATCGCAGGAAGACTACTCCACGGGCCAGGAAAAGAGCAAGACCGATTTAAATGTAGCTTTTACCAAGCGGCTGTTGAATGACCGCCTCAGCGTTACCGTAGGCAACAATTTTGCATTGGAAGGTGCCAATACCAACCAGAATGCAGCACAGCTCGCCAGCAATGTAAATATCGAATACATGCTTTCGCGCGATGGGCGTTACCGCCTGCGGGCCTATCGCCGCAACCAGACGGAAGGAATCATTGAAGGGCAGATCATCGAAACCGGGGTAGGCTTTATCATCGTGGTAGATTACAATAAATTCGGGGAAGTGTTTCGCAGTTTCAGAAAACGCGATCAGCGGCGCGGAGCGGGGAATTTTGGCAGCAGTAACCGCAAAAACAAGGAAGATGAGTAAACGCAGCTATCAGATATCAGATTTGAGATATGAGATGTCAGACCTGAGCTTTCAGCTTTCAGAGGTCGGCTTTCCAACATCAGACATCAG
The DNA here is from genome assembly GCF_051201075.1 of Niabella hirudinis. Lineage (NCBI taxonomy): Bacteria > Pseudomonadati > Bacteroidota > Chitinophagia > Chitinophagales > Chitinophagaceae > Niabella > Niabella hirudinis. Next base: position 34,109 of record NZ_JBPEHJ010000010.1, read on the forward strand.
ACATCAGACATCAAATATCAGAATTGGGCTATCAAACCTCAAACCTCAAACATCAAACCTCTCAATTCCCAAATCCATTTATTATTTAGGCCTGTTATTATCCTTGCTGATATGTTCCTGCTCCACTACTAAAAAATTAAAACCGGGCGAGGTACTTTATACCGGCGCCACCATACAGCTAAACCCCGATTCACCCGCCGTTAAGGATCAAAAACGTTTTCAAAAAGAGCTGGAAGAGAAAGTACGCCCCGAGCCCAATAAAAAACTGCTCGGCTGGCGCTATAAATTATTTTTTTACAATCTTGTTAAGGAGCCCAAAAAACAAAAGGGTATCAAATACTGGATCAAATATAAACTGGGTGAGCCACCCGTTTTGATGAACCAGGTACGGCTGCAGAACAATGCCAATGTGCTCCGCAGCTACCTGGCCAGTAAAGGTTTTTTACAGGCTTCCGGGTCCGGTGATACTACGCTCAAAGAAAAAACGGGCAAGGCGGTCTACCGGCTTTACTCCGGCCCGCGTTACACGATGAATGCGATCAGTTTTCCCGGCGACAGCAGCAGTGCGATCTCCGGCCTCATCCATAGTTCCAGAAACAACACCCTGTTAAAACCGGGCAACTTTTACGATCTTGACGTTTTTAAGGCCGAGCGCGAACGGATTGACGTAGCATTAAAGGAAAAGGGCTACTATTATTTTAGTCCCAACTACCTGCTGGTGCAGGCCGATAGTACCATTGGTGCGCACCAGGTAGATATTGACCTCAAAATAAAAAAGGATGCGCCGCAAGCGGCTTTACAGCCCTATTTTATCCGCAATATCAATATCTACCCCGATTACAGCTTAAGACGGGACTCTGTTACCCGTGCCTCCGACCCGGTATCATTTAAAGGCTTTACTATTTACGACCCCAATCACAAGTACAAACCCCGGTTATTTGAGCATCTGATCTTCTTTCAAAAGGGAGAGCCGTATAACCGCACCGACCATGCACTAAGCCTGAACCGTTTGGTGAACATCGGAACCTTCCGGTTTGTAAAGGCAGAGTTCAACCCCATTGATACCGCCTCCAGCAATAATATGGATGTGGACTTCCTGCTTACCTCCTCAAAAAAGAACGCGCTTTCACTTTCGGTTACCGGCACCAGCAAATCCAACAATTTCATCGGGTCCGAAGTAAAATTAACCCACACGAATAAGAATACCTTTCGCGGAGCGGAACAACTCAACCTCAGCCTTGCGGGCGGCTTTGAAAAACAGTTTAGCGGGCAGCAGAAAAACCTCAGCTCCTACTCGCTGGGGGCCGAAGCCCGTTTATTATTCCCGCGTTTCCTGGTACCCGTTGTAGGGTTCACCACTCACAACGCCTACGTGCCCAAAACCCATATCACCATTGGATCGCAGCTGCTCAACCGCGCCAACTACTATACCCTGCTTTCGGGCAGAGGAGAATTTGGATACTTGTGGAAGGGTAATGAGTTTAACGAGCACCAGTTCAACCCGCTTTCTGTAAGCTATATCCGTACGGCCAATACCACGGACAGTTTTAACCGGATGCTGGCAAAAGTGCCCACGCTTAAAAATAATTTCGAAAACCAGTTTATCATCGGCACCAACTATACCTTTACGTACACCAACCAGGTTAAACCCGAACTGCACAACAATTTCCTGTTTATGGGTTCCGTTGAATCGGCCGGCAACCTCGTCAACGCCTTTCTTCACAAGGACGAAGACGGCAAAAAGCGGTTATTTCAAACCGTTACCAATCAATTTGTACGCTTCGAAGCCGATTTCAGGGATTATTACAAAATAAACCCGGGGCTCATCTGGGCCAACAGGCTCAACATGGGCTATGGCATTCCTTATGGAAACAGCTCGGTATTGCCCTATGTGCGCCAGTTCTTTGCCGGGGGAAGCAACGATATCCGCGCCTTCCGTTCCCGCTCCCTGGGGCCGGGCTCCTTTTATATCAATACCGACAGCCTGGACCTTTTTGCCGACCAGGGCGGTGATGTAAAGCTCATGCTGAATACCGAAATAAGGGCCCGGCTCTTCAGTATCATCCAGGGCGCCGCGTTTATCGATGCCGGCAACATCTGGCTGGCAAAAAACGATACCAGTCGCCCCGGCGGCCAATTCCGTTTGGGAAATGTACTGAACCAGACCGCCGTTGGGGGGGGCGTTGGATTAAGGGTAGATGCATCCATCTTCGTAGTACGGTTCGATCTGGCCATGCCCTTCCGAAAGCCCTGGCTACCGCCGGGAGAACGGTGGGTTATTGACCAGATCCGTTTCAGCGACCCCGAATGGCGTAAAAAAAATCTTATCTTTAATATCGGTATCGGCTATCCCTTTTAGCAGGACCTCTATTCAAAACCCTCATTACCGCATCACCTGCAATTTACCTACATGAAAAAGAACAGCGCTGTTATCGCAAAAGCCGGGTTCCTTGTGGGAACACTGGACATTCTTTCTGCGTTCCTCCACTACTATATCGTAACGGGGAAAGATCCGTTGTTTATATTGAAATACATTACCAGCGCCCTGCTGGGGCCGGTAGCTTTTTCGGGCGGAGCGGAAATGTATGCAGCCGGGCTCCTGCTCCATTACCTGGTGGCATTCAGCTTTACGACATTCTTCTTCTGGTTGTATCCGCGGCTAAAAATATTAGGGAAGAACCGGGTAGCTACCGGTATTTTCTACGGCCTTTTTATCTGGGCGATCATGAACCTTGTTGTGGTACCTCTATCCCGGATCGGGAAATTTCCCGGCTCTGTTTCCGGGGTTCTTATTAATGCTGCAATACTGATCCTTGTTATTGGCCTTCCGCTCTCTTTTATGGCCCGTCGTTATTATCGCAAGCTATAAGTTGTTGGCTGTCGGCCATCAGACGTGAAAAACATCAGGCATAAAAAGGGCCAAACGTTAAACCCTGAACTTTAAACCAGAAACGCATCATCCCGCCACCGGCATTACCTTATAGGCACACCGCCGGGCGCCTATTAAAATATGATCTACCCGCTCCACGGTCACGGTTTTACCCAGTACTGCTTTAAATGTTTTTAACTCAGCCGCGCAAAAACCCTGGCAGCTGGCAGCAGCAGTGCAAATGGGGCAATGATTTTCTATCAGCAGGTACCCATCGCCTTCTTTCTGAAGCGCCGCCATATACCCTTCTGCGGTTCTCAACGCTGCCAGCCCTTTTAACCGGTCTTTCAAACCCTTTTTCCCTTCCAGCGCTCTTAAATACCGGTCCAGCGCCGCCTTGCCCTGGGCCGCAACAATCTTGTCCAGCGCCGGCTGCCCCAACAGGGTACGCACGGCATCAATCAGTTTTACGGTTAATGCTGCATGCATATCAGGAAAACGTGCGTTCCCCAGGTCGGTAAGCGCCCATAGCTGCTGCGGGCGGCCCCTGCCTTTCGATTCCGTTGTTGCATCTACCAATCCCTCCTTTGCCAGCTTCAGCAAATGAAACCGGGCGCCCTCCACGGTAATCCCTAATTCCGTTGCCAGTTCCAGCAGCGTTTGCGGCCCACGGGTCTTGATGATTCCCAGCGCCCTTTCGTTATCCGGAAAATTATTATGCATAATAAACCAAGTATTTATTTATTTTATTTAACAAATTTAATACATTTGCCTGAATGCGCCGGCAAGCCATTAGCAAAAAGCATTATATTTGGCAAACGGACGTCCATCGTTATTTATACGTTACGCAAACTCATATCAGTTACAAGACCATGAATATATTAATTTTAAACGGATCACTGGACCAGCGGGAGGCTTCTACTCCCGCAAAGCTCTCTGCATACCTGAAACAACATCTGGAAGACCAGGGCGCTCAAACTACCGTTTTTAACCTCGTAGAATCCGGCATTCCCTTATTTGACTATACCTTGCAAAAAACACCCAATGGCGTTCAGGTAATGCTCAATCTTTTCAGGAACGCGGATGCCCATATATGGTTAACGCCCTTGTATCATGGCAGCATGACCGGGGTTATGAAAAACTGTCTCGATTGGTTGGAGCTGAGCTCTAAAGAAGAGCGTCCCTACCTCATTGACAAACTCATTGGGATGATCTGCTGGGCAGATGGAGGGCAGGCCATGCAGGGGATCAACGCCATGGATGCCGTTGCCAAATCGTTGCGGGCATGGCCGGTGCCTTTTAGTGTTCCCATTGTGCGCAATGCTTTATTTGCCGCACCGGATTATACGGAGCTTACCCAGGAATATAAAAACAAGATCAACCTGCTCACCAGCATCATTACTTCCAAACGGGTAGTTGCCATTTAATGCCGGAGCTTTCAGGCCTGACGACCAGGGGTCATCAAGTATGAACACGGGACCAAACGGGTATAATGTGGGAATTTGAAAATTTGAAGATGGGAAAGCGACATGAAGCATAACAACGGAATCAAACCATAAACTTCAAACGTCAAACAAATAGGCACATCAAGCGTAAAAACGCCCCGATGGTTCGCATGCGCGTCAGGTTAAGAACAGATCAGGTTGCCATGAAATGTAGTACGGGTAAGCCTTTCACGCCAAAAAGATCGCATCTTTTAATGGCAAACAGGCGCAGCGCGCCGTTGACCCTTATAACGATGAGCACCCAAAACATCCCGTAGCCGCAGCGCGGCGGTAATTTCCTGTGCACGGCTTGTACAAACCGCAATGATTACCGGTGCGCCGCACCTTTATTACCCGTATGGTCGTTTACTAACAGGATCAGCGCTGCGCTGCAGCTCCCAGGGCAAAAATTGACCTGACGCGCATGCGATCTATCGGGAGTAAAATGAAGATAACGATTCTGCTTTGTAAACTCCCCTCCGATCGATATTTGAGGATAATAGGGAATAGCGAGTAGTGAACAGGAAGAAGCGAATCCCACCAGGTAGAAACGAAGATCCAACTCAAACCTTAAACAAATAGACACATCAAGCATAAAAACGGATCCAACCTCAAACTTTAAACCTTAAACCTTAAACCGCCCTCTCCGACAAATAATAATGCCAGAGGATCATGGTTGCAACGGTACGGTGCGGCGCCCAGGTTGCCGCAACCGCAATCAACGCTTCTTTAGGCGTATCCTTGTCCAGGGCCTTTAATCGCTTCAATGCATTAACGGCTGCAAGATCACCCACCGGAAAAATATCCGCACGTTGTAATACAAACATCAGGTATACATCCACCGTCCAGTTACCGATGCCTTTTAAGACGGTCAGCTTTTCCCGGATCACTGCATCCGGCAATTGATGTATTTCCGCAAGATCAATCGATCCGCTGATGATGGCTTCTGCAAGCCCCCTGATATAGATCATTTTCTGCCTGCTGACATAACAGGCACGCATTTCCGTGTCGCTCAGCTTTAAAAGGACTTCGGGACTGATATGCCCGGTATACTCCTGTAATTTTTTTAAAGCTGCCAAAGCTGACGCCAGCGACACCTGTTGCTCCAGGATGATGTGCACCAGCGACTCAAAACTATTGACACGGGTCCACATCGGCGGATGCCCGTATGCTTTCAAAACCCCGGCAAGATGACTGTCTTTTTTGGCCAGCTGATTACAAATCCGTTTAAAGGTCTTCTCAGAAAAAGAATGGATCATAGAGCGGAACACTTACCACAGATTCATCTGTGGCTTTGGATTTTCAAGATTCAACAAATAAATTTTGCGTTGCAGCCCACCGCCAAAACCGATCATCTTTCCATCGGCACCAATTACCCGGTGACAGGGAACAATGATTGGTACCGGATTTTTATTCAACGCGCCGCCCACAGCCCGCACGGTTTTAATGTCGCCCACTCTGCGGGCCATTTCGCCATAACTGATCGTTTTTCCAAAAGGAATATCCGCCAGCAGCTCCCAGACTTTCTTCTGAAAACCGCTGCCCATCAGCATTACCGGCAGTGCAAACACTTTTCGCTTCTCCTCAAAATACTCATTCAGCTGACGTTCTGCTTCCAGCAACAGCGGGTGATTGACATCTTTAAGAAAATGTTCGTCAATGTACTTTTCATCGAGCCGCCATTGCACCCCAACCAGGTGGGTAGCTGTGGCTATAAGGCGCAACAGGCCGGTCGGGGAGGATATTTCTTTATAAAAACAGGCTTCCATCTGCCCGTCTAAAATACATCATTCCCCGAAATTGTTTGCGATTACCTGCACTCAAAACCAACAAAACCCTGTTTCAAATTACCCGATCACTTTCCGGAATGCTGTAAAATCCTGAAAAAAGAATAGCTGCTGACATAAGGTTGTCACTACTGCTTTTTAATTTCGCCTGTTAATACAATATTTATGATACAGGAACACATGGCATCCTTTAAAGTGATCGGGATCAGTGTAAGAACCACCAATGAAAACAACCAGGCGGCCATTGATATCCCCGCACTCTGGGAGCGGTTCATGACAACAGGCATCGCACAGCAAATACCCAACAAAGCCGGAGAAGAAATCTACGCCATTTACACGGCGTACGAAAAAGATCATACGCGGCCCTATACTACTGTGCTCGGATGCCCGGTCACTTCTTTCGACGAGGTTCCGGCGGGTATGGAAACTGTGGAGATTGCAGCGGGAAATTATGCCCGCTTTACCGCAACCGGCAACATCAGTGAAGGGGCTGTGTTTAATGAGTGGCTAAAGATCTGGAACACCCCGTTACCCCGGAAATACGCTACCGACTTTGAAGTATATGGGGCAAAGGCGCAGGATCCGGAACACGCAGAAGTGCCTATCTTTATAGCATTGAAAAATGAATGAACGCATCAGATGATTTTTACGCGAAGCAGGAAGAGCCGGTAAAAAGCTGCCTGTTAGCCTTAAAGACAATGATCCTGCAACAGGACACCCATCTTACGGCCACCTGGAAGTACGGGATGCCTTTTTTTTGCTACAAAGGTAAAATGTGCTGTTACCTTTGGATCGATAAAAAGCGGGGGTATCCCTACCTGGGCATTGTGGAAGGCAAGCACGTTCATCACCCCCTGCTCCAACAGGAACAACGCGCCCGGATGAAAACCCTCCTGCTTGATCCGCATAAAGATCTGCCCGTAAAAATCATAACCCGGATACTCCGGGACATGCTCCGGCTATACCGTGAAGGGGTCGTAAAAACAAAAACAATTCCATAAACGCTCTGATAATAAGGGAAATGCCGCAGCCGGCTCTTACAGAATTCCCGGCATTCCTTATATCATTTACTGAAATGATAAGTAAATGAGTATCAACTGTTATCAAACTGTTAGAATCTACTTTTGATCCGTTTTTTTTTGTATAGAAAACAATAAAGTTTAATTTTGCAGGGTATTTCAGATGCGTTTCATACAAATGATATTACTCCTGGCCGTTTTTTTTGCGGCGCCTGTACTGAAACCCAGTGCCTGTGAAATGCAGCATAGAACTGAAAAAAGCACGAGGGCGGTTCCTCCGGCTTTACATACAACCAACCTGATGGCACACCCCACAGATTGTTGTAGTCAATCATCGGAAGCACATCAGCAAAAAGGTCATTGTACACACGACAATTGTACCAACAACAGTTGTCATCCCGTTTCTATATATAGCCTGCACGCCGCGCATCAACTGGAGATTACGATACCCCCTGTAGCAGCAATCAATTATAGCAACGGGGTTAACAGCATGCAGCTTGCATCCTATGCCTATACCATCTGGCAGCCTCCCCGGTTAAGTTAATCAGTATTTTCAAGGCTTTTTATGTCCCCGTGTAACGCGAGCTGTTATCCGGACGGTATGCGCTATTTGGCATACCCCATTTTTTAACTGATTAACAATATCTATATGCAATTCATAAAAAATGCATCATTGGCTTTTGTGATGGCCCTGATGACCACATCTATCTATGCCGGCACCGGCATCAAAAATGCAAAAACGATCACCGTATCCATCCAGGGGAGTTCTGTTGTCAGCAAAACCCTTATTGAAAAAGCAGGAGCCCAAAAGAACATGGATGCGGCCGGGGCGGAGCAGCATAAAGACCACGTGACTGCGGATACCGCCACATCAAAGCTGGAGCCTTTATACCAGTCTTACTTTGCTATTCAGCAGGCATTGGTTCAATCCGATGCAAAAGCCGTGGCCCAAAAAGCCAACGAGCTTTCGGGGCTGGTCAAAGCTGTAAAAATGGGAGCACTTTCCTCAAAGGAGCATGATGTTTGGATGGAGGTAATGAAAAAACTAAACCAACAGGCCATGGCGTTAAAAATGGCTTCCGGTATTGAAAAACAGCGGGCCGCCTTCGCATCGCTTACGGAAACGCTGTATCCCTTAATAAAGGCCTCCAAATCCGCTTATAAGGTTTATTATAACCATTGCCCGATGTACAACGGCGGAGCCAACTGGCTGAGCAAAGAGCAAGGGATCAAAAACCCCTATTATGGTTCAAAGATGCTCACCTGCGGATCTACTAAGGAAACTATACAATAACCAGGCCCCCTCATTCTGAAACAGCACTCATGAAACTTTTTAAAAACAAAAACAACAAAAAAATGATTCATCTTATAAAAACCGGGCTCATCATATCTATGGCAATTTTTACGACCGCCTGCGGCTCGGGATCTGAAAAACAGAAAGCGACTAAAGTACCAGCTGCACCGGAAGCCATACAGTCTTCCCCACAAGCCGGTACCGGGAACTATAAAAAAGGCGATGCCGTGCCCTCCAATCTGGTATGCATGGTCAATAATGCCTATATGGGTAAACAACAGATAGCCGTTCCCTTTAACGGCAAAACCTATTATGGCTGCTGTGAAATGTGCAAGAACCGGATCCCTCAGGATGCGGCCGTCCGTAAAGCGACAGATCCGGTTACGGGAAAGCCGGTAGACAAAGCCTCCGCCTATATTGTGATCACTGGTGATAATGGCGAGGTTTCCTATTTTGAGAGCGCCGACAGTTACAAAAAACTTGCGCAGGATCAATAAACGGGCATCAATCATTGATTTATCAGACGTGAATTGTTATAAAATTGCCATATTTAATGTTTAAACATTGTTTTTACAGTTATCTTTTTACTTTTGCGCGCAATTCTAAAAAAAACAAATATGAAACAATCCATTTCAATCTTTACCCTCGCATTATTGTTAGCCGCTTGCGGAGGCGCATCCAGCGACCAGGCAAAAACCGGTGAAAAACAAGAGGCAGCAGCAGTAACCGGCAATACTTATGCCATTGATACCGTTGCTACCACCGTTGACTGGCGCGCTACGCACAAAGGCGGCTTTGCTCCCCGCTTTGGTGTTATCAGCGTAAATGATGGTAATCTTTCTGTTGAGAACGGTGCTGTTACAGCAGGCCACTTTACCATTAACCTGGCCGGTTTAGTGGTAGATACGACATCCGTTACAGAGCCTGGTAAAAAGGCGGCTGACCTGGAGGCGCATCTGAAAAGCCCCGACTTTTTTGATGTAGCCAAACACCCCGCCGCCGCATTCGTGATTACCAAAGTGGCTCCTTACGACAGCACACAGCAAAAAAGCTTATTGCCCGGGGCTACGAACCTGATCAGCGGCAACCTTACTTTAAAGGACAGTACATTAAACATTACCTTTCCGGCCCAGGTTACCATTACCGAAAGCGGGGTAACAGCGCGTGCCAAATTCACAATCGACCGCAGTGCCTGGGGAATCAGCTATAAAACAGAGGGCAGTCCCGAGGACTGGATGATCAGCAAGGATGTGGAAATCGGCTTTAACCTGGAGGCTGCGAAGAAATAATAAAAGTGAAATGTTTTGAGTGAGATGTTTTGAGTGAGATGTTTTTGGTGAGCATCGAAGCCGGGCAAAACAGATAGCATGAAGTCTGACCGCATTTATCCACCAATCCCTCACTCCCAACCACATCTCACTAAAACCTCTCACCAGCCACATCTCACCAAAAACTTTTCACCAACACAATATCAACAAGAGGTCGTCTTCACCTACCGGAGGCGGCCCTTTTTTATATCAATGTGCCGATACCACCTTCAATCCCACAATAGATGCAATGAGCGTAGTAATAAAAAACAACCGCCAGAAAGTAGCCGGTTCCTTAAACACCAGGATACCCATTAGCACTGCACCCACGGCCCCAATTCCCGTCCACACAGCATAAGCCGTTCCAATGGGCAACCCCTGGATGGCTTTCATCAGCAGCAGCATACTCGCCGTAAGCGATACCAAAAAACCGGCGTACCACCAGTACATTGCAGCACCCGTTGTTTCTTTTGCCTTACCCAGGCAGGAGGTAAAAGCTACTTCACACAATCCGGCAATAATTAAAATAATCCAGTTCATAGTCTTCAAAATTACTCTTTTTTCTGTCCGGACCAGCATCGTTGCTCAAGCCCTGTAGCCACGAAGGCTCAGAGACACAAAGCGTCACGAAGATGAATGAACCGTTCTGGCCGTTTTTAATGATTCCTGAGGGGGCCGCTGGCTCTGAAAAAATGAATAGCCCCAAATCATCTGTGGCATCTGTGGCAACCACCTTCAAACGAAAAAAGCTGCACCGTCTTTAGCGATGCAGCTTTCAATATTAGAGGATAAGATTATTCTGCTTTACCAGAATTTTCCTGATCCAGTTTTTTCCGGATATCCGCCAAAGCGCTCAGGTCGCCCAGTGTTGCTTTTTCAACCTTGTTCTGGATGTTCTTCACTGCTTTTTTGGTTTTGTCTGCTTCAGCGCGTGCATCTTTCTTCACAGTTTCTCTTTCTTCGTATGCCGACTGTTCCCAAACGCGGGTGTGGGACAGTACAATGCGCTTTTCATTGCGATCGAACTCGATCACCATGAACGGAGCGGTTTCATCCAGGTTTACCGATTTACCATCCTGTGTATTCAGGTGACGATTGGGAGCAAACCCTTCCAGGCCGTAAGGCAGCTGAACGGTAGCACCTTTATCATCTCTGCGTACAATGGTTCCTTCATGCACACTGCCAATGGCAAAAGTGTCCTGAAGGGTGTTCCAGGGATCTTCTTCCAGCTGTTTGTGTCCCAGCTGCAGTTTACGGTTGTCTTTATCGATACCCAGGATCACTACATCGATATTTTCGCCCACTTTCGTGTACTCGCCCGGATGGTTGAAGCGTTTCAGCCAGCTTAGGTCGCTGATATGGATCATACCACCAATGCCCTGTGCCAGTTCTACGAACACACCATAGTTGGTGATGTTTTTCACCTCGCCGGTATGCTTGGTGCCCTCTGCAAAGCGGGTTTCGATATCGCTCCATGGATCTTCTGTCAGTTGTTTGATAGACAGGCTCATTTTGCGGGTATCTTTATCCAGCGTTACAATTTTTGCTTCGTGCTCATCACCCAGTTTGAAGAAGTCTTTGGCATTTACAGGCGTGTTAGCCCATGTAATTTCACTTACGTGAACCAGACCTTCAACGCCCGGAGTGATTTCCAGGAATGCACCGTAGTCTTCAATATTCACCACTCTTCCTTTCACGGTGTTGCCCTCAACAATACCTTCGGGTAATACATCCCATGGGTGCGGCGTCAGTTGTTTCAGACCCAGGCTGATACGTTTTTTCTCATCATCAAAGTCAAGTACCACCACGTTCACTTTCTGATCGATCTTCAGTACTTCGTTCGGATGAGAGATACGTCCCCATGAAATATCAGTAATATACAGCAGGCCATCCAGTCCGCCAAGGTCCATAAACGCACCAAAGTCGGTGATGTTTTTAACCGTACCTTCCAGTACCTGGCCTTTTTCAAGTTTACCAATGATTTCAGCACGCTGTGCTTCAATATCGCTTTCGATAAGCGCTTTGTGCGATACCACGGCGTTCTTAATGGTTTCGTTGATCTTAACCACTTTAAACTCCATAGTTTTACCCACAAACTGATCGTAGTCGGTAACGGGTTTTACATCGATCTGAGAACCTGGCAGGAAGGTTTCCATACCAAATACGTCTACGATCAAACCACCTTTGGTTTTTGAGGTAACCTGTCCGGTAACCACTTCGCCTGTTTTGTTTACCTCCACAATGCGCTCCCATGCACGGGTTGTGCGGGCTTGTTTGCGGCTCAGGTTCAGGTGACCATCCCGGTCTTCCTTCTCAACGATCATCACTTCTACTTCATCACCTACTTTCAGCCCCTGCAGATCGCGGAATTCGTTCAGGGAAATCAGGCCATCGCTTTTGAAGCCGATGTTCAACACCACATCGGTGTTTGTAATGCCCACAACGATACCGTTGATCAGCTCTCCATCGTTCAATTGTACAAAAGTGTTTTCATACACTTTGTCGTACTTTTCTTTTTCTTCTTTGGAATAAGAAGAAACATTGCGTTTGTCTACGCTCCAGTCAAAATCATCATGGGCGGTTTCAACGGCAACGGGTGCTTCAGCGGGTTTGTTTACAGCGGCAGCTTCGCTCACCGCTTCAGCTACAGGTGCAGTGGTTGTCGCTGTAGAAGCTTCCTCCACCGGCTCTCCGGCGGCACCCGCATTCTCCTGTGCATCAGCGTTTAATTGTTTAAAAAATAATTGAAACATAATAAAATCCGAAGGTTTTTTAATTCGGACTGCAAAGGTAAGCATTTCCCAGGGAATCGCCTAATTAGCTCAAGATCTACAACTATTTGATTATCAACAGTATCCATCGAAGCCAGGCCCGGCATCCCAGCGTTCATTCAGCTGGTAGTTTTCAGATAACAGCGCGGGGAGACCCACCCTCAACTTTTATCCTTATCTTGGACGCTGGTAATTTTTCCCGGCGCTGGCCGCCGGCCGGGCGGGTAACATGCGATTCAGCAAAACGGCACATCCTGGCCGCGGGAGCCATTACCATACAGTGTCCGGCGACTTTAAACAAAAACAATAATAATCAGAATATGGAATTTTCACCCTTTAACCCTGTTGTCAAATGCTGCATCCAGGGCATGAGCCTGGAGGAAAAAGGCCAGCCAGGGGAGGCCGCCAGATTATTTATGCAAGGCTGGAACGAAGCAACAACCGATTTTGAAAAATTTCTTGCGGCGTATTATGTAGCCCGGCATCAAAAAACGGTTTCCGGTAAACTGCAATGGCTTGAAACGGCATTGGAACATGCTTTAAAAATAAATGATACCGCTGTTACGAGTGCGTTTCCGGCCCTTTATGCAGCCATTGCCCAGTGCTATGAAACGCTGGGCGATACAAAAAAGTCGAAAGAGCACGCCGAATCAGCCCTTTTGTTTAAGAGCGCTCCCTCCGACAAAGGGCCCTTTTATCATGGCACAAAAGCAAATCTGCAGGTTGGGGATCTGCTTACAGCAGGCGGGGATTCCAATTATAAATCAGGGTTCAAAATGAATCATATTTACTTCACTGCGCTGGTGAACGGAGCAGGACTTGCGGCGGCATTGGCAAACGGATCCGGCCCCGAGCAGGTATATATCATTGAACCTACCGGTAGCTATGAAAATGACCCCAACCTGACCGACAAAAAATTTCCCGGTAATCCAACGCGCTCCTATCGTTCCCTGGCCCCACTGAAGATCGTTGGCAAACTGACCGATTGGGTAAGGTCCGCGCCCGAAGAGCTTCAGAAATTTCGTGAGAAATTAGCACAGGGCAATGGGGCAATCATTAATTAATCAGTTGACATAAGTAAATATTCCCGGTTTTTCATGCCACTCATGGCAGGGCAAAAGCAATTGCCATAAATGCCGGCCGGTATTGAGGTCGATGGCCGTAAGCGTACCCCAGGGAGGTGTAATTGCGGGCAATCCATTTTCATCCAGGAATTTGTTATAGCCATTAAATGCATAGGGTACTTTTGAGCCGGAGCCTGCAGACCCTCCCGCAGCCACGATCTGGCTACTGATCCCCCCCAAAAGCGCCACTACTATTTTGCGGATCGGGGCTGGTTAAAATCAAAAACGAGTTTCAACTGCAGCACGCCCGCGTAGAGTTTATTTGAATTGAAAGGGTTCAATGCTGCCTGCGGTCCCTGGAGACTGTCAAACTTGGTTCCAATGGCATTAATGCTATGTAAAAATGAGATGTCGCCGGGTGGATATTCGATGGCTGTTTTGGCCGGGAGCCGGGGCGCTGGCGGCGTAAACATCCGCAGGAAAATATCGTCGGACTCCACATATACCGTAAACCCTTTTTGATCCCTGCCGCCGATCTCCGCCCAATAAGTGCCGGCATGATAGCCTTTAAATTCCGGGTAAACATAACCCGATTCACCGGTTACCGTATTATTATACGCTTTTTCCCAAAGCCCGAAGGCAGCGCCCTTGATCCTGTTTTTATACACCCGGTAGGGACCATTGCCCAGCCAGCGCATGCCCGTTACTTCATTCTCCGGAAAGTCAAAAGAGATGCCCGCAAAAAGATTATTATTTTTCGGCTCATAATTTACCTCTAACCGAAGCAGGCCATCGGCTGCAATGATCCATCGGAAATGATTGCCGCTTTCATATAAGACCGAGAGGTATACCGTATCCCGCCGCTTATACGCTGCAACGGTTTTCAAAACCTGGTCGCGACCGATCAACACCGGTCCGTTTGACAGGGGAATAACCGTACCATTCCGGCTCACGCGCTTCAGTAAAGCTGTCTTTTTATCAAACCCGAACTGAAGCGGGCCAACAGCTACCTGCCAGCTATCCCCGGCTTCGGATAGCAGCGGAACACTGTATTGCTTTTTGGGGAGTGTTTCCGCCATACTTTGCTGCGCTTTTTTTACCGGCCAGGTCCAGTTATTGATCAGCCGGCCGTAAGCGTCCGTTGCTCTTATCGACAGCGCATCATATTGATGCCAGCCCTTTGGAAGCTTCACCTGTAAAACCGCTTTTTCCCCTGGTCCGGCAGTGAGACGGAGCAGTTCTTTATCGTGTTCTGTGATATCCGTTTTTTGGCCGGGATGCGTATAGTTTACCCACACGGCCTCAACCCGGCATTGTCTGAGGTTGGTAAAATCATAGCGGTTCTCAATGTGAAACCGCCCGTCAAAATCAGGAGTAATATAACGCTTCTCAAAAAACAGGGGCGCCCATATTTCCTTTATGGTGTAATAGCTGCCTTCCTTCTCAAGATAAGGACCCAGGATCCCATCCGGAGCATGGTTCCCATCGGTATCCAGGCTATCCTTACGATCCTTTCTTTGAACAGCCTCATCGGCATAGTCCCAGATAAAGCCGCCGGCACAAAGCGGGTCCTCCCACATCTTTTGCCAGTAATCTTCCAGTCCGGCCCCTGCCCCGCCATCGTACAGGCCGTGTAAAAACTCGGTAGGCATAAATATACTGCGCCGGCTATGGTCATCATGCGCCAGGTAATTGTAGCCGATATAATGCGCCGTATTAAATTTTCCGAACTGCTGCCAGGGATGCAGTACTTCCCGCTGCTGAATATCCAGCCTGCCAAATGCTGCATCCAGGTTATAATTATTGCCGCCCTCATTCCCATTATCCCATAATATAATGGAAGGATGATTGACATCCCTGATAACCATTTCTGTTAATAATTTCAGCCCAACCGTATCATCATAAGGTGGTTTTTGCCAGCCGGTGAGCTCATCCAGCACAAAAAGCCCTAAAGAATCACAGGCATCCAGAAAATGTTTTTCCGGCGGATAATGCGACATCCGGACGGCGTTCATGTTCATATCCTTCATCATATTCACATCCCGGATGCTTAAGGTTTTGGAAGAAGTACGTCCGTACTCCGGGTGGAACGTATGCCTGTTTACGCCTTTCAACCTCACCCGTTTCCCGTTTACATAAATACCATCCTCCGCACGTACTTCCACCGTTCTGAAACCAATGGTTTCATAATGGCGATGCAGCAGTTTACCCTCACTGTCCAACAGCTCAAATGCAGCGCGGTAGCGGTTGGGCGCCTCAGGCGTCCAGGCGAGCACATTACCGATCTTTCCTTTGACGGTTACCTTTGCACTGCCCACAGCGGCCGATAAAACAACCGTTCTTACCGTTTTGGACGGCGTTGCCGGCAATGGGGTTAATCGCACCTGCACCTTAGCTGCTTCGTTCAAATCCGACAGGTATACATCGGCGGCAAACGTTCCATCGCCCCTGGCATCCACGGCCACCCGTTCAATATTTACCATAGGTTTCGTCTCTAAATATACCGGTCTGAAAATACCGCCAAACATCCAGAAGTCGGCCGTACGTTCCGCTTCATTAACAGAGGCATTGCCGGAATGCTTTTTCACCAGTACTTCCAGCTCATTTTTACCGCCAAATTTTAACAGGGCTCCAATGTCATAGCGGAATTCATAAAACGCTCCCTGGTGCACCGGACCGGCAGGCTTTCCATTAATGCGGACTTCGGCATCGGTCATTACGCCTTCAAAAACAATACGCACTTCCTTATGCTTCCAATTTTCCGGAACGGTAAATGCGTAGCGGTAGGTGCCGGTTTCATTCAGCCGTTCTTTTAATGGATCGTGGCCATAGTTATAAGCGCCAAACCCCTGCTGTTCCCAGCAGGAGGGAACAGCAATGGTTGTCCATTTGCCGCTTCTCATGCCTGCCGAACAAAAGAAATCCCAGTTAACCGTTTGACCGGCACCGGTACCCGACAAATATTGCACCTGTGTATCCTGTGCCTGCAGTCCGGTGGCACCGGCAACCGCAAGAAATAAAAAACATATATAGCGCGTCCATTTCATTCGTATCTTATTTAATGATCCACTTTCCGGACAGGAGCCGGTTCGTGAGGACACGAACCGCTGCGGCAAATATGGAAGCTTAATTTCATTTGTATGTTTTCAACCTGGTTCGTGCGGGCACGAACCAGGGCAATGAGAAATGAGCTAAGCCCCGTTCAGCCGGCTCAATTCCGCATACCAACTCCAGCAGATCGTAGTTCGGACTGGCGCTCCGGGCGCGGCAATCGGATGGCGCCAGTTCCGGCTTTTCTGCAAAAGTGGTCAGCCTCAAAGCTAACATATCTTTCCAGGGTTGCAGCATTTTTTAAATAATCGTTGCCCCGGTGCATCCAGTGGTCGCGGATCATATTGATCCGGAACAAAGAAAAGGGAGGAATGAACCGTGGCTTATACACGGGAAAGCGGCTGTCTGTAAGGCCTTCATAGGTCCGCGATGCCGATCTTTCAGAAAGGAGGTGGCATAAGAAAGCGTTCCCGGAAAAAACTCCGCGAACAGCTCCCCGAAAGCCGCTTCACCGCCTTCGGGAACCCGGTATAGAACAGACTCAAAATCCAACTAACCAAAGACATTTACTGACAAAAAATATTTCCGGGATAAACATAGACCATACCCAGGCTCCGGAAAAAATAAAGATGTCATTGAAGATCCCTGAAGTCAGGTTCCCTGTTTTTTTACCCTCGATGGTGCGTTGGCGTACCACTTACGATCGTATCGTACAAAAAAGGAAAGCCAGATGGCACGGGACATGCGCATCAGCACCGGCTGTATCGCCACCAGGAAAATGGCATTAAAGATCAGCCAGTAGATCCAGCGGTCGTCATAGATACTGAGCCCGATAAATACCCACCAGAGCACCAGGGTAGCCACACTGAGTGCCACCGCAAGGCCGTAGCTAACGTAACCGGACCCAAAATAAAAGCCGGTCTCCAGCTCAAAGGGCTGCTTGCAAACCGGGCATTCTTTATACATCCGCATTGTGGTCTTTAGTTTATAAGGATTCTCTACTTCAAACATGCTGCTCCGGCGGCATCTCGGGCATTTGGACGCAAACACATTCAGGAAGCCGGGTACTTTATCCCGGTCGGTATCAATTGCAGTTTGATCAGTATTTACAGGTTCCATATCTGGTATTACTTTATAAATTGTTTTCGGAATTCATCAGGGCTTACTCCTTCATATTTTTTAAAGAACCGGCTAAAATACGCGTTATCTTCAAAGTTGAGTTCGTAAGCAATTTCGGTCACCGTCTTATTTACATTAATTAATAACCGCTTGGCCTCCAGCAGCACCCGGCTCCGGATCAGCTCCCCGGCGGTTTGCCCCACAAGATCCTGGCAAAGCGCATTCAGGTGATTGGGCGTAATATACAGCAGGTCTGCATAATCGCGGGGAAGCCGTATGGATTTATAGTGGGTATCAATTAACCGGCGCAAGTTATATAAAATAAGCTTCTTTTGTTCGGGAATGCTTTCAGATGCATATTCTGCCACTCCGCTATTGATCAGTAACAGGATCTGTAGCAACAAGACCCGGCTTATATCTGGCGGAGCATCGGGATCTGAAGCCGTCTCAATAAGCGCTTCAAACAGCTCCGGTACTTTTTTGCGAAGCCGCGCGGGCAGCCGAAACACCCCTTCGGTGCTTACACCGCTAAAAAGAGAAAACCGCTCCAGGTAATACGGATTAAACAGAAAATCCCGGAAAAAATGATCCGGAAAATTAACCACATACCCTTTTATGGCGGATGTAAAATGCCAGCTATGCACCTGGCCCGGTATCATACCATACACCTGGAAGGGCTGTACCTCAAACCGGTCGAAGTCGATGGTATGCCGGCCTTTTCCCGAGATAAAAAGTACCATGTGATAAAACGAATGCCGGTGCGGCTGGTGCAGATGCTCATAGTGCTTTTCAAGATAAGAAGAAAAATATTCAGCCTGCAAACCAGTCTGCCGCTGGGACTCCTGAACCAGGTTGTGGATAGAATAAACAGGTATCTTTTTCTTTTGTATCACCAATGTTATTGATCCGGCAAAGGTACAGAACCTTCTTTCTGCAGTATGGACTATAATCAGGTATTTATGGTACTTTTTACCGATCGGCTATTTTCCGGTAGATTCCCGTTTGATCAACACGGAGTCCATATTAATGATTTCCGGCATATAGCGCGATGGTTTTTCAAGGGCCTGGATCAATTGCTGCACCGCTGCCTGACCAATTTCAAAAGCAGGCTGGGTAATGGTAGACAGCGAAGGCTGGAGCAAATGAGCCGTGGGCATATTACTAAAGCTCAACAGCTTTAGTTTGCCGGGCATATCAATACCATGTTTGCGACAAATATCATAGGCAATCAGCGCATGTGTTTCTACCGAAGTAAATAAACCATCTGGCGCGTTCTTTTGCAGTAACGCATTTTCGATCAGCGTAGCATCATGCTCATAATCTTTATTACTGGTCAGGATCCATTCGGGGCGCACGGCAATACCGGCATCTTCCAATGCTTTCCTGTATCCCGCAAGCCGGTCAATGCCGATAGATATTTTGTCGGACACCTGGCAATGTGCAATCCGCCTGCAACCCTGCTCAATCAGGTACCGGGTGCCGTTATAAGCGCTTGCATAATTATTGGTGGTAATAATACTGGTATCGAACCCCTTGGCAACCCTGTCGAAAAAAACAACCGGTACGCCTTTTTCCTGCAGGTGTTTGAGGTGATCCGTGTCATCAATAGGGCTTGTTAGGGAGATCACCACCCCGTCTACACGGCCGTTGGTCATGTGCCGTACCACCTCCTTTTCATATTCCGGGTTCTCATTGGTAATATAAATCAGCACATGGTAGCCCCGGTCATGCGCCGTTTCCTGTATAGCTTTGATGGCGAAAATGAAAAAATTGTTGATAATATCGGGAACTACTACTGCAATGGTTTTGCTCTTAAATTTGCGTAAACTGCCGGCATAGGGGTTGGGCTCATAATTCAGTTCCTGCGCAAGGTCCATTACCCGCTTCTTTGTATCGGCACTGATCTCATGGCTATCCCGCAGCGCCTTTGAAACAGTGCTTATAGAAAGATGTAAAAGAGACGCCAGCTTTTTTAAATTGATCGGTTCCATGTTCATCCCTACCCCATTTTTTTTACTTCTTTTCAGGAATGAAGATAAGCAATTAATGATGGCAAACAACCATCCGGATTTCCGCTCATCCAATAGTTACGTAAACGTTGCCGGGAGAAAGGTTTAAGGCTGAATAGGGAATAATCAATGATCAATAGGGAAACAGGGGCGTTTTTTGATACGGGATACTGGTCACAATTCTCAATCCTCCCCCGAAACTCCGGGGCTCAAAGCGAACAGCTGAGCGCTAAGGAGGCATTTAATGTTTCACATTCCCACTCCCGATAGTCATCGGGATCCACATTCTCAAATCGCCGCCGCCACGGGCTGTGCTTTTGCAGGCAGTTTTACATTTTTATTCCGGGGCTTTTTCTTTTTCAGCTTATTCAGCCAAATAATAGTGCCGGTAACCGGTAAGCTGGTAGCAATGAGGCAACAGATAAAATAAATGATTTTTGAAAAAAGACCATAAATTTCCCCCGTGTGAATGGGGCGGATACTGGCGGCTATCTTTTGCCCTGCAGTTTTTGACGCAAAAAGCTCTTTTTTTAGCAGGGCGCCGCTATAGGCATCAATAATCAAACGGTCGGCAGCGGCACTGTTCCAGGATGCTTCATTGGTTTTGGAAATACTGAATGTTCCGAAACTGTCGGCAGGAAAACTCAGGCGGGTAATGCCGGTATAATTCAGTTGGTTATTTCCTATAGCCAGTGCCTTATCTGCGGAAAGCATTGCCGTTTGGCCGGCTGCCGACTTTAGCGGTTTTTCTTTTTTGCCGCCAAACACTTCGGCTCCCAATACTTTTGATGCTCCCGTTTTGTACCATTCAAAGGACCAGCACAGGCCGGTAAGCGACATTATCAGCAAGAAGATAAAGGAATAAAACCCCAGCACATTATGCAGGTCATGATTGATGCGTTTCCATTTTCCGGAAAAGAGGATGGCCAGCCCCTGTTTCCAGTAGCGCAATCGCCGCGGCAGCCATAAAATAATGCCGGAAAGTAACAGCAGTACAAAAATGAGGGTGGCAATGCCCACAATAATGCGCCCCACAGACTGCTCCATCAGCAGCCAGCGGTGCAGCTTCATCATCGTCATAAAAAACTTACTGCTCCCCGTTTCTGTATTACCGGCAATGGTTCCGGTATACGGGTTTACCAATACCGTTTTCCCGCGGCCCTTTTCCTTTCCCTTTGGTTTTAAGGAAAACGACCAGGCCTTTTGCGGCACAGCGGGAATGGTAATGCCCGCAACCGGGCTTCCCTGTTCCTTTTCTACCGCTGCCACCAGCGTTTGCAGGGGCAACGCATGCAGCCCCTCGTTATAGTCAACAAAGTAGACTTTCTTATTCAGCCGCTCTTCTATTTCGGTCCGGAACGTATAAATTGTTCCTGAAAGACACACTAAAAAGAGTACGATTCCACTAGCCAGCCCCAGCCAGAGATGGATGTCATTAAAAAATTTTCTGAATCTGCCGCGATGCATAGGCCGCAAAATTATCGGCCGATGAGGGTGTTGCAGTTACGAAATCGGGAAAAAAATATTCATATAGTTTGTACCCCCAAACCACTGCGATTAGTTTTTGATTCGCAGGAACACAAATCAGCGCATGGCGGAATGTCATTGCCGTTCCTGCACAAACGCTGCCGAGTCTGAAGCAAAACGTTTTAGCAGCAGCTTCCTGAATCCACGAGGATCACCGGTAAGCAATGCTGCGGCATCTGTGGCAATGATCTTCCCTTCCGGATCCACAAGAAATGAAGCGGGCAGCGCACCGGCGCCCCATCTGCAGGCAGCACAGCCCTCCTTTCCTGTGTCATCGAGCAACTGGGGCCAGGTCATCTTATCGGCCATAATGGCGTTCTTCCATTTTTCCTTTTCAGTATCCACGGAGATGCCCAGGATCTCAAAAGGCAGATCACGGAAGCGCCGGTATTGCCGGGCCAGCTTCCGGTTTTCAATCCTGCAGGGCATACACCAGGATGCCCAAAACTGAACCAGCACCATACGACCTTTATAACTGTTTAGCGAAACCGGGGCTCCATTTTGATCCGGCAAGGTAAATACAGGAGCCGCAACCGGCTTTACGATGGTTTGAGCCACCGTAGACGCTGCTGAAATAATAAATACCAGAACGATGAAGGCCCGCATGATCACCGGGAGCCGTTTTGCAGATTATTGCCGAACTTCAGCATAGGTCTTTGTTCGCTCATACCGGCAGCAGGCATGCAACTTTTCGTAGGCGGCATCCTTGCCCCTGATGTCCCGGGTATCATACCCTGCATCTGCCACGGCGTTTTGAATTTTGCTGCTGTTTGTTTTTTTAGCATTGTATTTTACCGAAAGCAGTTTTGTGGGAATGTCCCAAACGGCTTCTTTGGCTCCGGCTGTTTTGGCGGCTTTCTCGATCGTTTTTTTACACATGCCGCAATTTCCTGAAACTGGTATTTTTTCGGTCTTCGCCTGTGCATATACCCCGGGAGCAATCAGCAGCATTAATCCCAGGAGAATACTTCCCAATTGTTTCATATTTTATTTATTTAAAATAACTATCTCTTATGGAGACAACCTTTCTTTCAAACAGGTTGTATGAGAAATGGTTCACCGCGCTAATTAACAAATCCCCAGAATACGCCCAGGCGAATCAGCAAGCCCGGGTACGGGTAGTCGGTAGCGGCAAAATTATTATTGCTGAATCCCCAGTTAGTACCCAGCTTCCGGAAGGTATTCAGGTTTTCCGCCCGCACAAAAGCTTTAAAGGAGTTGATACGAAAATTGAGGTAGGCGGCAATATTGGGCAATTTGTACTGCACCGTCTGATCGTCCTGGTAAAAAAACTGACCTAATACCGGGGAATATCCATCGCCTTTGTAATTGGTGCGGTATTTTGCTTCAAAACCCATGGCAATATTGAGCTTGGGATAGCCCAGCTTTCCCTCATAGCCAAAACGGTTTCGGGTATAGATGGCGGGTATATGCAGGGGTGCACCGCCAACCACCTGCTGAAAATATACTTCGGTACGCCATTTCCACTGTTTGGTCTTTCCGGCCTCAAACACCTTGTTGGCACCAATCTGCAACACGTTGAATATGGCGTTGTATTGGTTGATCTTATAAAAATCGGTGTAATAGGAATAGTTGGTCATCAGGTAGTAATGCCCTGTAAGTCCCAGCTTGAGCAGGGGCTGATAAACGACCGCATACAGATGGGTTATATTCTCTTTTTTCAGACCAGGATCTTCATTCCCTCTAAAATAAAAGCTGCTGATGGGGTTCTGCATGATAAATGAGGGTGTCCGGTTCACGTTTTGCGCACCCAGCAGCAGGCTCCCGATCTTCTTTCCAAGCAAACTCCGGATGCTGGCCCCCGCCTCGTAATCGCCGGCGTTCATCCCTGCGAAATAGATCTTTCCATCGGCCATCATATCCCATTTCTGGTTTTTGGTACGGTTGCGATATTCGCCATGTCCGTATATATTGTAGTAATTCTTTTTTTGGCGCGCCCCGATCAGCTCCAGCACATTTTCGCGCTGCAGGGTATCAAAAGTCCCTGCCAGGTTTTGTACACCGGCCCCCAGCTTAATAAACTGCTGGGTATTCTTTTCATCGGGGAAGGTATAGATCGAAAAATCATTGACCATCTCCTTCCAATCATCCCGCTTTGAAAATACACTGCTGCCCCCGGCGAGCGTCAAATCATAAAACTCCCTGTAATAATCAGCAGCGGGGGCTGCATCTGTAAACAGGAAGGTATATTTACTATACCTGATGGTATGTTCTAAACGAACCCTCGGAAAAAACAGCGGCACTACCGTGCTATCCGTTACCAGGGAATCTTTACGTCCAAAATCATACTGCTGGCGCATCAGCGCGTTAAAATCGGCATACTTATTCCCCGTAGTAACATTGGTATTGAAAAAATCGGCGGAATAACGCGAGTCGCCACCCAGGCGTACCGGGATGTAATCCCTCCGGTCGTAGTCTGCACTGTCTATAAAGGCGCTATTGGTGATACCTCCGTTTTCGGTATTTTGCAATTTATTGGCAACAAGTATAAAATAGTTGCGGTATCTGCGGTTAACAGACTGCACCCAGTTGGTGATCAGGTAGCTGTTATGCGATGATTTCTGGTTCAGAAAAATACCCGGGGAGTTTAACAGGCGATAAGAGAAATGGATATTCCAGTTAGGGCCCCTGTTTTGTGTGTGCATCAGTTCAATAAACTGCTCTGACCGTGTGCCCAACAGGTAATTCAGTTCGGAGTAAGGGCGGGTGGCGGTAAAGAACCGTGCATTTTCAATAGTGTATTTATAACTATCAAACGCGTGAAACCCCGGATCCCAACCCGATTTCATCCTGGGTGCAAACAGGTAAGACTGGGCAGCATTGCCAAAGTTTCCCGTGTAATTATACTCGGCCGGTATGGGGTAATACTGCGTCAGATCGTTGATGGATGAATCCAGCTTATAATTTCGCGCCGTATCCAGGTAACGGTAGCTAATGGTGATGGAATCTTCAAATTTATCGCGCCGGGCAAGGCTGTCGTTACCCGAGCCAACGTTTTTTATACCCCGGAACCGGTTGCCCACCCCACCCATGGGGTCCTGCGCCTGTGCGTAAACAGCCGTTATTAGAAAGAATAAAACAAAATAAAACCTCATGAATCGAATTTATGCGCGGGCCACCATTTCTGTAAACAAATATGCCAGCTTGGGTTCCGCCGCCCTGGCTGCTTCCAGCACTTCTTCGTGCGTGATCACGTTTTCCTCCTCCCGGATACCCAGGTCGGTGATGATGCTCACTGCAAAAACCTCCAGTCCCATATGATTGGCCACAATAGTTTCCTGCACCGTGCTCATACCCACGGCATCAGCACCCAGTATATGAATCATTTTATATTCGGCGCGCGTTTCAAAAGTAGGGCCGGTTACGGCATAATAAACCCCTTCGCGAATGGGAATGCCGGCCCCGCTGCAAATGTCTTTTGCCCTTGCTATAAGGCTTTTCTTATAGGGTTCGCTCATGTCCGGGAACCGGGTTCCCCATGCATCAATATTCCTTCCCACAAGCGGGTTGGGCGTACCAAAACTGATATGGTCATTGATGATCATAATATCGCCAACGGAAAAGCCGGGGTTTACCCCGCCCGCGGCATTACTCAGCAATAGTTGCCGGATGCCTAATAATTTTAATACACGGATGGGGAAAACCACTTCCTGTGGTGTATATCCTTCATAAAAATGGAACCGGCCAGCCATTGCCACCACTTTTTTACCGGCAAGCTCCCCAAAAATCAATTTGCCGGAATGCCCTTCCACCGTTGAAACCGGAAAGTTGGGAATGGCCGTATAAGGCACTTCTTTTTCTACGGCGATGGCTGCGGCAAAATTGCCCAGCCCGCTGCCCAGTACAATGCCCAATTCCGGGGTTGCCGGGTATTGCGCCTGCAGAAAAGCCACGGTTTCCCGAACCTGCTCCACTATGGATTCTGACATAGATCTTTGAATTAAGTGTGGGCAAATATAATGAAACTAACAGCTACAGCCGCTTCCCATAAAAGAATCGGGTGTTTCTTCTAAAACTCTTAACATTCAAAATCTATGACTGACCGCGGCCGGTGCAAATCCCCGCCGCGGAGGGTTTAACCCTTGCTGCGCAGGGTGGCAATCTTCTTTTCCAGGCTGGCCACCTTATCATTCGTTTTTGAGACAGTACGCTGCATAGTTCCAACACTGGAAGTCAGTTTTTCTGCCTTATTGCTGCTGGAGGATGCGCTTTTGGCCGCCTTTTTCGCCTTT
Organism: Niabella hirudinis; assembly: GCF_051201075.1. Lineage (NCBI taxonomy): Bacteria > Pseudomonadati > Bacteroidota > Chitinophagia > Chitinophagales > Chitinophagaceae > Niabella > Niabella hirudinis. Next base: position 59,663 of record NZ_JBPEHJ010000010.1, read on the forward strand.
CGCGCCAGTTTTTCATCGCCGGGGTTCCTTGCCATCTTCTGCGCATAGTCCTTGCTCTCGGCAGCAGCCTTTGCGGCATCCTTGTTGGCCTTTTCGAGATCCCCCTGCAGCTTCACCAGTTTGTTCTGGTACTCGGCCAGGTTCAGCTTTTGCTTATTCAGCTCCGTAGTTTGTTTCAGAATTTCTTTATGCAGCTTCAGGCTTTTAATAGAATCGGCTGAAATAGATTGCGCCTGTGTAAAGGCAGCAGTTGAAAGCAGCAACAGCAGCAGCATCAGCAGCCGGCCGGGTGTATTCTTTTTCATACTCTTTATATTATTTTTTTAAAGATACGATTTTATAAATGACCGTCCCGGAGTTTTAAAGGTTGCGCTGCACCTGAAAGTTTCCTCTGAATCCTTATCTTCGTGCCAAAGTTTTTTACTAAAATCAATACAGATGAATCTTCATGAATATCAGGCCAAAGAGTTATTAAAAAAATACAACGTTCCCGTACAGGAAGGTTATGCCTGCAGCTCCGTGCAGGAAGCTGAAGAAGCTTACCGGAAGATCAAAACCGACAGCGGCAGCAAGTTTGCCGTTATTAAAGCACAGATTCATGCCGGTGGACGCGGAAAGGGCGCCATCAAAGAAACTGGTATCAACGGGGTTAAAGTAGCCAAGTCCCTGGAAGAAGTGGAGGAGTTTGCCAAGGGCATCCTCGGCGGAACACTGGTAACCGTACAGACGGGACCTGCGGGAAAAGTTGTCAACAAGATTTTTGTAGCCCAGGACATGTATTATGATGGCTCGTCTGAAAGACAGGAGTTTTATCTTTCTATACTGCTGGACCGCAGCAAGGGGCAGAACGTGATTATGTATAGCACTGAAGGTGGTATGAGCATTGAGGACGTAGCGCATGAAACCCCTGAGAAGATCTTTAAGGAGTGGGTACACCCTTCGGGCCGTTTACTGGGATTCCAGGCACGCAAGATTGCGTTTAACCTGGGCCTCAGCGGCGCCGCTTTTAAAAATTGCGTAAAATTTGTAACCAACCTGTATGATGCCTATGTTGGACTGGATTGCAGCATGCTGGAAATTAACCCCCTGTTTAAAGCAGCCGATGATAAGATCATTGCAGTGGATTGCAAGATGAACCTGGATGACAACGCGATGATGCGGCATCCGGACCTGGCTTCGCTGCGCGATGTTACCGAAGAAGATCCTACAGAAGTGGAGGCGGGTAAATACAACCTGAACTTTGTAAAATTAGATGGCAATGTAGGTTGCATGGTAAATGGTGCAGGCCTGGCGATGGCCACCATGGATATGATCAAATTAAGCGGCGGAGAGCCGGCCAACTTCCTGGACGTGGGCGGCACTGCTAATGCCCAAACGGTTGAAGCCGGTTTTAAAATCATAATGAAAGACCCGGCCGTAAAAGCGATCCTGATCAATATTTTTGGAGGTATAGTGCGCTGCGACCGTGTAGCCGCCGGCGTTATTGAAGCCTACAAAAACCTGGGCAATATTACCATTCCGATCATTGTGCGCCTGCAGGGTACCAATGCGGAGGAAGCAAAAAAACTCATTGACGAGAGCGGACTGAAAGTAGAATCCGCTATCTTGTTAAGCGAAGCCGCCGACCTGGTGAAGAAAGCCGTAGCATAGTTTTATTTTATTTACTTTTAATGATGGGCAGTCACTTTTAAAGTGGCTGCTTTTTTTGTGGGGTGTCTATTCTTTTAGCTGATAGTGAGATGTTGATAGTGAGAGGCTAAAGCAACAAAACTCAGAATAAAACTTCAGGGCCTTACGACACCGACTGAAAGGGGTGGCGGTTTTGATTACAGAAATCCGGTTCAGGATATAAACCCGGACGACATTGACCAGATATCGGTTCTGAAAGGAGCGGCAGCAAAGGCACAATGCTTTGGTGATAGTGACGAAACGCCGTTTCAGGTTTAAACTTTAAGGTTGGAACCTAACCTGAAACCTGTGGAACTTTAAACTTGAAACCTCACCCCTGGGAGGCTTCCGTCTCCGGCAAATGCTTCAGCATATCCTCCGTCATGGTAGCCAAACTGTACTCGTGTTTCCATCCCCAATCGTTACGGGCAACGGTATCATCGATGCTCTGCGGCCAGCTATTGGCGATCTCCTGGCGATAGTCAGGGGAATAGACAATCTCAAATTCCGGTATATGTTTTTTTATTTCTGCAGCAATCTCTTTTGGCGAAAAACTGATACCGGTCACATTATAAGAAGTCCTTATGGAGATTTTCTCTGCCGGCGCCTCCATAAGCTCTATGGTAGCCCGGATCGCATCCGGCATATACATCATAGGCAGGTAAGTATCTTCCTGTAAGAAGCAGGTATACTTTTTTTCTTCCAGCGCATCATGAAAAATTTCAACCGCATAATCAGTGGTACCTCCCCCCGGGGCCGACTTATAAGAGATCAAACCCGGGTAGCGGATACTTCTTACATCTACCCCATATTTCATATTATAGTAATTACACCAGAACTCACCGGCGTATTTACTGATTCCATACACCGTGGTGGGCTCAATAATGGTTTGCTGCGGACAATTTTGCTTGGGCGATGTAGGACCAAAAACGGCAATAGATGACGGCCAATACACTTTTTGAATATGTTCTTCACGGGCAACATCCAACACATTGAGCAGCCCCTGCATATTCAGGTGCCAGGCCAGGCCGGGATTCTTTTCGCCGGTGGCGGAAAGGATGGCCGCCAGCAGGTAGATCTGGGTGATGTTTTGACGGATGACCTGTACATGCAGCATTTCCTTATTCATTACATCCATGCTTACATAGGGGCCAGAGCCTTTTAAAAGGGGATTTTCTTCCCGCAGGTCAGAAGCCACCACGTTATTATTTCCGTAGATCTCCCTTAAAGCCAGGGTTAGTTCCACACCGATCTGACCGGAAGCGCCGATTACCAGGATCTTTTCTTTTGTCATGCTGCAATATTTTGAAATGCAAATATAAAGGCAGAATTATCAGGTTTGAAAGACTGTGCAATCGTTTGAAATGAGCTTTTTTTTGTGCAAAAAGAATTGCGCAACGGTAACAGCTTCTTTTTAAGGCCACAAACCCGTTTTGGGCCAACTGCCCGCTACCGGTTATATTTGCACTTATGGAGCAGTTCTTAACCGATCTTTTTGCCGGACAACAATACGAACCTGACAACTTTTTCCTGCTGGCGGGGCCCTGCGTGGTGGAAAGCGAGCCTTTGGTGATGGAAGTGGCCGAAAGGGTATCCACTATCTGTAAAAACCTTGGAATACCCTATGTGTTTAAATCATCCTACCGGAAGGCCAACCGCACCAGCGCCAGCTCCTTTACGGGCATTGGGGACGAAGCGGCGCTGCAACTCTTAAAAGCAGTGAAAGACCGTTTCCATATTCCTACGGTCAGTGATATCCACGCACATGAGGAAGCCGCCATTGCTGCTGAATATGTGGACATGCTGCAGATACCCGCTTTCTTAAGCCGGCAGACCGATCTGCTGGAGGCTGCCGCCCAAACCGGAAAAGTAGTAAACATTAAAAAAGGACAGTTCCTCAGCGGGCCTTCGATGAAGTTTGCCGCCGATAAAGTAAAACAGGCAGGGAACCCAAAAGTGATCCTGACGGAGCGGGGCAACAGTTTTGGCTACCAGGACCTGGTGGTTGACTTCAGGAATATTCCCTGGATGAAGGAGCACGGCGTACCCGTGGTAATGGATTGTACACATAGCCTGCAGCAGCCCAACCAAACCAGCGGCGTAACAGGCGGCAACCCGGAGCTGATCGGAACTATCGCAAAAGCGGCCATTGCAACCGGTGCAGACGGACTTTTTATTGAAACGCATCCCAACCCGGCGATTGCCAAAAGCGACGGGGCCAATATGCTGCACCTGGACCACCTGGAACCCTTACTGGAGCAGCTGGTCCGAATCCGGAAAGCCCTTACCACCAGCTGAATCATCCTTTATGAAATTAAACCTGTCATTGCCCTCCTGGACATCTATTACGCCCGCTATCGCATGGGTGGCCTATTTCACTATGGGTTCCCTGACAGGAACGCTGCCCCTGATCATTCTCTGCATTATACTCATCGCCGGGGTTCTGGCTGCCGTACACCATGCCGAGGTGGTGGCCCATCGCGTGGGAGAGCCCTTCGGAACCATTATTCTTGCACTGGCCGTAACCGTCATCGAGGTTTCGCTTCTCGTTTCATTGATGTCGTCCGGCGGGACGAATACCGCAGCGCTGGCACGGGACACCGTATTTGCAGCCATCATGATCATCCTTACTTTTATTATCGGCATCTGTATCCTGATTGGCAGCGCCAAATACCGGGAGCAATTTGTGACCAAGCACGCTGCGACATCGGCCCTGGTAGCGCTTACGGCCATCCTGGTATTAACCCTGGTGTTGCCCAACTACACGGTAAGCCAGCCGGGACCGCAGTATACGCAGCCACAGCTAATTTTTGCGGCGGTGGTAAGCCTCATCATCTATGCCAGTTTTGTGATGATCCAGTCCATCCGTCACCGCGACTATTTTTTACCCGCCGATGCAGACGCAAGGGAAAACGAAGACAGGCATGCAGCGCCGCCTTCCAATAAAACCACATTTACCAGCCTGGCATTGCTGATCGCCTGCCTGGGCGCCGTGGTACTGCTGGCAAAAATGCTATCGCCTTCCATCGAAGCAGGGGTGGCTTCTATTGGCGCGCCTCATTCGCTGGTGGGCATCATTATTGCCATGGTGGTTTTGTTGCCGGAATGCATTGCGGCCATACAGGCAGCCCGCAGGAACCGGCTACAAACCAGTATGAACCTGGCCCTGGGTTCGGCACTGGCGAGCATCGGACTTACCATCCCGGCAGTAGCCGTCTATACCCTGTTTAGCCATACTCCCGTGTTGCTGGGGATCGATACAACATCGGTGGTATTGCTGATTCTTTCCATCTTTACCGTAATGCTTTCCCTGGTAACCGGCAAAACCAATATCCTGTATGGAGTAGTGTTGCTGGTAATTTTTGCGGCATATTTGTTCCTGACTATTTTCCCATAGAGCGGCCATCATTACCAGTGGCGAATTTGGAGCTGCACGAGTTACAGCCGGTTAACGCCCATCGAACGCCTGTCATACACCGCTAAAAACGGAGAACCCTCCATCTACATTAATCACCGTTCCGGTTACAAAACGGGAGGCATCGCTCAGCAACCACACCAGCACGCCATTCAGTTCTTCCGGCTCACCCAATCGTTTAAAAGGTGTGTGCGCTACTACTGCCGCTCCGCGTTCGGTAAAGCCCCCTTCGGGTGTAGTAAGCAATTCCCTGTTTTGTTCTGTTAAAAAAAAGCCCGGTGCAATGGCATTCATCCGCACCGCATCTCCATAGCGGTTTCCCAGTTCCATGGAAAACCATTTTGTATATGCATCGATAGCGCTTTTGGCAAGACTGTATCCCAGCACCCGGGTAATGGCCCGCTGGGAGGCCATAGAAGATATATTTACGATGCTGCCGCCCCCATTTTCAGCAATCACTTTTCCAAAGACCTGTGTGGGCAGCACGGTTCCCATTAAGTTCAGATCCATCACCTGGCGCAAAGCAGTTATGTCAAGGTCAAAAAGGCCCATGTCTTTTTGTATAATAGCGTTCTTCATATTGCCGCCCGCCGCATTTACAAGGCCATCAATGCGACCAAATGCGGCCAGGATCTTATCCCTGCCGGCAACGAGGTTTTCTTCGCTGGTTACATCGGCAATAACGGAAAGCGCGCGGCCTCCGTTTTCGATTACCTGTGCTTCCCGTTCTTTTGCTACTTTTTCATTTCTGCCCATAATTACAACAGCTCCGCCTGCGGCCGCAATCCCCTCTACAAAAGCCTTTCCAAGAATACCGGTGGCTCCTGTAACTACAATCACTTTCCCCTTAAGGTTAAACGTTGTCATATTTTTTTATTTATGCGTAAAAGTCAAAACCAGGCAAAAGTTAGTCTGCATTTCATCTGGCATTAAAAATGAATTCAAGCGGTTGTCCATCTTAAATCTGCACGAATATATTATTTATAGCCCCTGGTTTCAACAGCAGATTCTGCAATAGTCCATTAATTCAGTATTACAACGTTTGAATAAAAAAAAGTTTTTTTTGAAAATCAGGATTTTTTCAGAACATTTGACAAAACAGCCGGGCATCTATTTTGAAAAAAGGAGTTACCATAAAAGACATTGCCATAAAACTCAACATGTCTATTTCGACCGTTTCAAAAGCATTGAGCAACAACACCAGCATCAGTACTTTTACAAAAGAACGGGTGGCAAAACTGGCAAAGGAATGGAACTATATCCCCAACGAAGCAGCACGGCATTTTAAGCAGAGCAAATCATTTACACTGGGCCTGGTGATTCCTGATCTGATGGACCAGTTTTACGTACAGGCTATTAACGGTGTGGAAGCCGTAGCCGGTAGCAATAAATACCAGGTTATTGTAGCCCAGTCGCATGAAGACACCGGTAAGGAAGAACAGATCATCCAGAACCTCATCAGCAACCGGGTGGATGGAGTCATCATTGCCATCTCGAAGACTACAAAGAAAACAGAGCTGTTTCAGCGGCTGGAGCAAACCGGCATTCCCGTAGTTTTTCTATCGCGTTCTCTGAACGACTCCGCATTTGACGCCGTTGCCACAGATAATGAAAACGGAGCGGCCCTTGCCATTGACTACCTTGTTAAAAAAGGACATCGCCGCATTGCCCATCTTATGGGGCCAAAGGCACTGGGGACCAGTCATCTCCGGCTTGAAGGCTATCGTAACGCTCTTGAAAAAAGGGGGATCCCCTATGATCCTGCATTGGTAAAGGAAATTGATTTTTCTGTTGGCAAAACCAGCAAAATGATGCGGGTGTTGTTTGAACTCCCTGATCCGCCCACCGCATTTTTTACGTTCAAAAGCTATGTAAGCCTTGATGCCCTACGTCTCATCAAGGAACAATATCCTCAAAAATTGCAGCAGACCGATATTATTGGCTTTGGCAACCTGCCGCTGATCCAATACCTGGATCATAAACCCTGCGCATCCATTGATGAAAATTCGTTCGATATGGGAACTACAGCCGCCGAGTTGCTGTTAAAGCATATCGACAACCAGGAGGATGCCCCCCTACCTGTTTCCCAAATACGTATTCCCTGCAGGCTTATTGTGCATCAGTAACAACAGCAAGACAGTCTTATTGCCGCTGCACTTTAAATACGTATACGGGAGCTATTGCCGGCAACTGTGCAGGCATGGTAATGGCAAGCCCCTCTTTTTGCTGCTGCCATTTTACCGCTTTTTTACTGCCAAGCAGCGTAATACTCTTTATTTGTATTTTTTCTTCAGGCATTGATTTTATAAGCAGTCTGGACTGTTTCCAGCTGCGTGCATATATGTACACATACATTCCCTTTTGCGAAAAATAAATATCCGGCGCTACCTGTTTTGAGGTAAAATCATTATCAGATTTACCCATTACATCTCCGTGCGTATCTTTTAACTCAATGGCATTTTCATTTAATATCATCCAGGGCTTCACACCATAGATCGCTTCGTTGTTTATGTGCATCCACCGGCCAATCGCTTGCAGGCGCTCTTTTGCAGGAGCGGGAAAACTGCCCGATGCGGTAGGGCCTACATTTAAGAGCAGGTTGCCGCCCTTACATACAATTTCTACCAGCTGACGAACGAGCAGTTCCGGCGATTTCCACGCCGTATCAAACTTACTGTAACCCCATTTACCACTCATCGTAATACAGGATTCCCAGGGTTTATGAACCGTTTTATTTTCAATTTTTTGTTCCGAAACCGAATAGTCGCCCAGTCCGTTCCCAATGCGGCTATTAACAATACAACCCGGCTGCAGCTTCTTAATCATCGTATACAGCTCCTGACTTTGGGCCCTGCTTATTTTTTCGGGTGTATCAAACCAGATAATTCCAACAGGACCATACTGGGTTAGCAACTCCCGTACCTGTGGTTTCACCTTGCGTTCAAAGTATTTCGATAAATCTTTTTTATCCTCATCCGGATAATCCCATGTATTGCTGCGCCCGGCTTTTACCGGCCAGTCGGTGGGCACATCAGGATCGGCCCAATCCCTGCCCAGCGAATAATAAAAACAAAGTTTTAGTCCGTATTTTTTACAGGCGGCCGCCAACCCCTTCATGGGGTCTATATGTGCCGGACTCATTTTTACAATATTATAATCGCTGGAGGGGGAATCAAACATTGCAAAACCCTCATGATGCTTTGCGGTTATTACAATATAGGTCATGCCGGCATCCCGCGCCATTTTTACCCATGCATCCGGATCGTAATTATTAAGTGTAAGGCTGTCCGAAAGACGGGCATAGGTGGCCAGGGGAATTCGTTCGCCCAGCATAAAATGTTCGTTGCTTTTTTGAGGCTTACCGTTGGAGTGGCCGATGGAATACAATCCCCAATGCAGGAATAATCCAAACTTTCCGTTCTGCCACCACTGCATATTAGCGGGGGTTTGTGCATTAGCACAATGGCAAACAAAAAGCATAACAAGCCAGAACAGGTTTATTTTTTTCATATTGATATTTGGACGCTGTATAAATCCGGGTTCGTCAGTAAGCATACTTTCTTTTTTTACGTTTAAAATAAACATACCCATTCCCTGCAAGATAATAAAAACGGCGACCTGACAATTGGTTTACCGACGACCTGTGATGCTGCTTCAGATTTATATATCTATTCGCGGTAGTTAGTAGTTGCTGAGCCTGTAGCCGGATCGGATTCTCTTCCCTGTTACCACCGCCAAGGGGGGCTATTTCATCGAAGAAATACGTTCGCTCCAGTATACCCGTTTTTATATAAAACGTTACACCATCACCATCCAAGAAAGCGATACTGCGGCAGGCACTATCGCTTTGACAGTTTTTAATGGTTGCAATACCTGCCGCTGCAAGCTGGCTCATTACCTGCCTGACCGTATCCGGTGGAATATTTTTTGTTTTTATTACTTTCCGGCTACTCCAAGGCGCAGCACGATTCCAAAGCCGCTTTAGCCCGCGGCCGGAGGGTGCATTTCCTTTATAGAATACTGCAGTATATGTACCGGCATATTGGGAGCCGCCACGTTCTGTTAAACAGATACTCTGTTGCCCGTAGCTTAAAGCTATTTTATATGCACGCACAATCCCATTGCTGGTCTGGGAACCGGCAATCAAATGATGTAATACAAATAGCGTTATAAATACCAGCGGCCTCATCTTGAAATGTATTGGGTTAAGCTTCTGAATGCCTCAGCAAACTCATCTGCCAACAGGGCAGGCCGCGCAGAGATCCAACCTGGACGTATACCCAATTACCGAAGGTCCACTACTTCTACACCGGGATACTTTGCCTGGTCGAAAGAAAATTGTGCATCTGCCAGTGGTGTGTTTGCCTTCAGGTTGCCTACGCTGTAAACGGTACGGTTGCCGCTTTTTTCTACAATGGTGGCGCTGGCAATGGTTTTGGAAGCCTTGTCCACCGCAAGGTACAGGCGGCTAAAGGCCTTGTTTTTATCAATCGGCTGCATGATAATAATATGTACCGGCTTGCCCGCTACCTTAGCATCGTTGCCCATCACATACATAAAATCCTTGCTGTAAAAGTCAGTAAACAGTTTCTGCGGAGTGATTGTGCTCTCCGATTTGTTGGCATTGTTCACGGTTACTTCCTTACTGGAGGGATCATAGTTCCATACCGTTTTTCCATCACTGAAGATCTTATTGTTTCCAAAACTGATATTGAATTTATCGCCCTTCATATTGATAGTGCCGTTTTTCTTTGCCATCACCTTTCCCTGTGCATTCTGGCTGGCATAAGCAAAGGTTGCGCTTACGGTTTGATAAGATTTAAATTTTTCACTTGCCGCATCAAGGATGGCTTTTGCTTTAGGATCTCTTTGTTGTGCAAATGAAAAAAGCCCCATGAACAGCAAAGCGGCACCTACACATAATTTCTTCATACGATATTTTCTTAGAATTTGTTTACAAATTTTTATTTCTCCTTTTTGAGACGTCCGAATTGTTTCCGGGTTGCGCTGTTTAACAGTTTTTAACAGATTTTAACCCAACATTTCCAGGTGTTGCTGCAGTTCGGCCTCTGTTTTAATCAGCACCTCCCGGGCCTTGCTTCCCTGGTTGGGCCCTACGATACCTGCCTGCTCCAGCTGATCCATCAGGCGGCCCGCCCGGTTATAGCCCAGCTTCATCCGTCGCTGTAATAAGGAGGTTGATCCGATTTGGTTGGCTACAATGAGCCGGGCCGCATCCTCGAATAGTGAGTCCCGGTCGTCCAGGTCAAAATCGCCGCTTTCCAGGTCTTTTTCGTCAATATACTCCGGCAGCAGAAAGGGCTGCGGGTATCCTTCCTGGTAGGCAATAAAGTCGACCACTTTATCTACCTCCGGCGTGTCCACAAACGCGCATTGCAGCCTTGAGATTTCACCGTTCAGGCTAATCAGCATATCCCCCTTCCCGATCAGCTGATCGGCGCCTCCCGCATCAAGGATTGTGCGGCTATCGATCTTGCTGCTCACTTTAAAAGCAATACGGGCCGGGAAATTGGCTTTGATGATACCGGTAATAATATTTACAGACGGGCGTTGCGTAGCAATAATGAGGTGGATGCCAATAGCCCGGGCCAGCTGCGCCAGGCGGGCAATGGGCATTTCCACTTCCTTGCCGGCCGTCATAATAAGATCTGCAAACTCATCCACTACCAGCACAATAAATGGAAGGAACTGGTGTCCTTTTTCCGGGTTGAGCTTACGCGCCGTAAATTTGGCGTTGTACTCTTTAATATTCCGGCAACCGGCGTCTTTCAGCAGGTCGTAGCGGTTATCCATCTCAATACACAAGGCATTAAGCGTATTGATCACTTTTTTGGTATCGGTGATGATCGCATCCTCCTCATTGGGCAGGCGCGCCAGGAAGTGGTTCACAATCTGGCTGTAAACACTCAGTTCCACCTTTTTGGGATCCACCAGTACAAACTTTAACTGCGATGGATGTTTGCTGTATAACAGGGATACCAGGATGGCGTTGATGCCAACGGATTTTCCCTGACCCGTAGCCCCCGCCATCAGCAGGTGCGGCATAGTAGCCAGATCTACAATAAAGTTCTCATTATCGATCCTCTTTCCCAGCGCAATCGGCAATGAAAAACTGCTGTTCCTGAATTTATCAGAAGCCAGCAATGTTTTCATACTTACGATGGTCTTACGCGCATTGGGTACTTCAATACCGATGGTGCCCCGGCCGGGAATGGGAGCAATGATCCGGATACCGAGGGCCGACAAGCTCAGCGCAATATCATCCTCCAGGTTTTTGATCTTTGAGATGCGCACCCCGGCAGCAGGAACAATTTCATAAAGCGTAACCGTAGGGCCTACGGTAGCGCTTATTTTTTGTATTTCGATATCATAGTTTCCCAGGGTCTTGATGATCTGGTTCTTATTATTTTCCAGCTCTGCCGGATCCTGCACCACACGCTCGCTGCCATGCGACTCTAACAGGTCCGGCGATGGCTTTTTATAACCTTTAAGATCCAGGGTTGGCTCATAGGCCTTGTTTTTTTCTGCCGGCGCTGTGGCGGCAGCCGGTGTAATAGGGGCTGAGTTAATTTCCAGCTTCAGATCCTCTTCTCCCGGTTTCACCGGCTTTACCGGTTTGTTAATAACGGGCAATTCCAGTTCCTGCGTTGGCGGCTCCGCAGGGGCTTCTTCAACCGCCGGCGGTTTCCGGGTTTCGGGTTTCAGAACGGTGATCCGCTCATATCCCTCTTCCTCCTCTTTAGCCTGAACCAACGGCTCCTTATTGATCAGTTTAATATCATATTTGGGGGTTTCAAGCCCGGTATCAATTACCAGTTTGGCGCCGCCGGTTTCGGTAACGACAGCCTTTTTTTGCGATGTCTCTTCCGCCATTGCGGGAGCCGCTTCATCTGCTGCCAGCGGGCGCATCAGCTTTTTAGGGAAATTAAAGACGGGGTTAAACTGCCAGATGAAATATGCAATCACGATCAATGCCAGCACCGCACCTGCGCCAATTGTTCCCAAAGAACCCGTAAGCCACCCGGCAATCATGTTGCCTACACCCCCACCCCATCTAAATTCTTCGTTGGGCAGCAAGTAGGCCAGTATGGCCGAAACCACCAGCATTCCAAGGGTCACATACTTCATGTTGCGCCATACAGAAAACACCCGGCGCCGCCACAAAAGATTTACCCCTACCACGAAAAAGAACGTGCAAATGAGGATAGCGGCCACGCCAAAAAGCCGGGAAATAAAAAAATGCGCCGTCAGAGCCCCCAGCTTCCCCAGGAGGTTCAATATCTTCACATCCGGATCCCAGAGGATTTCATTGCCGCGGGAGATCTGCGTATAGTCCTGCCGCCATGTAAAGAAATAAGAAATAAAGGAAATGATTAAAAAGAAGGAGATCAGCAGGAAGGTAGTTCCGGCAATTTTCCAGGTGCGTTCGTCTTTGGCCAACTCCTTCAGCTGAACCTTTTCCTCTTTTTCAACTTTCCAGGTACCTGTCGTGTTTTTATTATTCCGCGTTATTGGTTTTTTATTCTTCGGTTTACTCTTAGTCGCCATAGGCGCAAAGATACTATTACTGGCTAAAGAGAATTTGAAAATGTGGAAATTTGAGAATATGAAAATGTGGAAATAGGTCGGACTGTCAGGCATGAAGGCTGCTCCTGGCCTTAAACAGCTTTTAGCTGTTAGCTATCAGCCTTTAGCAGGTCCGGGAACAGGAAGTATAAAAGCGGAACAAAACGGCAATAATGTGGAAATGTGGGAATGTGAAGGCTAAATGAAGCATAACAACGGGCCTAACGTCAAACCTGAAAAAAAACTGCCTAACTATTTATTATTAAGTATGCTAAGCGCAAAAAACACCCAGCCGGCAATAAAGAACAACCCGCCTATGGGAGTAAGGATACCCAACCCGCCAAGGCCTACTTTTCCGGTGGCTTTCAGGGCCGCAAGCACATAAAGGGAACCGGAGAAAAGAAGGATACCGATAAGAAAAGCCGCACCTGCCCAGGACATAAGCTTTACGGGATATTTTTCAAAAAGAATAGCCACAAAAATCAATGCAATGGCGTGGTACATCTGGTACTGCACCCCGGTTTGAAAAGTGGGCACAGAATCGGGTGCCATTTCCTTTAACTTATGTGCGCCGAACGCACCCAATATAACGCCCAGCCCCGATAAAACAGTGCCTGATAAAAGAAAAAGTCTATGCATTAATAATCTTTTTTACAAATTCCTCCGGCCCGATATGACAATCGTCCACTTTCAGCTTCGCCTGGTCATAATAGATGCGCCGGTCATTATTTTTTTTAACAATATAGGCCCGCAATTGTTCATCGTCCAGGTCTTTTAACAGCGGGCGATGTGCTTTCTGCTGCCGCAATCTTCCCAGCAGGATATCAAAAGGCGTATTGAGCCAAACAGTGGTCCCGTGCTGGTTCATATAATCAATATTATTAAAATAGCAGGGTGCGCCGCCGCCACAGGAAAGCAGCAGACCAGGATGACTGTCGGTAATCATGTACAATATTTCCTTTTCCTTCATCCGGAAATATTCCTCCCCATCCTCTTCAAAAATTTGGGTAATGGGTCTTCCCTCCGAGGCTACAATCAGGTCGTCCAGATCATAAAACGGCAGCTCCAGTTTTTTACTAAGGATCTTTCCCCAGTGCGTTTTCCCGGCACCCATAAATCCAATCAGGTATACACGCATAACAAAAATTCTAAGCTACAAAATCTAATAAACAGCAAATATCCGGTATTCGGGGAGGATTGTGAAATGTTTGTGGTGGTGAGATGCTTTTGAGAGTGAAATGTTGATGGTGAGATGTTGGGAGTGAGATAGTGAAATGTTGGTGGTAAGATGTTGGTGGTGAGATGTAGGGAGTGAGATGTTGAAGATTCTAAATGGGCCGCGCTAAATACCAAATTCCCAGATCCAGATTTCAAGATCATTCTCCGAATATCAAACCTAATCCAACCAGTAACTTCAAACATCAAACCTGGAGCCTCTTTATTTAAACGCATTCATCCCTGTGATATCCATGCCTGTAATGAGCAAATGAATATCGTGGGTGCCCTCGTATGTAATTACACTTTCCAGGTTCATCATGTGCCGCATTACCGGGTATTCGCCTGTAATACCCATCCCACCCAGTATTTGCCGGGCATCCCTGCAGATCTGAGTGGCAATATTACAGGAATTCCGTTTGGCCATGCTTACCTGCTGCGGCGTTGCTTTTCCTTCATTCATTAATACCCCCAGCCGCCAGTTAAGCAACTGCGCCTTTGTGATTTCCGTGATCATTTCTGCCAGTTTTTTCTGCTGCAGCTGAAAGGCGGCAATTGGTTTTCCAAACTGCGTACGCTCTTTTGCATAACGCAATGCGGTATCATAACAGTCCATAGCCGCTCCCACAACACCCCATGCAATTCCATACCGGGCCTTGTTTAAACAGCTAAGCGGCCCCTTCATTCCACTAACACCCGGAAGTATATTGGCTTTGGGCACTCTTACGTTATCAAAAACCAATTCGCCCGTAGCAGATGCCCTCAGGCTCCATTTATTATGTGTTACCGGGGTGGTAAACCCTTCCATGCCTCTTTCTACAATAATCCCATGCACCCTACCCCCAGGATCCTTTGCCCAAACCACCGCCACCTGTGCAAATGGCGCGTTGCTGATCCACATCTTAGCTCCATTCAAAATAATATGATCGCCTGCATCGTCAAAATGGGTGGCCATGCTGGAGGGATCGCTGCCATGATCCGGTTCCGTTAACCCAAAACAACCCAGCCACTCGCCACTGGCCAGCCGGGGCAGCAATCGTTGTTTTTGTGCCTCATCGCCATACGCAAAAATCGGGAACATCACGAGCGATCCCTGTACCGATGCCGTGGAGCGCACACCGCTGTCGCCTCTTTCCAGCTCCTGCATCATGAGGCCGTAGCTGATATAGTCGAGCCCGCCGCCGCCGTATTGTACAGGAATTGTAGGACCAAAACAGCCTAACGCCCCCAGCTGCGCTACAATATGCTCCGGGAAGGCAGCCTGCTGGGCATACTTTTCTATAACAGGCGAAATCTCTTTTTTTACATAGGCGCGCACCGCATCCCGGATAATCCGCTGCTCTTCAGTAAAAAGCGCATCCACCTCGAAATAATCCGGACTTTGAAACATATCAGTTTTTACAGACATACCCTAAAAATGTTAAATATGAAATATCCCATTTAAAACCCGCCTGACCAGTCATTCGGGCAGGTGTAAAAGTTCAATACCTGCCCCAAAACCTGCCGCCAATATGGATCTCGTTCGGAGAATAATTACCAAGCAGCAACGGCGTCTTCACTTCTACCTTCTATATTTCCCATTCATTATTTTAAATTTCCCGAAGGGATCAGTCCCCGGTTCTCCAGCAAGGGGGTAATGCTGGGTTCCTTTCCGCGGAATGCTTTATACATTGCTGCCAGGTCTTCCGAATTACCTTTGGAAAGGATCATATCCCGGAAACGTTGCCCGTTCTCTCTTTTCAGGCCTCCGTTTTCTTTAAACCAGGCATAGGCATCATGATCCAGCATCTCTGCCCAGCTATAGGCATAGTAACCCGCAGAATAACCGTTGGCCCAGATATGCAAAAAGTAAGAGGAGCGGTAACGAGGGGGAACGTAGGAAACATAAACCCCATTTTTCCGGAGAGCTTCCTGTTCAAACCGGTCCACATCAGTTACAGCGCTGTCCCCGGAGGAAAGCAAGTGCCATTGCATATCCAGCTTGGCGGCCGCCAGCAGCTCCGTCATAGCATACCCCTGGTTAAAGGTTGCTGCATTCCGGATCTTGTTGACCAATGCCTGGGGAATGGTTTCACCGGTCTTATAATTGCGGGCATAGTTCTTCAATACGGTTGAGTCCAGCGCCCAGTGCTCATTAAACTGGGACGGCATTTCTACAAAATCCCTGGACACGCTTGTGCCGGAAAGAGAGGGGTAGGTTTGACTGGCAAACAGGCCGTGCAGGGCATGCCCAAATTCATGAAACATGGTGGTTACATCATCAAAGCTCAGTAAAGCCGGCTGCCCCTGCACCGGTTTGGCAAAGTTGCATACGTTCACAATCACTGGCTTTGTGTGCAGGAGTTTGGATTGGGTTACAAAATTGTCCATCCAGGCTCCGCCATTCTTATTGTCGCGTTTAAAATAATCACAATAAAAAAGGGCCATAGCCGTACCATCCTTGTCAAATACTTCATAAACCTTTACATCCTCCTGGTACACCGGCAGGTCGGTTCGTTCCTTAAAAGTAATACCGTATAGCTGTGTAGCGGCATAAAATACGCCATTTTTTAAAACACTATCCAGCACAAAATAGGGTTTTACTGCAGACTCATCCAGGTCATATTTTGCCTTTCGTACTTTTTCTGAATAAAAGTCCCAGTCATAAGGCTCCAGAGCAGTTGTATCTTTTTCCTGCATCTTTACCGCTTTTATATCTTCTGCCTCCGCAGCGGCCTTTGCGAGCGCAGCAGGAATCAGCCGGCCCAAAAATGCATTCACCGCTTCCGGTGTTTTGGCCATCTGGTCCTGAAGTTTCCAGGCTGCATAATCCGGAAAACCCAGCAGCCGGGCTTTCTCTTTGCGGATGGCGGCAATCCGCAGGATATTATTACGGGTGTCATTGGAATCTCCCTTCTCGGCCCTCGTCCAGGAAGCCTCAAACAACTGGTGCCGGGTTACGCGGTTGCTAAGCGACTGCAGTGCGGGCTGCTGGGTGGTATTGCTGAGCGCAAGCTGGTATTTGCCCTCATGATTGCTATGTTTTGCGGCTTCTCCGGCTGCCTGAATTTCTGCATCGGGCAGCCCCGCCAGCTCTTCACGGCTATTTACCACCAGGGCGCCGGCCTTAGCCGCGGCCAGCAACTGGTTGCCAAACTTTGTGCTTAAAGTGGCTTCTTCTTCATTCAGCTTTTTCAATTGCGTTTTTGCGGCCTCCGGAAGTGCGGCGCCGTTCATTACAAACTTTTGGTGATAATACTCCACCAACCGCCTCGATTCCGGGTCGAGCCGCAGGTTCTTCAATTGCTTATAAATGGTGTCAATCTTTTGGTATAGCCGGGCATTCATGTAAATGGAATCCCTGTGCGCAGAAAGCCGCGGAGCCATTGCCTCCTGGATCTGCTGTAGATTATCGTTGGTATTGGCGCTGGTAAGCGCGTTAAATGCGGCGTTGGTGCGGTGAAGCAGCCGTCCGGATTTTTCGAGAGCCACCAGAGTATTTTCGAAATCAGGAGCTGCAGGATTGTTAACGATGCTGTCTACTTCCTCCATCTCCGCCGCCATGCCCTTTTCAAAAGCGGGTTCAAAATCACTTTCCTTTATTTTATCAAACGGAATGGTCTGGTACGGAAGCGTGCTCTCTTCAAACAAAGGGTTGCTTCCGTCTGTTGTATTTGTTTTGTCGGGTGCTTTGCCGGGCATATTACAGGAAATCAGGGTTAAAAAGATACACAATGTGGTAAAGTGCTGCTTCATAAAATTTATTTTAAATGAGTTCATCCTTCCAAGCGACTTCAAATTTAAACTTTTCCAAGGGGGCATCGTCTGCGGGTGCATAACATTTTTTGTATTTCTTTTTTTAACGCGAAGTGCGCTATGGATCCCCAACAATCGCAATAGAGATTGAAACCTGCCAGCAAAAGAAGTTTGTAATAAGCGTGTTATGTATACGCCTGCGCCTATTCCTTATGCTGCGGGCTGTTGGGAATGTTTACCTCAAAACGGGCGCCCTCACCCTTTTTGGAATGCACTGCTACGGACCCATTCAATTTTTCCAGGGCCTCCTGCAGAATATACAGGCCCAGTCCCAAACCGCCGGGCTGTGTCCCTTTAAAAAAGGGATCAAAGATCCGTGCCTGCTCCGCTTCCTCCATGCCCACACCGTTGTCTGCTACAATAATTGAGGCCTCGTTGGCATCCGTGTGGATCCGGATGTCAATTTTTTTGTCCGGCTCCTCCGGGCGCTGGCACTTGATGGCATTGGACAGCAGGTTGGCAATAACAATTTCGATACGGAATTTATCGCCGTAAAACACCTCGGCTTCATCTACTTCCACTTTAAAGCTGATCTCTTTACTGCCATTGGAAGTGCTGTACAGGCTGATGAGAGAATGCACCAGGGCTTCAAACCCGATTTGCTCATGCTCCACCTTAAAGCGGGCCGTTTTATAAAACTGAACGGTTTGGGAAATATAGTAATCCAGTTTCTGCACGCAGGCATCCATTAGTTTCCAGTATTCGCCGGAATCTCCGGTTTTGCCCTCCAGTTTTACCAGGTCAAGAATACCGATGGCCGAGGCGATAGGCGCCCGCAGCTCATGCGAAAGACTGTACACAAACCGGTTCAACCCATCATTGGCCTTTTGAAGTTCGGCAATTTTTTCGCGAAGATCTCTATTTATTTTGTAATGATCATAAGCATTGAGTATGCTGTTATGCAGTTCCAGTTCATTCCAGGGCTTGGTAATATATCTGTAAATATCGCCCTGGTTTACGGCTTCGGCCAAAACTCCCACATCAGTATACCCCGTAAGCAGCACCCGCGGGATATGGGGGTACTGTACCTTTGTTATTTTAAAAAATTCAACACCGGTTATCTCCGGCATCCGCTGATCGGAAATGATCACATGAATTTCCTCACGGCTCAGTATCTCCAATGCAGCTGCTACAGAAATGGCAGTAAATATCCGGTACCTGCTCCGGAAGCCGGCTTTAAAAGAGTTGAGGTTCTGTTGCTCATCATCTACATAAAGAACGTTAATTTCGGACATACACTTCTGTATTTTAGCCAACGGGTAAACTGATTACAAAGGTAGTGCCGCTCCCCGGTTCTGTAAGTACCTGAATTGAGCCATTGTGCTTTTCAATGATGCCCTGCACAATGGACAATCCCAGCCCGGTACCCGCTCCTACATCCTTTGTGGTAAAGAAGGGATCAAAGATCTTGCTGCGCACTTCTTCCGTCATCCCCTTTCCGTTATCGCCAATGCTTATTTTTATTGTACCTCCCTGCTCCCAGGTTTTTATCGTTAACCGGCCGGTGTTTCCATCCTCCCTCATGCGCTCCTCTATGGCCTGAACTGCATTGGTAATGATGTTCATGATTACCTGGTTAATCTTTCCCGGCTCACATTCAGCCAGGGGCAGGTTTCCGAGTTCTTTGACCAGCTGAAAATTCTGAGGAAATGTATTTTTTACCAATAGCAGGGTGGAGTCGATGCCTTCATTGATATCAACCCGCTTCCAGTTGGCTTCGTCAACTCTTGCAAAGCTCTTTAATCCTTTTACAATTTCTGAGGTGCGGTTGGCTCCTTCTTTTATTCCCGAAAGCAGGATGCCTATTTCCTCGTACACATATTCCAGGTCGATTTCTGTCTTATACTTTTCAATATCGGCCAACTGTGGCGGCAGGTCTTTCGCCAGGTCCAGCGCCTCGTACTTCCGGATCACCTGCTGCAGATCCGTTACATCTGCTTCCAACGGGCGAATATTGGAAGTCACAAAATTAATGGGGTTGTTGATCTCATGGGCGATGCCGGCAGTAAGCTGACCTAATGAGGCCATTTTTTCATTTTCCACCAGTTTAGCCTGCGTATGCTGGATCTGGCTCATTGCTTCCTTTAGCTCTTCGTTGGTATGCTGCAGCTGTTCCGTACGGTTACTTACTTCTTTTTCCAGGACAATATTTTGTTCTTTTATGAGCTGCTCGTTTTCGAGGGAAATCCTCAATGCCTCCCTGCGGGCCAGCTCCTCTTCGCGGCGATAGGTATTGATCTTATCTGCCAGGGCGAGGGACAACAACATGGCCTCAGCCGCCGACCCTACCTGCAGGGCGTAATAGGTAAAATCATTATAAGGAAGTAAACCGGCATTCCTCAATACGAAAATAATGACGCTGCACAAAAAAACCGTCCAAGCCAACAACAGAAATTTTGCAACCCTTATTTTCCGGTAGCTCAGGTTGCTCAGCATAACTAATACATAGGCAGATCCCGCTGCAGCCACAAATTGCACCACCACCTGGGCTTCCTGCCGGAATTGTAAAATACAAAGCACAAAAGCTACGCAATAGGCCAGTTCAATGATCAGCATGCGCCGGTTGAGTTTTGCCGACAACTGTTTAAGATTCAGAAAATGCCGGATAAACTCAGCGGCGGCAATGCCATTGAGGAAAGGGATCAGTACATTGGCATATCCGTTGATACCGGGATGATTGGGCCACAAAAACCGGAAGGAATAGCCCTGCAGCATAGCCTGGCTTAACCCAACAAAAAGCACATAAAGCACGTAGTAGAAATAACTTTTATCTCTTGTGGAAAAGAGCAGGAAAAAGTTATAGAGAAACATAGACAGGATCAACCCCGTGTACAAGCCAAAAACAAGGTCTTTCAACGCAAGCCTTTCCTGAACCGATTTAATAATACCCACTTCTATAGGCACCAGTATCTGTTCAGACGCGTACAGTTTAACATAGACAGTCTCTTCGCTACCCTTCGCCATGTTAAGATTAAACAGATAGTTCTGGTTCTTGTTGGCCCGGCTGCCGAACGGTTCCTTTTCGGAAATCACGGCCGAGTCAATCAGGGTTCCATCTCCTTTCACAGCATAAAACACCACTTCGTCCAGAGTAGGGTGGCTGAGTGCGACCAATAAACGGGGATAATCTGTATTATTCCGTATCCTGACCCTTAACCAGAATACCGAGTGGCTTATAAAGAAATTGGGAACCTGGCCCCGGTAGGACTGGAAAGGCAGGCGGGTCACCGCCGGAAAGCTATACTCGCCTCTTTGATCCTCCAGATATTCGATCTGTGTATGGGTAACCAGGTATGTTTTCTTACTATCATCAACACTGGTAACCTGTTGCCCCTGGGCACGGATCAAGAAAAGCGAGAAAAGAAATATAGTGATCAGCTTATACATTACATTAGCCCGTTATATCCAGTTGATAGTCGATCATCAGTTGTCCTTTGGGACCATCTTCCGGTGCCCGCTGTACAGGGCGCTCAACGATGCTAAGGATCCGGTTCCGCTCTTTTTCATCAGCCTTTGAAAGAACCGGGCAATCATTAATGGCCATAGCAGTAGCGATAAAATCATCCTTTGGATAAAAGAAATTACCATTGTTGCCCAGCGAGGTTTCAATTTCTGCGCCCATTCTTTTACCCATTCTTACGGTAATGGGAGCCGCCAGAAAAAGAACTTTTGCAGACTTCAGCATACAGGCTACCGCCACGCCGGCCCGGCTCATAAAAAAGCTGCCGATGCCCCAGCCCACCACCTCCGTTGAGTTCCATAATCCGCAAATTTCCGAAACACCGGGCTGGCTGGCCATTTCATGCACAGAGGGATCATATTTGCTGATAGCTGTTTCGATGGGCAGCAGTAACTTCCCATCTGCTATTTGTACTCTTGCGCCACCATACACTTTGGTCCGTTCCTTATCTTCTGCCACAATCACGAATGTATTGTCATGATACATCCAGTCCTGGTTACTGGATGTAATGGCAACAATGCCAAAATGTAATTCAAGCAGCCGACGATGACCCTCAACAAAATTTAAACAGGTAACAGGGTCAGTTGTAGCTCTGAATGCTCTTATTACAATTTCCAATGGTTGGTTTCTTAATTGATTAAATCATTAAAATCGATGTAATACCGGCCCGAACGGTGTATTTCTGATAACAGGATCCTCCTGCAGGTATCTGTAACCATTGCCCCGCCCAAAACAACCGAGGATGCAAGTTGCGGCCACGCGTTTATTGTTTTGTTCATTTCGCCAAGAGAATGTTTCATCCTGCCAGAGATTTTTGAAAGATCAAATATCTTGCCCAGAATAACAATTTTTTCCTCATTCGTTAATCCTTTTAGTTTTTCCGTGTTCATTCCTTCATCAATGCTGCCGTGAAATATGGCTCTTCCCGGCTCCAGGTCAAACCGTTCTATATCCAGCATGCCCCGGTCGTTGGTATCCATTACCACCGGCACACCCAGCTCGCGGGCTTTCAGCCGGCTGGATATTTTCACGTCAATTCCATCACATTCTTCCACAAGAATATCAATTTTCCCGTTCTCCAGAAAAAAAGCATCTAAATTTTGTGCTGTGATCCCTTCCTCAAAACATAATACATCCAGGAAGGGATCCAGTTCTGCTATTTTCCGCGCCGCCAAAACAGCCTTATTAAGCCCGATATCCTGCACCCCAACGTTCAGCCGGTTCATATTGCTGAGTTCTATCTTATCAAAATCAGCCAGGTGCAATGCACCACATACCCGTTCCATTGCCAGGGTGATGGCAATGGACTGCCCTACCGACAACCCGATAACCCCGATCTTCTTTGACCGCAGAAGCTCGCGCTCCTCCGGTGTGATCTTATAGGTATTGCGACTTGTCCGCAGTGCCACAAACTCCTCCTCATCGAGCAGGTGCACCAGTCTTTTTGACCAGGGATAGTATACCCAAACCCCATATTCTTCCTGTGTGCGGTTGCCCAGCAAACCGTTTACAAATGGCTGCAGATCGTCACCGGGCTTTAGCTTTGTAAGATAACAAATCTTTACGTATTCATGAAGCTGGCTTAAAATTTGATCATAAATAACCAGATCCTTCACAGTTTCCTGCAATTTCAGGAACAATTGTCTATCCTCTTCCTTGTAGATTCTAAAAAATAAGGGCTTATAAACCCCATCAGAGGCCTGCAACAATGCTGAATCATTAGCAGTTGCATTTTTTTCCATAAATATTAAGTAATTTTGAAGTTAAATAAAAAGCATCTAAACATCTAAACACAAACTTACACAAATATTAATTCCAAATAAATTATGGAGCAAAGTCTTCAGTATTCAAACGTCTTGTATGTTGATGACGAAATTCATAACCTCAATTCTTTTAAAGCCTGTTTCAGAAGAGATTTTACTGTTTTTACAGCAACGGGGGTGGCCGAGGCTCTTCAATTATTAAAAACACAGGAAATCCACCTGATCATCACGGATCAGCGGATGCCGGAAACCACAGGTATTGAATTTCTTGAATCAATTATAGAAGATCATCCGGACACCATCCGGATGTTACTTACGGGTTACGCGGATATTACCGCAATTGTTGATGCCATCAATAAAGGCAGGGTTTTTAAATATATACAAAAGCCCTGGGAGGAAGCCCACCTCAGACAAACCATATTGGAAGGATTGACATTGTATGCCGCCAACCGCTCTAAAAAACAAATGGCCGAAAAGCTGGAGGAAAACAACCGGCAAATGGAGTTTCTTTTGCGCCAGTCGCTCCTGTCATAAGTTTCCCGATTCCCTCTTTTTTTTGTACTTTCGCCTCTAAATCGCTGATTTTCAAATCCACCATTTTAAGCTCGCCTGCCTGCTTCTTCCACAATGGCCATTTTGGCTGGTTATTTGTGTTTTTTAGCGGCAGGATGCTATTATAAAACAATAAATGAACGTGATGAAAAAAATTGTACTCCTTGTGGGTTTCCTCTATACCCTTGCTCCCGTTCGGGCACAGGACCCATCAGTAGCAGGTGCCCAGTCGCTGAGAGACAAGGTGCTGGATGATATTCAAAAAAATTTTACTACAAAAACCCGCTCCTTTGATTCTACCGTAACCCAGCTGGATCAGCGGATGTCGGCACTCGATAAGTCGATCAATGAATCAAAGGATGTGCGGGAAAAGGCGGATAAACTGGTATTAAGAGTACAGGCGGTTGAAGAAAAGCAGAAAGCCATTGAACAGAATGAGCTGAACATCTTCCAAGCCAATTACCAGTCGGCGATGGTCAATCTTATTTCCATGGAGCGGGAAATCAAACCCCTGGTGCTCTTTAATTCTACAAAAGCATTCTTTAACTCTTTGAGCGAAACCGGCAACCCTATGAACTACGATGGTTATACCAAATGGTATAATTCCTACGCCGCATTTGTAAAAGAAAAGAAAACGGAAAGCCCTGTATTGAATGTTACCAGCAACCTCTTAAGTTTTGCCAGCGGCTTTAGCAAGGGGGTGCCGGTTACAGGCCCTATCACATCGGCGCTGTTTTCAAGCATGACCACTTATATTGATAATATCGGTAAAAAGGAAAAGGCGCTAAAAACGAAAAGCGAGGAAATGCTGACGCTCACCATGAAGATCAGCCAGTTTAATTTTGACAATAGCCAGATCGAAAATGAATGGGAAGCCATCACCACCGAGCTTCAGGATCTTCAAAAAAAATACGACAAATCACTAAAGGAAAACCTGGGTATCATTAAAGTGTCACAGGCCGATTTTAATAATAATTTTTCCCGGCAAAACGATGCCGAACAGCGTTACCAATACCTGACGCGCGTAAGGGATGAGGCAGCCCGGTTTGTTTCAAATGAAAAAAAGAGTAACCCAAAAGAATGGCGCCAGGCAGCTTATGTGCAGATGAATGATGTACAATCGCTGAAACAACGGTTTGGCCAGGTTACGTTCCGCATTAGCCAAAACCTGTTAAAGTATAAAGAGCTGTTTGATAAGTACCGCGCAGATCCGCAGCTTGGAAGCCGTATCAAAGACCTGGAAATTAAAATGAAAGATTTGCAGGAGTCCTTTGATAAAACATTTGACCCGCTGGAGTATATTAATTCTGCAAACAGGATGTATAAGGTTTGACCATTAATGCAACCTTCACATTAATTTGAAAATCTGGAAATGGGGTTTACGTTTGTTAATGATGTCTTCGTATCTTAAGAGGTTCATCAGGCATCATAAAAAATGCTGTTATTGTAGTTCTATTTAAAACAACCGTTTATCTTCTGTTTCGGTGATCTGCCTTAGCAGCTGTTTATATAACGCGATATCCAACCGGGCAATGTTCAACGGCTCGTTCAAAAAGCGCTTTCCCCATTGTACCCTGTCAGCATCTTTTTGAGCAGCAGCCCATTTTTCAAACAGGGTACCGGCGGCCGTTTTCCTGTTTACCTCCACAAGTGCGGCCACCTGCACCAGGGCGTTAACAGATGCGGCGGGCTTGTCCGATACGGCCACCTGCTGCAACAACCGTTGGCCCTCCTTACCCCGTTTTCCAGCTATGTTTACCAATCCTTCAAAAAACAGTTCCAGCCGGCTATCAATGAGATTTTCATAAGGTTTTCCCACTCCTATATTCCGGGGCCATAATGCGGCTTCCTTGATATACCCCAACGATACAGCATATTTTTTCTGCTGCAAGGCATCCAACGCCAGCACCAGTTTTATTTCCTCATAAAGTCTCCGCCCTTCCCCGGCACCTTCAAAGGGCAGGATATTCAGGCCCTGCAGCACTTTATTGGCCTCCGCATAACGGTCGTTCCGCATAAGGGTACGTACATACAGCATCCCGTTGATATAATCTTCCTGATGTTTCCGGCAATACGGTTCAATCACCTGCAACGCCCGCTTATATGTACCAGCAGCAAGGTAATAGCGTGTGAGATAGTTTTTGTACCGCCATCCTTTACCGGCTTTGTCGGCCTGCTCCAGGTTGCGGCGCTGCAAGGCCGTATCTTCATTCAGTGATGCGCGCACCATATAAAACGGTGCAAAACCGATGGGCTCATCAACACCATTCAGTAACAACCGGGCTTCATTCCGGTTGTTCTTCGCCAGTTGCAATAAGGAAAGCAGGTAAACCGGCTTCCAGCTTTTTGTTTGCGTAAGCACCCAATCAAACACCGGTTTTGTCTCCTCTCTGAATGGGAATACAAAATCCGGATCCGCAGCCAAAGCCTGTTTCAGCAAGGTGGTGCCCGCGGCCTGGTCGCGGTTCAGATAGGCCCGCCAATACTGCAATTCATTATGGTCCGGCGCTATTGTTAAAACCTGCTTTGCCTCTCCCACACAACCCAGCTGATTGTACCAAATGGCCAGCTCCAGGTAGGTTTGGTAAGGAAATTCATTTTGAACAGGTGCTGCCAGCATCTTTGCCGCAGCAGGCGATGGATCCCTGCGGTACTTTTCAAATAGCAGAAACAGGTTGAGTGGCTCGACCTCTGTGATCATTTTTTTTACTACTGCGTTCTCCTTTCCTGTTATCCGATTAACCAGGTACTGCAGCTGCAGCCCCTCCACATTCTGCCGGTTATTGAGTACCGATTTTTCTGCATACTGCAATGAACGGGCATAATCTTTCTGTACAAAAAAGAGCCTGCCCAGTTCCGTATAGGCAGCGCTCCTGAATCCGGAAGTGAGGGCCGCTACATTGAACCCGTCTATGGCATCATTGATCCGGCCCGTTTTCAGCGCCGCCAGGGCATAATAATAATTGGAGGCAGCATCATAGGTATCTACGCTCAATGCCTGCTTGGCCACACCAAAAGCCGAATCGTACTGCATGCGGTTATAAAGCAGCTGAGACAGTAATGCAAGGGCCGGCACGTAATTTTTATTTTTATCAAGAGCCTGCCGTACTTTTAATTCCGCCTCCGGATAGTTCTTCAGCCCGGTCAGATCTCTTGCATACACATACAATCCATACGCGGTATTCCAGTCAAACCCGGCGGGTGCTGTAAGCGGTCGCTGCAATGGTTTATCATCCACCGTCCAGGTATATGGTCCCAGGTGGATGGTGGCCTGTTTCCACTGTGCGGCCGACAATCCGGTTTGAAAACTCTTTGTGGCCAGGGGTTGCAATACTGCCCATTGGGCATACAATATATTCCCCTTCTGATCGCGTACATACAGGGTATCTTTTATAAAACTCAGAGGTGAAATCCGGAGCTGTGCGCCGCTGATTGCCGCTACACCGGCTTCATTGGCATCCGTAACACCGCCGGTTCCCCCAAAGGGGTACCAGTACTCCGTCCATTGATCGGTACCATAGGGAACGAACTGTGTTTGCTTAAATGGTGTAAGGCTGCTGGGGATCGAGTTCTGATTAAACAACCGGCCGTTCTGCATTTCCACATACTGCCCGTCATTATCGGTCAGCAGTTCCTTCCAGATATCCCCCTGATCACTCAGGGCCCAGGAAAACATTTTCCGTCCCAGCTTTTCATCACCGGCAATATAGTGCAGCATTCCAAAATCCTCATCCTTCCAGTGCGCTCCGAAATAGGGTTTGCCACTATTGATTATATGTAAAGACCTGGCGCCGCCGTAATTATTTTCCTTCCACTGTGAAACATCTTTTCCGGTAACAGAATCATAGGGCCACCGGATCACTTCCCCGGAATGCCCGATAGCCGCGGTGCCCGGGTAGATCAGCTGCAGATCATTTTTGGCATAAACCGCTGCGTTGGACCACTGGTAATAGGGCTGCTCCGTAGCCGTTGCATTAAACCATGAGGAATGGGTTGTAAAGAAGGCTTTATCCTTTTCCAGCTTTATCTCCACATTCCACCGGGTGCGGGTGAGCATCTCCAGACAGCCGATGACACAACTCACACTGCCATCTGCACCGGTGCGCAACTGATAATCAACGGGCGTTGCGGTATTGGGAGTATGGCCAATGACCCCATAGTTAAACTCAACTCCGCCGCTTGTCCAGGGGCCGCGCATGGCAATATCCCTGAACTTTACCACGCTGTTATTATACAGGAAATAGCGCTTATGTACTTTATCATAAGCCGACCATACCTTTCCCCCGATCTCAGGGAATATTGCCACCCGGATAAAATCGTTCTCCAGTTCCACCACTTTCCATTCCTTATGAACCGGGGTTGCTGTAAAACCGTCAAACCGGAAATAAGGATATATTTTACCAAAGGAAGGGATCGGGTTCGGATCCGAAAAAGGATACGTTATATAACTCTTTTTCAACTCCCGGATCACTGCGTTCTTCTGCGCTGCCGGGGACAGGCAAAAGAACAGCAGGCATAACAGGCAGAAGCAACCTTTTTTCATTGTTATTTTTTATCGAATTTACTCAAATCCCAGCCGGCAACATTCCCGCACCGGATGCAGCAGCAAGCACGCTTTTCCATTAACACCCCTGCAAAATAATCAGGTTGCAAACTGCTACGAAACAGGTACCAGGCTCCGGTGCAGGGTTGCCCCTGTATGTGCGGGGTCCAGCTCCAATACCTGGCCCAGGTACTGATCGGCTTCAGCCCTGTTACCCAGGCCCAGGTGCCCCAGCCCCTTCAGATAAAAACAATGGATCCTGTTACGCAGGTTCAGATCATCATCAAAGATCATCAGATCCGGAAGGGATACGGCAAAAAAATCGATCGTAACCGTATCATTCAAGTGTGCTTCACCATAGCGGATCAGGTTGCGGAACCGCTGTTCCGCTTCCGCATGCCTTCCCAATTTCAGCAACGCCATTCCCTGGTAAAAGATCTTATCGGGCTGCTGATCATTATAATAAATGGCAGGGGCTGGTTCAGAAAGACCTACTGCTGCTTTCTCCCAGTAAACCGTTGCTGTAGCCCGGTTGTCACCGGCTTCCGCTACACATCCCAGCCAGTAGTCGATATCATTCTCCTGTGCGCCATACAGTTTTCCTTCTCCAAGGTTCACAGGGTATTCCTGTGCCTTATGCAACAAACTACCTGCATTATCCAGGTCATTTTTTGCCAGCAACTGCCTGGCAAGCTCCACATGGATCAGTATATGCTGCCCGGAGGTTTTGCCCTCCCCTCCCTCCCAGGGGTGAAAGTTACGGGCACTCAGCAGCCGGCCGGCCTCTTCAAACCGGCCCAGCAGGGAATACAACCCAATGTATTCAATATAAAGATCATCACGGTCCCTTACCAGCTCCGGGTATTGGTTCAGGTACGACAAGCGTGTTTCCGGATGAATGTTAAAACGCTTCTTTAACTGATCCAGTTCAAATAACACCCTCGAATCGGATGGGTCCGCATCAAATGCCCTCTCGAACAAACGAAGTGCTTCTTCTTTTTTACTGAATTTATTATAATAAGCGATCCCGAGATTCCTGTTCGTGGTGGCAAAATCCGGGTTAATGGCTAATGACTGTTCCCAGCAGGTACGCGCCTGTTCATAGAGCCGTTTTCCATAGAAAAAATTACCGAGGTAATAGAGGGCCTTGTAATCGCCTGGATTCAGTTCCACTGCGGTCTTCAGCACTGCAATGTCTTCGATCCGGTTGGGGAACACGCCATCCGGCTTCCTGCCAAACGCCCGCTGCAGCCATTCCGCCGCGCGCTCAGTGTTGCCGGACAAATGATTAAAATAACCCAGGTAATAATCAACCATCGGGTCGGTTGTCTGCGCTGCCGTCATTGACAAGAACGCTATTGCCTCTTCATAGAGGCCGGCAGCGGCATATTGCAGGGCCATCTCTATAAAGGAATAAGAACGGTTACGCATCAGCCCTTGCAGCTGCTGCAATGCCTCCTCTGCAGCCGCTGCGCTTTGGTGCTGCTGCAGGTGTCTGCACCACTCAAACCACGCGGCAAAATCAAACACATCAATAGCCAATGTTTCTTTTAGCAAAGCGGCAGCTTCTTCCCCGCGCAGCAATTTCCGCAATGCCACTGCTTTTATATGACGCGCTTTCAGACTATGACAGTTCCTTAAAACAGATTTTTCAGCAAACCCGGCGCAGGCTTCCCAGTCGTTCTGCAACGCACTGATGTATGCCAGTTGCAGGTAAGCATTGTCCTGCAGGGCCGCATTCCAGGTACTTTTATACAACCAGTCTTTCGCTTCATGTAACCGGTGCTGGTAGCACAGGCAGAGGCCCAGGTTATACAAGGGCTCACCATCATAAGGATTGGGGTTCTTCGCCGTCAGCTTTTCTACCGCTTTGCGGAGATAAGGCTCTGCGGTTTCAAACTGGCCACGACGCAGGTACCAAAGCCCCATCGCATTGTTGCACCGCAGATCTGTTGCATCCCGTTTTAATGCTTCGCGGTAATAATCCAACGGCGAATAGGTTGCATGCCGGTATTGCTCCAGGTGCAGGCCCGCAAGGTACAGTTCTTCGTTGGTGGCAAGTGCTCCGGGCCGCAGTATGGGTTTTGCCGGATCCGGTATGGCTTCTGTATTGCGTTCTACCGGGGTATAAGCGATCAACAATTTTCCGCCTTCATCCAGCACTTCCACTTTTAATTGGCGGGTATCCCATACCTCACTGAGGGCAATCTGTTTTTCAAAACTTTTCAGGGGCGACAACAACGCAGTTTCTGAAAAGAGCTCCTGTTCAGCCTGCACCAGCCGGATCGTCACCGGCCGCTCTTTTGTTACGTATACCAGAACCGTGGCGGTATGCTCTTCAGTCTCCAGGTTCACCATCGCATCTATGGAAGCATTCTTTACATACCCGATGTTCTTATAGGGCATGAAGTATTGTTTGAAGGCTCGTACTTCATTGGGCATGATCCAGCTAAAATCCGGCTGGTTATCGGTATACACGCCGCACATCAGTTCAAAATAGGGACCATCCTCATCGGTAAGCTGCCGGTCCCAGGCCTTGCCAAATTCACCGCAGCCCCAGGTCCACTGCTTTTTACCCGGGCTTACGTGATGATCGGCCACGTGCATGATCCCGGCCTTTTTCTGATGATGATACCCCCCCACAAAATTGAAGGCGCTGTTAACGGCCATATAGGAAGTAGGTACGGGAATATTGGTATAGATGGATATATCCGTACCCGGCGCATAATCTACCTTATAATAGGTGCCCGTTGCAATGGGAAAGGAACTTACATCGCGTTTCCCATGATCAAAAACAGCATTTACATCCGGGGGAAATACACTTTGATAGTGTTCATCCACGGCCACCGCCGGGTTGGCCCACCACAAAAAGGTTTGCGGGAAGGGTGTGCGGTTATACAGTTTTGCTTCCAGCTCTATATAAGCCCTATCCGCATACAGGGTAAAGCCCAGGGCACACTTGGTACCAAACATTTGCTCGTACTCATTTACCCATACGGTTTTGCTGCCATCCTTATTTTCAACGATCTGAAAATCGGTCGCATCAAAAGTGGTGGGGCGATGGTGCTGCGGCCAGTTAAATTCGATGCCGCCACTGATCCAGGGCCCCAGCAGGCCTACCAGCGCCGGCTTTATTACCCGGTTGTGATATACAAAATGGTAGTCGTTGGTTTTATCATACGCCATCTGTATGCGCCCGCCCAGCTCCGGAAGGATCATTACTTTCAGGTAGTCGTTCTCCAGGTATAGAGCCGTCCATTCCTTCTCTTCTTTTTCATCATATACTTTATCGATCACCTGGTAAGGATATACGACCCCGCTGCTCCCCTGGTACACCCGCTTTTCCAGAAACATCGGATTCTTATCGGGTTTACCGGTTTTATAGGTTGGGATCCTCACCACTTCCTGCCAGGCATGCACTTCCATCATCTTCGTTTTATAATTTAATTTTAGTTATCGTGATCAATGGCCGGAAAAAACGGCATCCATTTCTTCCAGCGACTTTCCTTTGGTTTCCTTTACCCGGAACTTTACAAACAAAAAGCCGAGCACGCAGACACCCGCATAAATATAGAACGGTGTATAGGTACCCAAATTTTTCGCCAGTATCGGAAAGGTAAAGGTCAGCACCGCATAGGAAGCCCATAGGGCCAGTACTGCAACCGACGTAGCGGCCCCCCTTACCTTATTGGGAAAGATCTCCGAGATAAGCACCCAGGTAACCGGCGCCAGTGTCATGGCATACAGGCCAATGGCAGCCAGCAGCGACCAGGAGGCGGCTGCCGATTGCTGCTTCAGCAGGGTGGCGCTTACAATATATAAAAGGGTGAGTCCTACAGCACCCAGCAGCATCAATGGCTTGCGCCCCAGCTTATCTACCTGCCACATGGCTACCAGGGTACAGACCATATTTACCAGTCCGATGAACACGGTTTGTTTTAACTGATCGTCCTGGCTAAAGCCCACGCTTTCAAAAATATTTGCGGTATAATTAAACACAACATTGATGCCGCAGAGCT
The DNA here is from genome assembly GCF_051201075.1 of Niabella hirudinis. Lineage (NCBI taxonomy): Bacteria > Pseudomonadati > Bacteroidota > Chitinophagia > Chitinophagales > Chitinophagaceae > Niabella > Niabella hirudinis. The sequence continues at coordinate 91,680 of NZ_JBPEHJ010000010.1, forward strand.
GCTGAAATACCGCCAGGCCGATACCGATCAATACCACCGGGAAAACGGAGCGCTGGAATACATCCTTATAACGGACCACGGTATCGCCGGCAACCGATTTCCGGATCGCCTCCAGTGTGTGTGCTGCATAATCTCCACCTCCAATCTTTTTTAGTATTTTTTCCGCAGCAAAAAGATGACCAGCCTTGGCCAGCCAGCGCGGGCTCTCCGGCAGCCAGCAAACACCTAATAAAAAAAGCGCGGAGGGTATGGCGCCCAGTCCCACCATCCAGCGCCAGGCATCTGCCCCTTCATTCCGTAAACTATAGTTGACAAGGTTGGTAACAAAAATGCCAATCACAATCGTTAGCTGGTTGATGGCCACCATGCGGCCGCGCATATTGGTGGGTGCAACTTCGGCAATATACATGGGCGACAAAACCGAGGCCATTCCCACACCAATGCCCGCTGCAAAACGGGCAGCAATGAAAACGGCACTGCTATGCGAAAAAGCCATTGCCAGAGATGAAACAAAAAATACCGCTGCGGCCAGCATCAGCCCCCTGCGACGCCCCCAGCGATCAGATATCCGGCCGGCCAGCAGGCATCCGACAATACACCCCAGCGCCAGCGAGGCTGTGGCAAACCCTTCCTGTACTTCATTAAAACCAAATTGCTCTTTCAGAAACGGAAGCGCCCCGGCGATCACCGCAAAGTCGAACCCGAACAGGTAACCACCCAGTGCAGAAATAAAGGAAATGCCGATGATATAGGACGTATTGAATGAATACTGACTTTTCATACCGAAGCGATTTTAGAATCACAAAGATGCGTACATAAAAAGGTAAATAGAATGGATATCCTTATGAAAAAAAAGGATGATCTTATGAAGACAGGCTCCCACTCTTTCAAAAAAGCGCGTTTTTGCCGCCAAAGGTAGGGCTGGCCGGCCATTCCGTTTGCTACCTGCACCCCTCTGCCGGCAGAATTAACAAATCGCTATACAAAAAAAAAGCTGCATCTGCATTGGCACACGTACATTTGAGCAACTGATTAACACTTCTACTGTTATGAAAAAACAATTGCTGTTGAGTTTGCTTATCGGAATAGGGTACTTTGTTTGTGCCCAGCCCCGGCCAGTATTATTAGATCCGGCCAAAGCAAAAGACACCACTTACAACAGCATTTTTGATGAAACTGAATTTATTCCCCTGGAAACAAGCCGTCAATCGGTTTTTGGAGTGGTGCAGCAGCTGGTGGTTACGAACCAATACTTCATCATCCTGGATACGGATACCGATGCCGTACTGTTCTTTACCAAAACGGGAAAATTCATCGCAAAATATAAAAACAAACACAAGCGCTACCGCATTCAATTTATTCAGCCGGATACATGCGCCAATACATTGCTCATTTTCAGCCAAAACAGGAACTACAATATTAAAGCAGCAACATTATATGCCTTCTTAACAAAGAAGCCCGTAAAAACAATACCCCTTGTAACGGCCACCCGGCTTTATTTTGAGAACCCGGCCAACTTGCGTGCGGAAAACCTGCCGGCGCCCGCATTCCTGCTGACCAATCCTGTGGCATTCGATCATGACAAACTGGCCCTTAGCTTTGCCTGGTCCGATGCCGATAACTCCGGCACAGAGGATTATGCATTAAAGATTATGCAGGAAGATCGGCTTATTCAAAAATATTTCCCGTACAATACCCGCAGCGACACGGTATTTTCCGGCCGCACGGCCTTTCAATGCAGTTTTTTTCCCGCGGCAACCGGTTCCGTACTTTTTTTATCGCGCCCCTTCCAGCCTTTTATTTACAGGCTTACGCCGGATACACTTACCGAAGCCTATGAGATAGCCGTTCCTAAAACGACCCGCGCTCCATTACCGGGCGGCGGTTTTTCCACGGTTTCCTTTGGCCAGATGTCTATAGAGGGCATCACTGTTACCACGGCAAGAGCAGGCGCCCGGGGCAGCCAGCCTTTTTCGGGCAACAGCAATATGGTGACCAACTTCGTTGACGGGCAGCGTTTTCTTTTTTTAAACATACAGCGGGGATTCAACTACAACTATTATATTTTTGATAAAAAAGAAAAACAGCTTTATGACCGTAGTAAGCTAAAGGCCGACAGCAGCAGCTACCAGTTTGCCCTGCAAGGGCCCGTACTCGCTTTTGATGAAAAAAACATTTATCAAAGCCTTTCTGCAAGAAGACTTTTCGGCCTGAAAAAAGGCGCCGAAAAATTAAATCTGAGGTACCATCAAAGTCTCAACCGGTTTTATACCACGGGCAAACCCGGCAATAACCCCGTTATCCTTCGTTTAAAACCAAAAACAGATTCATGAAACAGCTGCTGGTTATCCTGTTGCTCTTTTTTGGGATGGCGTCCTCTGCACAAAATAAAGGTATTGTTAAAGGCCGGGTGCACAGCTCCATCGACAGCAGCGCCCTCCCCTCCGCCACCGTTACCGTTTTTAAACAATCCGATTCTTCGGCCATTCATTACGAGATAACCGGGGAGCAAGGCAGTTTTGAAATAAAAGAACTCCCGTTAAAAACGCCCTTGTATATATCCATCAGTCATACCGGCTTTGTATCCCATGTAAAAAATATTTACCTGGACACTGCTACCCGCCTTATGGATTTCAACAATGTACTATTGGTAAAAGATACCGGACAGCTACTGCAGGAGGTGATCGTAAAAACGGTAGCTCCGGTAACCATGAACGGCGATACGCTCGAAATTAACCCCGCGGGCATCCGGCTGGACTCCACAGAAGTGGCCGAAGAAATCCTCCTGCGAACGCCCGGGGTGGTGCAGTGGCAGGACAGCAGCATTACCGTAAATGGGAAAAAAGTAAAAAAAGTATACGTAGATGGCCGGCCTTTTTTTGACGGCAGTTCCAATACGGCCCTCAAAAACCTGCCCAAACACGCCATCGATAAAATACAGGTATACCAGGAAGTGGATCCTTATAAACAAAAGATCGAAGATATCCAGAAAGACACCACTGTTGTAATGAACATCAAGCTAAAGGCTAACAAACGCAAAGGCCATTTTGGAAACCTTACCGCCAATGCCGGAACCAATAAAAGTTACGGCGGCAACACATCGATGCAGGTATATAACAAAAAAACAAATCTTGGGCTAACCGCAGCGGTCAGCACCACAAAAAACGCCCTGGGAAATATTGAACCCGTATTGCAAAACAAGGACCTCAACCTTCAGAATAATTGGGCCTCGGGCATCTCATACCGGAAAAACTTTAGCGAAGTGGCCAATTTTTTTAACGAAAAATCCTTAACCGGACGGTACAATATCAATGGCGACAGGAACAGTGCCGTCAACAACCGCACTACGGTACGAACCCTGGGCGACACCAGATTTACCGATGTGAGCAGTGGCTATAATCTCTCGCGTTCTTTATCACAGTTAGTCAGCGGCGAATATACCTCCCGCAATAAGGAACGCTCCTTTTCAAACAGCCTGTCTTACCGCCATACCAACTCCGATGGAGCATCGGAAGGAAATATGCTGTCCTACCGGAATGACTCCATCCAGGCCAGCCGGTCGGCCAACAAATCGCGTTCAGAAAGCAGGGCCTATGATTTTAATCTCAGGGGCAACTACAGCAACAACTCCGTAAATGAAGACCCCGGCCCCAACAATTTTTCGGCCAACTATACCCTCAGCTATGGCAATACTACCCGCAACAACAATACCTATAGCCGTTTTGACGCACTTACAGATAGTATTTACACCAACTTGTACGACCGGAAATACGTAAACAAAAACGCCAACCTGAACGGCAGCCTGGGATTAAATTACGGAGGCCTGCGGCAGCTGCTGTTCAACGATCATAATTTCTGGAATATCAATATGGGACTCATCAATAACACCCATTACGCCCGTTCCGAAATTAATGCCCAGGTAAGCGACCGCGATACCAGTACCAATATATACAACCCAAACAATAATCTCACCAACCTCAGCAGCAGCACCAATATCAGCAACAGCACCGGTTTGCAGCTGCAAAAAACATTTTTAAAATACGTTACCGATCGTTTCCGGCGCAGCCTGCAAATCAGCACGAACCTGCAAAACCAGCTGCTTTATCAAAAAAACATTTCCACCCTCAGCTATCGCAACCGTACATTTATGTATAATTTTTTTACGCCGGCTTCCACCATTTCGTATAATTATTCCAAAACCGAGGGGCCCAATATGGGCATGAATTTATCGCATCGCAGTGCTGCTACGGCACCCACCATCGACCAGTTATACCCCATACAGGACAGCGCGGTCAACCGGTATCATATGACCGTGGGCAACCCCAACCTGAAATCGCGGTTCACCAACAACTATAATCTCAGCCTTTCCTATAGCAGAAACAGTGGCTTTCAGAGAAAATACTTCTACCATACCAACCTCAACTTCGGGTATAATAATGAGCGCAACGGCATATCAGACAGTACTATTTATGATGGCAATGGCGGAAGCACTTCCTATTACATTAATACACCCGGATCCAAAATATTCAATACGGGATTCAATGCCGGCTTATCGGCGCTGCTGAAAAAAACAACCATCGAATTTAACCTGAACAGCAACTACAGCCGGGGCAACATCTATTTTGCCGCAGGTTATGGCATCAACAATACTATTAATAGCAACCTGCGTTTAAACGTATCCATGCCCATCGGGAAGAATACTTACCAGTTTAGCTATAGTGGAAGCCGGGGAACGGCCCGCGGACCTCAATATATTGACGGAGACCTGCTTAGTTACAAAAACAAAAATCAGAATCAGTCCATCAGCCTGTCTTTTAACGCACCCGGTATTGTAGAGGCTTCGGTACAGCAATCCATTTCGGGAATCAATGGAGAGCAATCGGGTGACCGCAAGTCGTATACACCCACAAAAACGCAGTCTTATACCACCACAGCAGGCGTCACCCTTAAAGTGCCAAAAAATTTCACGTTGGGCAACAACTTCCGGTATAATAAAAACATTTCTGTAAGCCGTCAACCCATTCAAAATATCAATTGGGATGCTTTTGCCGGGTATATCTTCCCAAAAAAGAAAAAAATGTTCGAGACCCGGGTATCCGTATTCAACATCCTGGGTCAAAATCAAACGGTGAATAACTATTCCAACGGAAATACCACCACCACAATGGTATCACAGGGATTGCAGCGGTATTTTCAGCTGAGCTTATCTTATTTTCCGAAGCAATTTGGGGGAAGGGCCAGGAAGGCTTAACCACAAAATGTGTTTAAAGATCAACCGCAAAGGTTGCAGGAAGCTGCAGGGAGCTCAAAACCTTAGCGAACCTTTGCGGCCTTGCAGTTAAAGTATATTCATCCAGATAGCGCCGTTTTTGGTTGTTTGTTTTTCTACAGATCCTTTGGTAACCAGTTCATTTAACAAGGCCTCACTCTCCGCCCGCGGCGTACCCGAAAGTTCGGCAAACTCTTTTGCCGTCAGCGACCGGTATTTTGAAAAGAGTGATCCCTCATCCCTGCTGTAGTTACTTTTGATGGCAGCAGGATACAGCTTCAGCAATGCTGCTTCATAGGCCGCATACGGTTTTGTACCATAAACCATTTCTTTGTTGCCTGCCGGGTCTGTAAAGAACATGGTAGGAAATCCTCTTACCCCCCATGCGCGCGCCAGGTTCAGGTCTTCTTCAAAAAGCGATTTTGCGTTGCCGTCAAAATCAACCTTCAGCAACCCGGCATCCAGCCCGGCCTGTGTTGCAGCCTCTGCCAGATGCTCCCACCGGATAATGTTCTTTTTTTGTAAAAAAACCATTTCCCGGATGATTCTCAAAAACAACACCGCTTTTTCAGTGTTTTGCATTTGTGCCGCTTTAAACGCGATAGACGGCGGATAAGATGAGTGCAGCGGATCTTCCAGCCAAATATCCCCGTCAATGGGCATATCATAATAAACACTTACCTCATCCCAATGGTGGGCAACATCCGATGGTTTGCTAATGCCTCCGCTGTTGTAGCTCCAATCGGGCAACAGCCCCCCCATGCGGTATTCAAATTCCAGATTGCTGCCATATTCCAGTTTCAGTTTTCGGAGCTGTGGTTCAATACCCCAGCAGGAAGAGCAGATGGGATCAGTGAAATAAATCACCTTAACCGGTTTTTCTGATATCATAACAGGTACATCCTTTGCTGCCACCCCGGCGGGCATTTCACAAACGCCGGTAACGGGATTACATAAGAGCGGGTTATTTTGCTGTTGCATCATTGAGTTTCTTTTTATCTTTGTGCAAAGGTGTATCCTATTGCGCTGTTTTGCAATAGGTCAGAAATTTATGACTAACAGGAATTTGACACAGGAAGCGGAAACCTGCCCTGTACAAGGGCTTCTAAAGCTGCTGTCGGGCAAATGGAAGCCCGAGATTTTTCGCCTGGCCGCAAAAGCGCCTTTGCGATTTAGCGGTTTATTGCGTCAAATACAGGGTTCCAACAGGCAAACATTATCGCTTGCATTAAGAGAGCTGGAAGAAACAGGCTTGTTGAACAAAATAATCATAAAGCAAAAACCATTACACATCGAATACCATTTGACCGAAAAAGGAAGATCCCTGGTTCCTGTTTTTTTACAGCTGGAAAGCCTGTTATAAAAAATTTCTACCCCACCAAATGGTGTAAATAGCGTTTCATTATGAAGTATTTTTTCCTGAATTTTATACGCCATTGAACCGTACCGCTTTTTTTACAATTAATAGCAATTCGTACCCAGCTCTTTTCTGTAGAGGCCATGGAGGGTTATTTAGCTCAAATTCTTTTTTTCCTGTTTTTTGCGGATCTACCGATAGATCCCAAGGCTCATCCTTTATAAAAACGCTACTCACCTGGAGATCAACCAATGTTGATTTAGAAGATTATTTTAACAGCATCCGGCAACCGTGTACAACCGGAACAGCGCCTTCTCCACCAGGGGCCATGTTGGCCAGGTAGTTACCTCCCCTGGCCCGCATCTTTATCAGGTTGGTTATAATGGTTGATTCATCGTTGTAATGATCGTTGCTCTTAAAAGTTTCATGAGATCTGTAATTTAAAATTTGCAGCGACAGTACCAGGCAACCGGCAACCACCATTTACTTCCGGAAAAAGAACTCCATTTTACACCTTATTATTCTTTTCACGATCACCGAAAACAAAAAACATCCCCCAAAAACCACAAACAGCACACCACAGTAAAGATTCACCTTCGCTCCGGAAGCCGCCTCGCCAAGAATATAATAGAGTAACAATAACAGACCGACAATGAGAAAAAATAATCCGATCGCAAATTGCAAATCAAAAATCCGGTTCATAGTTATTTTCTTTAGAAAAAAACAATATTCAAAAACAGCGTGGCAATCAATACCGCCAAACCAAGCCAAGGCGGATTCTTATATCAGACTTTGGCGCTATCACGCTCCCGCGGCGTTAAGCTGTATACCAACCCTTTCAATTCTTGCTCAGATTAGCAGAAATGAACGCCAGGCTGGTAATCCAAAGTGGTATACTGCGATTGCTCATCAGAAAATCGTTACCCGTTTTTATTTTTCTTTTTAACAGGAACCCAATCCCGATGACCAATAAAAAATAGATCGCAATGATCAGGTAATCTATGAGTTCAAGCTTCATGTGTCTTTATTTTAGCCAATAAATCTGGTTTTGGATTGCTTGTTGTACGGCTTCTTACAGCATACGCCAGCCCCTTTCTGTATCGCATTTAAAAGTATGCGCCGGCAGCCCCTGTATCCCCGTATCTGTAATAAACAAACTTCCGCTTTACCGGTACCGGCACAGGTCCGCAGCGTCAAGACCGCTTTGTGCGGTGGTAATAAAAAGCTGTTGCATGCCCCGCCCGCCAAATGCTCCGTTCTTCGGGGCACGGGGTTGTTTCAATCGTCCTGTAGCAACGCGCTTCTGCCCCCATCAACCAGGTAGGTAGTGCCCGAGGCAAAAGCGGCGTAATCACTGGCAAGGAATACGCACCAGCCACCGATCTCATCAGTAGCACCCAGTCTTTTCACCGGGTGCAGGGCAACCGTACGTTCCCGTTCAGCCGCAGCATCCGCAAAAGCGTTAAACCACTCCTGGTTGCCAGGCGTATCAATAAACCCCGGTGCAATACCCACGGTACGTATCGCCGGCGCCCATTCTGTTGCCAGGCTGCGCACCAGGCCGGTGAGGGCCGTTTTTGCAAGGTTGTATGGAAAACATCCGGATATAGAGCCGAACGCATGATTGGAAGACATAATAATGATAACACCGCTTTTTTGCTCCAGGTATGGTTTGCATAGTTTTGCAAGGCGCCAATGTGCGGTCAGGTTCAGATCCAGGTTAAACTGCCAATCTTCTGATGTTGTTTTTTCCGCACCGGTAAATACATTTTGGCCGGCGTTAGACACCAGGATGTCGATACCCCCAAAAGCGCCTACCGTCTTTTTCACAAGCTGCTCCAGGTCTTCTTCCTTTGTTACATCACAAGGTATATAGATGGCTTCAGCGCCCAGCGATTCTAATTCTGCAACCAGCCCAAGATCCTCCGCTGTAGTTGCACAGCAGCTTACACGTGCGCCCGCGTGCGCCATCTGGCAGGCAATACCACGCCCGATCCCGCTTGTGGCTCCACTAACAAGAACGGTTTTCCCGCTTAAATCGATCTGAAACATACTATTCGGTTTCTTTCCTTAATGTTATATATAAAACCCTTCGCGCGGCTCGGTAATGCCGGGGTATTTTTCCATTTCTTCCTCCATCAGGTCTGCCCCCAGCCCGGGGCGTTCGCTTAGCTGCAGCATGCCATTGCTTACCATATCCTTTATGGGATGATCGATCACTGTATCGCGCCAGGGCACATCATTGAACATAAATTCCTGCCTGAAAAAATTTGGTACAGATGCGCATACATGTGCCGAAGCCAGCGTTGATAGCGGACCGTTCGGGTTGTGCGGGGCCAGCAACACGTTGTAGGCCTCCATCATCGTTGCCATCCGTTTCATTTCGCTTGGTCCTCCGCAGCGGGTGATGTCCGGCATCATAATATCGCATACATTTTTTTCCAGTACCGGCCGGATGCCATGTCTTGTGTAGTGCCGTTCTCCAACACAGATTGACACATTGGAAGGTATGCGCTCCCGCATGGCGCGCAGCGTATCGGCGCTTTCCGGGCCGGCGGGCTCTTCATACCATGTAATATCCAGCGTTGAAAGGCGTTGCGCCATTTTTACGGCAACCCGGTAGTTCAGCATTGCATGGGTCTCAATCATAATATCAAACCCGGGTCCCACAGCGTCCCGTACAGCCCTGCTGACTTCAAAAGCAAGGTCCTGTTGCTCGGCAGTAAGTGTGAGGTTGGACGCCAGGTCTTCCCCATACAAATAATTGGTATGCGCAAACGGATCAAACTTTAAACCGGTAAAACCGGCATCCTTTACGGCTTTTGCCTGGGCAGCATAGTCGGCAGCGTTATGACCACCACCCGTAAACCAATAGTTTGCGTAAAGCAATATCTCCTTTCTGAAAGCGCCACCCAGCAGCTCATAACAAGGAACGCCGAATACCTTGCCCTTCAGATCGAGCAATGCCATATCAATGCCGCTTATTGCGCACATGCTGGCGCCGTATGGACCCACCCAGTTGAGATCCCGGTACAGTTTGGTCCAGATAAAATCCGTTTTCATGGGGTCCAGGCCAATAATCCGCCGTCCAACATGTTTAGCTGCCTCATAAACAATCGGGCTGCCCGGCCAGTTGGTGGCCTCACCTACGCCTGTATGCCCGGTATCCGTGTAGATTTTTAATAAAGTCCAATTGTACTTCACCCCTTCCACCAGCCATACTTTTACATCTGTTATTTTCATTATACCCGCTAATTTTAAAATCAATAACAACCAGGCGCCCCGCGCCTTTGTTTACTATTTAAGTTTCAGATCCACCTGCCCTTTTACAATATCCCCCTTTTTTAATGGCCTCTCAAACAAAACCCGGTGCGCCTTAAAAAAGCCTTCGGAACCCAGGCCACAGTAATCGGCCACCAGCAACCGAACCCTGTTGCCATCGATCCAGCTGCGGACATGCTGCCGGCCATTGGCAATAACCTCCAGGGTATTTTTTTTATCGGTAAGTGCTGCGTACAGGATGTTCATCTTGGTGGAGCGAAAATCGTTGCTCCCCCATGCATTACGGTCATACATCCAATCCTTGTCCGGCCGGGACAGCGGACCGGCGACACCGCTTATTTTGTTGGCATTCGTTGCTTCCGCAGTTCCACTCAACCTGCCGATATGATTCTCCGGGTAGGCATTCCAAAGCCCGTTCCGTTTCCAAGACAAAGTAGTAAACCCGGAAGACAAATCAAAAACTATTCCCCACTGGCGCGGATTCAGGGGGCTTTTCAGCTCGTACTGATACTGTATTTGCAGGTTACCATCAGCTTTAAATGTATAGATACAATAGCCGCCCGCTTCCTGGTAGCCTTCTTTAACCGTTATAGAAAAGGACGCCTCACTCTCTTTAAAATCATATTGCTGAATAACCCTGTTGGTACACACGGGCGTAAAAGCGGGAAAATAATAGCGCCCGCCCAGCATTTGCACTCCATCACCGTCCTCATTTACGGGAAGCAGCATCAGGGCTGCCAGGCCATTGAGGACCATTTGTCCCTGGCGATATACCTGCAGGCTGTTATGCACCCGGTCTAACCGCACTTCAAAATCCTTCGTGCGTGCGGTAATGCCATTGCTGTTCTTTGCATATTGCCAACGCTGATCCGTGGCCCGGCGTGCCGGTGGCAATACGGCTGCAGAAGCGACATTGCCGAACCGGTATTCATCTGCCAGGACGCCCCGGGCATCGGTTACCTTTATGCTGAGCACGGCTCCCGCATCGGGTTGCTGACAGCGGATAGCCACAGCTCCGCTCTGACCGGGTTTGATATGAGCCTGCACAAGGCCCGACTGCTTTCCTACCTGCCATTGTATTTTGCATTCGTCGAGGTTGGTGAAGAAATGCCGGTTTTCGATCTGCAATGGAATCACCCCATCTTTCCAGTTGGCTGTCCGCAGGATCCGAACCGGGGAATACGCTTTTTTCATATGCCAGAACTCCGGTTTCTGCCTGCGCCAGCCATCAATGACGCCCCAGGTGCCATAGCCCACGGCTGTAGTATCGCCCAGTACAAAGGTATCATCGATCCCGCCCCAGATAGCCCCGCCCAGCACACCTTTTGCCTGGTACATCCGCTCCCACATCGCGGCAAAGCCGATTCCCCAGTCATCACGCACACCCGGGTCTGCCGCCAGCTCAAAACGGTTATAAGCATTAATATGCACATATTCATCAAACACGATGGGGCGAGGGGCATTTGCATATTTATCCGGCCCCGCAGGACCCGGATAGTGATAATTGCCAATTTCCAGTTCTCCGCCATCGGCATCGGGGTTCCATTGACTGAAATTGCGCGGCCGCGTAGGATCCATCCTTTTTACCAGTGCCGCCGTATGGCTGAAATATTCTTTATATTTCAGACTTTCATTACCAATTGACCAGATGATAACCGATGGCTGGGAGCGGAACTGATTGATCATATCCAGTGTTTGCGATTGCAGCACTGCCACAGAATCAGCCTCCGTTGGTTTGTAATCCCTGTGCGCCCAGCAAAACGGCGCCTCTGCTTCTACAAACATACCCAGGCTATCGCAGGCTGCCACAAACTCCTCGGGAGGTGGATAATGCGAGGTACGGATATAATTCACGTTCCCGTCTCTGAAAATTTTTACATCTTGCATCGCCTGCCCGGGCGAAAGCGACCGTCCGCGCAATGGCATGATCTGGTGCCAGCATACCCCCCTAAGCTTGATGGGGGCATTATTTACAAATACCTGGTTGCCCCTTATTTCTACCTGTCGAAACCCAATACGGCGCTGTACCGTTTCACTTTGTTTTCCGGCATCAAGCCTCATGCGCCAGGTGTACAAATGCGGGTGTTCCGGATCCCATTTCAAGGGCTTTACTACGACCACATCAAATTGCTTTTTTAAGGATGCCCCCGGGGCAATGTGTTCCCGGATCATTATCTTTTTAGAAAGTACCACCTTCCTTTCGGGATTTATCAGTTCAAAATAAAGTGCCGCTTCTTTTGCTATGAAAGCTGCTTCGTTCGTAAGCTCAATTTCTGTGTGCAGCGTGGCATTTTCATATGCCTTATCAAACATAGTAGCGGCATGGAATAGTGAAACATTGATTTCCGGGATGGCTATTATACGGATCTTCCTGGTGATGCCCCCCAAAGGATGTACTGCGTAGGCCGTAGCGCTTGCTGCAGCATCTGCAGGGCTCTCGTTTTTCACTTTCATTGCGATAACAGCGGGCTTGCCAGGGCGTATATAGTTTGTTATATCCAGCTCAAAGGGTGTAAAGCCCCCCAAATGATAACCGGCCTTTTGCCCATTGATAAAGATTTCGCATTCGCTGTATACCGCATCACACCTTAGTTTAAAGCGCTTCCCTTTCCAGCCTTCAGGTATGGTAAATTTTCGTATATATCCTGCAGGTTTATTTTTATCAACCTTAAATCCCTGCATTACCCATTCACCCGGCACCTCAATAGACTTCCATCCCTTACCGGCATCGCCTTCTTTCTCAAAGCCTGCAGCCGGAGCAGGGTTAAACGTCCAGGTTCCATTAAGATTGAGCACAAAACGCTCCAGACCTTTCACCTGCACCGGCATCATACTCCAGCGATTTATGGTAAAAGCGGTGTCGGCCGCAAAAAGTTTTGCAGCGGTAAAAAGTAGTATTATGCACCAGGACTTTTTCATTTCTTTTCTTTTATACAGCCTCTTATAAATTCTGTAAAATTGTGGCTGCTCTTTTTTGTTAAAACTCCAGTTCCACCCCGCCTTTCAGCGTTTGGCCTTTTATATTTATCCGGCCTTCCGTAAAAGGACTGCCATAAAAGGGTTCAGAACCGTTGTTACAATAATCAGCTATCAGCCATTGTATGGCACCGTCCTGTAACCAGCTGCGGGAGGTTTGTCTTCCCTTGCCCCAGGCTTTTATGCTGCGGCCCGCCTCGTTTCTCAACACGACCGTGTAGATATTCCTTTTGGAAGATCTAAAGTCATTGCTGCCCATTTCAGTGGCATCATCCTTCCATTCGTTTGCCGGCACTATGCCCCACTCCTCCACGCCTGTCGTAGATTTCGCGTTGAGCCGGGCGGTTCCCTTTAAACGAGCAATATCATTTTCGGGATACGCGGTAAATTCGCCCTTGCGCTGCCAGCTTAACTGGTCCATATCTTTGGGCAATTGCAGCAACATTCCATATTGGTAAGGCTGTTCCACACCGCCTTTGTACACCATTTCGTATTCCACCTTCAGCCGGTTCGCTAAAAAAGTATACGTAATCCCAGCATGGCTGCCGTCAGAAAAATTACTGTTCATCTTCACCCGTACACTGTCTGCCATTTTTTGCACAACAAGATTATTTGTAAAAGTAGTATACAGCGAATACCCTTTTAACGGGTAAATATCGTTTTGATAAGTTTCCCCTGCTACATTTGGCTTACCTCCATCCTCACTGTTGCGGGGAATCACTGCAAATACCGGCCCCCGGGATACCAGCGTGCGGCCGCCGTTTCTTATGCTCGTAATAATACCCGTGCTTTTACTGATCAGAAATTGAAGGCTATCGCGCGTGATGGCAATGGACGATTCATTTTCAGCTACCTCAAATTTATACGCAGCCAATGGCGGGTGTGTGGACCGTTTGTCTTCCCGTAAATCATACAACTCTTCATTTGCCAGGAAACCCCGTGGATCAGCAAACTGTACCCGTAGTTGCTGTGCTCCCTTTTTAACCGGAATTTTCAGGGTACCGTTTCCCCTTGCGGGTATCATCGATGCCAATGGCTGCGCCGCATCATCATCAAACAAAGCGGTTATTTTTATACCCTTTAAAGAAGTAAAGTCATACCGGTTTTCTATATGGAGCGTTATGAATCTCCCGGTTTTATTGTCCATGTCTATTCCGGTTACTTTTACGGGTGTATACGCCTTCTTCATTCCAAAATATTCCGGTTTCTGCCGGCGCCATGCGTCCAGCGGCCCCCAGGGGCCATAACCCACGATCCGGCCATCGGGCAAATGAAATACATCATCGATTCCGCTCCAGATAGCGCCGCCCAGGCATTTATCATGATAATACATGGAGTCATACATCCGGGCAAGCGGCGCCCCGTAAAAACCGCGTTGCCCCGGATCAGTCAGCAGTTCCCGCCGGTTGTAGGTAGCCAGGTGCGCATACTCTCCAAATAACACCGGACGGCTCATGGTATCTGTAGCGGCTCCGCCATTGAGGCCTGGATAATGATAATTGGCAATATCCGCCTTACTGCCATAATTATTGAACCCTCCCCAGCATTGATCATGCAACAACGTGGGACGCGTAGGATCCAGCTGCTTTACAGCTGCATTTACTTTTTCCCATAACGGGCTCCAGGCACTTTCATTACCCAATGACCATAAAATCACGGAAGGATGATTGCGGTGCGCCACCACTTTTTCGACATTGGCCTGCAGCATATATGGCAGAAACCGTTCATCCTGGTAATCCCATTTTTTCCAGATAGGTGAAGCGCCGTGTTGTATCCAGCAAAGCGAAGACTCATCTTCCACAAAAAGCCCAAGTGAATCACAGGCATTCAGAAACGCCTCAGTAGGCGGATAGTGCGAAGTGCGGATGAAATTGCAATTGGCATTGCGAAACAATACCGCATCCTTTACATCCAGCTCCGCATCAATACTCCGCCCCGTGAGGGGGTACACTGAATGCCGGTTAACACCATGCAGTTTGATGGGCTGCCCGTTTACATATACACGCGCTTCCTTTATTTCAACCTGCCGGAAACCGACTTTTTGTTTAACAACCTCAATGGTTCTGCCGTTTTGCTGCAATTCTGCCGTAAGCTCGTACAGGTAAGGCGACTCGGGGTTCCATTGATGCGGACCACGAATACGGAGTTCCTGTTTTGAGATTTGAGATTCAGCATTTGATAATTTCTTTTCTACAGACTGCCCTTCCTTATTACGAAGTGTATAAAGAACCGATACCGGAACGGCAGCGGACAAGCCCGCATTCACCGAAAGCACGCAATTTTTATACTTTTTATCGAAGCTGGTAGTCACAATCAGGTCCCGGATATGTACTTCTGGCACCGCCATAAGCACTACATTGCGAAGAATGCCGCCTACCGTATGTACTGCATACTGTGAGGTACAGGCCAGCCTGTCGCTGATGGTAAGCGCCTGTACAGCTACCTGTAATATATTGCCCGTTTGCTGCAGCGCCTCTGTAATATCTGTCTCAAAGGGCACAAAGCTGCCTTCGTGCTCTGCCAGCTTTTTTCCGTTCACGAGCACCGCGGCATGGGAACTAACTCCTTCAAACCGCAGCATGATCCGTTTTCCTCTCCAATCTTCCGGAATATTGAGGGGCCGGGTATACAACGCTGTTTCCCCTTCGTTAACAGTAAATCCCTGCATTCCCCATTCACCGGGCACATTGATCGCGGCCTTCCCGGGCCGGCCCTCCACACTAAAATCCCAAGCACCGTTCAAAAGCATCACCGGTTGTGCAACACCCTCCACCAGGAAGGGTTTGGCAGTAACCGCCCGCTGCGCCATGGCAACACCCGTTGCCAACAATAAAACCCCAAAAACCGGAATGTACATCCACCGGGAAAGTGGCTGTAAAGACAAAAAGATATTTTTTTTCATTATTTAAATCAGCAGCTATGCTTTTATAACCTTGTTAATCCGGAGTACCGCCTGTTCGCTTTTCAATTGATCCTGCTACATAATTCCATACGTTTCAAAGGCCTCTTTGGCGCTCATGCCATCCTGTATTTTCTTTTGAACTATTTTCTCACCACGAGCTTTCTCTATAGCCCCGGTAAATACCTCTTCTTCAATTTCTGCCGGCACCACACAAACTCCGTCACTGTCGCCAATTATAATGTCACCCGGGTTCACCTTTACTCCTTTTATCTCCAGCGGCACGCGAAAATCAATCACCTTACCCCGGGGTGCCTGATCCTGTGCATAACGGCCATAAGAGAAGGTTGGAAAGTCCAACTCCAATATGCCATTGGTATCTCTTGAATAGCCATCCACCACAGCCCCCACTGCACCGAGCTTCATCGCACGGGTACTCATCAGCTCACCCCATAACGCATAGGAGGGCGATGAGCCTGAGCAAACATAGACCTCATTGGGCCTAAGATCATCCAGCGCTTCCAGCATCAGGCCGAATGGTTTTTTTAGTACCGGGTTACGGTTTCCTTCCTCGCCAAATACATCCGCTTCCAACACCGTCATTGCACGGCCAACCACAAACATATCCTGCCGGAGGGGTTTTATCTGCGGCGGCAGGAACTGGTGAAGATATCCCAGCTTATCCATAATATCGCCCACCACAGCCGTATACAATTCCTTTTTAACTATATGAAAAAGTTCTTCTTCCGTTTGCCAAAGAATATTTGTTGTTTGCATGCTCAAGATTTAAAGTTTTTATCAGCCTTTTATTTACTATACGCTATTTTAATTGCAAAAAAGTGTTTCCTGCTATTTTTT
The DNA here is from genome assembly GCF_051201075.1 of Niabella hirudinis. Lineage (NCBI taxonomy): Bacteria > Pseudomonadati > Bacteroidota > Chitinophagia > Chitinophagales > Chitinophagaceae > Niabella > Niabella hirudinis. Next base: position 108,321 of record NZ_JBPEHJ010000010.1, read on the forward strand.
CCCCCTTATTCCGGATCCCCTGGTAGTTGCCCCAACTCAGGGTCCAGTAATCCCATTTATCGCTGATCAGCAATTGCTGGCTGCCATCTGTTTGAACAGTCATTTTAGCGGCCTGGGTGCCATCGCTCCGTACCTGGATCGTACCGGCTTTGCCGGATACAGCATAATGGTAAAAATTTTCTTTCTTTGCCCGGTATATTTCCGTGGCCGGCATGGGCACCAGGTGTAACGCATCCGTTCCCCGCGTCAGTACAAAAGCCTGCATAGCCCGGGTGGTGGCAAATTGCGGCTTAACGCCATATTGTTCGATGCCATCTCCTGTTTTTGAAGCACTGCCTTCAATGGCGGACAGATGTTCCTTCGGATAAGTGGTCCAGTACCCTTTACGGCGCCAGCTGATCTTATCCAGCGATGAAGACACCGGAAGTCCTATACCCACATCCCAGGTATAAGGCGGAACACCTTCGATGATATAGCTCAGCTCCATCCGTCCATCTGCGTACAGGACAGTGGTCATCTCTGCCGGGAAACTATCCACCATCCCCTGGCTATGAAGAACAAATTGATCCGGCGCTTTCTGGTCAAAACTGAAGGTGCTGATCTTATACTGCCCCGAGAAAACAGCCTCTGTATTTTTTAAAACCCCGGCGTCTTTGGGGCGGTTGATCACCGGACCAGGGTTCCCTGTAATCAGCATACCGGCGCCCGTTCCGGCCTCTTCAATTTCTCCCGTTTTACTATTGATCATCACCCGGGCATTGCCGCTCTTTAAAAGGATCCTGCCGGGTCCTTTTTCTACCTCCCATACAGCCGTATGCTTTTTAAAATCTTCCGCGGGGCGGACTTTCAAAACGATCCGTTCTTCATCAATCAGCCCGCCATCTTTCCCTTTGAACCGGATCAGAACAAATGCATCAGCTGGGCTGACAGGTACCGTAACCGTGGCTTTCTGATGGGGCGGCACATCGGGTAAAATCAGAGGAACTGTCCTGCTTCCCCGGGTAACCGTTGCCGCAACCGCTTTTAAGGAAGTATGATCGAAACGGTTGTGCACAGGTATAGAAAGCTTATTGCCATTGATCGTATAGTTTCCCACGTCAAGCCGAACGGGTGAATAGGCTTTTTTGGCATTCCAGAACTCCGCTTTTTTTCTGCGCCATACATCTACGATACCCCAGGGACCATAGCCTACCATTGTATCCTTCATCATAAATGTTTCATCAATCATGCCCCATATCGCCCCGCCCAGGTAGCCTTTTACATCAAAACGATACATCCACATAGAATCCAGGCTTTTTCCCCAGGCATCTTTCGCGTTGGGATCATAGGTTGTAAGGCTGGTATTGTAGCAGGACACGTGTGCCCATTCATCGCCGATAATGGGGTATTCAGCCTGCATATTTTTTTCATATTTGCCCAGATCACTCCCCGCCCCGTTCCACCGGGGATAATGCGATACCAGGATATCAAAACAACGTTTATTTTGATTTAATGCATTTGTGGGGAACGACCATGATACCGGCCGGCCGGGATCCACCATTTTTACGAATTCATATTCTTTCTGAAAATTGGATCCGTAGTTGCTCTCATTCCCGATAGACCACATGATTACCGCAGCATGATTCCGATCCCGGTCGATCATCTCGCTTAGCTGACCCAGGTAGCGGCCGGTATATTCCGGATTATTCTCGGTCTGATATTTCAGATACCGCTCCGTTCTCCATCCCAGGGCAAAACATACGGCGGTTTCCTCCTGTACATAGAGCCCATACCGGTCACAAAACTCCAGGAAATCCTCCGAAGGCGGATAATGCGATGTGCGGATAAAATTCATATTGGCCTCTTTTGCGAGCAATACATCAATGCTATCCTGCTCCCTGTTGGTGCTACGTCCCAGCAACGGATGCATATCATGCCGGCAGGCGCCCCGGAGTTTCACCGTTTTACCGTTGATCAGCAGCTCATGGTCCGTATTGATTTCGATGTTACGAAAACCAATTTTCTGCAAGATGGTTTGCTGCACTACACCGTCCTGGATAACGCGCAATGTCAGTGTATACCTATAGGGCGTTTCAGCCGTCCATGTTCTGACTCCGGGGAAACCGGTACTATCGGTCCAGCAATTACCCGATGGCGTTAATACCCGCATTGTTCCCCGGATCGTTTTACCGGAAGCATCGGCCAGCTCATATTCCAGCTTTGCATTTCCCGGCTTAAGCAACCGGGCCTCAATGTTTAACGTACCCGCTGTATAATTATTGGCAAGCCCGGCATTTACATATAAATATTGTACGGGGTTATCCGGGAGGATCAAATATTGCACCTTACGTGTAATACCGCCAACAGGATGACCCGCATAGCCCGAAGCGTAGGAAATATCATCGGCCCTGTCGGTAATACTAATATGCAGCCAGTTGTCCTGTCCTGGTTTAACAAACGCCGTAACATCGGCATCCCAGGCAGTGAAGCCGCCAAAATGCCGGCGCACAAAGTGTCCGTTGAAAAACACGTTGGCATGATTATAAACACCGTTAAAACGAATAAGATGACGCCGGCCTTTTGTACCTTTTGGAACGGCAACCCTTTTACGATATACAAAAGCCGTATCGTGCACTATTTTAAACCCCTGCATCATCGCTTCACCAGGCACTTTTATAATTTTCCAGTCTGCAGATGCAGCTCTGTCGTTAAAAAAACGGGAAGAAGGATTGAGATTGATTTCCCAGTTTCCGTCTAACGAGCGCACCGGATCGGGCGCGCCCACAACAGCCGCGGGCCGGGGAAACAAGTGCAGTCGCCCATCGGCCATGTATGATTGGGCCGCCGTGGCAGCCGCCAGGAGCAGGTTTAAAACAACTAACCAATTTTTCAGCCTGATGTGCAGTCCATTGGATCTGCCCGGGTGTGTATTCTCGTGTATTCTCATTAAAACATATTCAATTCTGCAATACCCAGCCATGGCTGGCCGCTATAATTGGTCAAAAATGTAACCTTAACATAACGAACAGCAGCCGTGGGTTGTTTCAACACTATTTTCTGATAAGCGGTATTGCTATTACCTACAACAAAGGTTCCCGCAGCCGCCCAGGTTGTACCATCTGTGCTCACTTCTATTTTTCCGTCTTTGGGGGTACCGGCGCCTCCGCCTCCCTGCCTGGGAAAAATCAGCAGGCCGCTGATCACGTTTGACGTTCCCATATCAACAGACACCCAATGCGGGTAAACCGGTTGTGCAGCATCCCATTGCGAATGCCAGAATGTAGCCGGATCACCATCAAATGCAAATACAGCGCGGCCATTATTGACACCTTCCCCGGTAGCTTCCTGATCGGAAAACCCGGTAACAATCCAGTTAGTTCGGTCAAAAGGAGCCAGAATTTTAAGGGTATCTGCTTTTAAAACGGTAAAGGTATCTATTGAAGCGGGTTCAGGAAGATACCTGGAACGCACACCGATACTGGCTCCCGGTTTAAAATCCGGGATCGTATCCTTGTGGGCTTTATTGTCCACTGTCCAAAATATCTTCTGCGATCCGTTAATGGCTGTGTACGCCACCGATGTTGCAACCAAAGTCGGGTTCGCTTCTATCCAGTCTATAACCAGCCCTGCCGCGGTGTTAAATTCCGCTGATTTTATGCCCCGGTTGATAATGCCTGTTTGATAGTTATTACCATAAATATTACCGCTGACACTGACTAATACGGAAGGATTTCCCTTTACATCAAAAGTCCTGATGCCAAAGCTGGTATTCCCTTCAGGCAAATTGCCGATGATCTGGCGCACCGTATCTACCCCGGCAGAACGTATGATCCCTTTTTCCAGGGAATCGAGCCCTCCGTTCCAATAAATACGATATTTAACAATTTTAGGATCAGACGTAAAGAGCCCCGTAATCATTACCCTGCCATTACCGGGTAGTACTTTTGCTGAATCGAGGATGCCGGGGTACGATATCTCCTTTCCTTTTTGAAATACATCTTTGTAGGCATCCATTTTTTCACAGGAGATCACCAGTGCAAGAAAAACGGTCAGGTATATGATCAGTTTCATTTTTTTCATGTGTAATTTTTAAATGCTGATTATTGCAATGATTATTTACTCCCGTACACATCTATCTGAGAAATCCACATATTGGTAAGACCCTGCCAGTTTCGGACACTGCGGATGCGAAGGTATTGGATGGGCTGCATACCGGGTTCAAACTCTACCTCCCACCCCCCAAGGGCATAAGCAAGATCCTCCGGCGAGGATGGCTGACCATAAGCAAGTCCAGATGGGCGAATAATGGATTTGGCGGCGAGCTTAACCCATGAAGCGTCATAGCTGCCATCTAAGTTAGGGCTGGCGGATCCCCATATTTCAAAATCACGCAGGTTCCCCTGTTCATAATACCGGTTGTTATTCTCGGATCTGGGAAAAAACACTACACGGCTCAGCACTTTTTGCTGTCCCATATTCCAGGTAATCGTTTGCGGGGTTATATCACTGGGGTTGGTATATAACCGTGGCCACACCGCATTTAAATTGTAGTTATTATCCCACATAAGTCTTACCCGCACGCCTTCGGCAGGATAAGCCATGGCGGCATCTCCGGGCAAGGGAAACTCCGAAAATTTAGATTTATCGATTCTTATCTCACTCATTGGCGTCAGCTCTTTAAACAGTGTGTCGCTTTTGTTACCAAAGCGATCGGTAACACAAAAAGCAAATTTTGTGGGCTTATCCTGCAACCCCCGTATCGTTTGATTGACCTTGTCGGTTTCGGTATAAATCTTGTCCAGGCTGCTATAATTTCCATTCCCCAGCGTGTCGATCATGGGCACAATCACAATTGGCTGGCGCGCTGTATTTTCAGCTTTAATATTTGGACCGCCAAAACCTGCCACCACCACCAGGCTCTGAAATGCCAGGTTTACCGGTGATTCCAGGGGCGCTACGCTAACGCTTATGGGGTCAGACTCCACCTGGCTTTTTGTTACTGCAAATAGTTTTACCTCATAATTCCCGGCCTTTCCAAAACCATCTACCACCATCGAGTTATTGTAGTAGGAAGATACTACTTCCCGCTTTACTCCCGGTCTTATTTCATAAACGGCTTTTACATACAGCAGGTCTTCCGCTGGTGGCAAGGTGTAGGTAAGCGTGGATTCACCATTGGCATTTTTTACAGCAACGTTGGACACCTCACCGGGCTTCGCATTACTCTTTTCAACAGGCGTATTTATTGTTTGCTTTTTACAGGACAGGCCTCCGGTAAAAACCAACAGGGCTATTATTATTATTTTATATTTCAACTGCATATCGCGATATATTATATAAGATTATTTAAAATAAAAGACGTTGCTGATATACACAACATTACCAACCGGGGTTTTGTACCAGGTTTTCGTTAACCAGCAAATTCGTCTCCCTTATAGGCCACAGGTAATCTCTTGGCGAAACAAAGCGTTGCGACCAATAGGTATTGAGCCTGTAGTACAACGCCGGATCGCTTTGGTTCCCATCCCACCCCTGTACATTGCCGTTCAGTTCTACCGCTGCCGTTTTCCAACGCCGCAGATCCCAAAAACGGCTCCCCTCAAAGCAGAGTTCGATGGAGCGCTCCTGCCGGATGATATTGCGCATTCCTTCTTTTGTGGTGTACTTGGATGGATTATTCGAATACGCATCCCAGCTTTCCCGAACGGCTTTGAGCCCGGCTCTGCTACGAATGCGGTTGAGGTAAGTATGCACGTCTTCTACCGGTCCATCCGCTTCATTGAGCGCCTCGGCATATAGCAAATACAAGTCGGCAAGCCGTATTACCGGCCATGGATACTGTTGTACGGTAGTACCATTGCCGGCCGACCACACAAACTTGAGGTTGGTTAGTTTTTTGGCAAACAGCCCGGTAACGGGTAAGGGCGTACCGGTGCTTCTCCCTCCCGCCCGTGTTTCAAGACGCAGCGTTGTTTGATCGCCCAGCATATCCAGCTGATACCAAAGACCTCCATCAAACCCCAAAGAAGCATAATACCTGTTTTCCCGGTCGAAATTAATACGGGCAGTAGTATAGTTTTGCGTAACATTATACTTTTCCGCGGCAGTGCCTACCCGCAACATCGTGGGATTACTGAAATCCAGGGTCTTATCTTCATTAACGGGCACGCCGTTGGCTGTATAAAAGAGCTGCGTCATCTTGTAAGTAGCTCCCTGGTCGGCGATAGCGCTGGTGGTACCTCCATAGTTCAGATTAAAATGACCTGCGGTGATGCGCTGCAATGTGGCAGTTCCATTAACAGATGCGCCCCAGATCAGTTCATTGTTCCAGTTCTCATCGGTAACGGCCATCCGTATACTAAGCTGTGTTTTTGTTGTATCCGATAACGGAAAGCTGGCGCCCGGAAAAATATAAAGCGATACACCGTTTTGCTCACAGGCATCAATGGCTTCCTTACAGGCTGTGGCTGCGCGTTTCCATTTTCCGGCATCATACACCGTGCTTACCAGCAGCTGATTGTCTTTATTCTTAAAATTGACATAATCACTATTTCCGTTAAACAACGGACTGGCCGCTAATACCAGCAATTTAGCCTTCAGACTCAAGGCTGCTAACCGGGTAGCACGCCCCAGCTCATCTACCCTGTTTTGAATCACATTGGGCAACCTGGCAGCGGCAGAATCATATTGATCTGCAATATAGTTCACCACTTCATCTACCGGATTCCTTTTAATTCTAAACGCTTCAGCCGGCGCATCCACCGGGATATTGATGTCGGTTATGGGTATGGGGCCATAAGCCCGCAGCAATAAAAAATGATAATACGCTTTCAAAAACATCGCTTCCCCAATCCAGCGGCTGCGCTCATCCAATCCCATATCCGGCGCTTTGCTGAGGTCCCGCATATTTTCGATAAAAACATTGCAATCCCGTATGCCCCGGAACATCGAAGACATTCCGCTTCCGTCCCAGTAATTAAAATAGGGATTTACCACGTTTTGATTACCGCGCGGCAGGTTAACAGCATAATCATTATACCTGCTGCTTAAAGGTGCCGTCATTTCATCCCCACCTAAAAACCCGGGGTTGGAGACTGTGGAAGCATCATTCGGCAAATAGGAATAACAGGTAAATAAATATTTTTCCGCCTCCTGCCTTAACGTAAACGCATTATCGATCTTGGCCAGGTTGTCCGGCACAATATCTAAAAACTTTTTACAGGAAGCAATCGCCGTTACCCCCATAACAACGAAACAAAGTCTTGTCATTGATTTTATATAGAAATTCATTGTTTTTAATTTAATGTCGAAAGATTTTAAAAACCAAGTCGTATACCCAGGCTATACACACGCTGCAGGGGATAGCCCAGGCCGTTGCCAGCCATTTCCACATCCCAAAGTTTAAAGTTGCTCCAGGTGAAAAGATTCTGGGCGCTTGCATAAATACGGGCAAGCGTAAGGCCGTACTTCTTAATTAATTTACTATCGGGGTTGTAGCCGATATCTACCTGCTTCAGCCTTAAAAAATTTCCATTTTGCAGCCACCAGGTAGATGATTGCGCATTATTTGCAACGACTTTGTCGCTCAGCCTGGGCCAAAAAGCATAGGGATTGCGGTTATCCTCAGACCAATGATCTTTTGCAATAACATCCAAAAGACCGGATTGCGCTACAACAATATTATTGCCACTAAACGTACGCGGATTTACCACAAATGGAGAAATCCCTTCCACGGTTCCGTCTGACGCAAGACTTGATCCGGGATTGATGAGAAAAGAGGAACGGGCAGAACCCTGGAAGAAAAAACTCACATCCACAAGGCTTTTATAAGCAAGCGTGCCTCCAAAACCGTATGTAATTTCAGGCGTTGTGGGCCATCCGATCGGAACCAGGTCCAGCCCGGTTATCTTTCCATCGCCGTTGATATCCCTGTACTTGATGTCGCCGCCCATTACGAGGCCGCCAAAACTTTGCTGGGGAGAGTTGGCCACTTCCCGTTCATCTGTAAACAAGCGCTCTGCTATGAGGCCGTATATCTGGTTACCAGACCGGCCCACCTTGCTAAGGTATTGCAGGCCATCGGGATAAGAGGGCTCTTCTGTATAAACGATTCTATTGGTGCTGTAGGTAAAGTTGGCTCTGGAGATAAGGCTCAGGTTCGGGCTTAATTCTTTATTATAGGTAAAAGCCAGTTCAAGTCCTTTAATATCCGTTATCCCGGTACTGGCTACTACCCCAGCCTGCAGGCCCAATGTAGTAGGAACCGTTGCCGAGCGGTTTAATAAAATCCCCTCTACCCGGCGCTTGTATACATCCGCCACAATAGTCAGGTCTTTAAACAGGGTAATGTCCATACCCAGGTTAGCCTGCGTGGAGGTTTGCCATGTAATGTTTTCATTGGCGTAACGAAGGGTATTTACGCCGCTTCTAAAATAATTAAACCGTTCTCCAAAGGCATACCCTCCCCCGTTAAAATCAACCTCCGAAAGGTAGAAAAACCGGTCACCGGACTGACCCACGGCATCGTTGCCCGAAGTGCCATAAGTAGCGCGGAGCTTAAAATTGGAAATGGTATTTTGCAAAGGCTCGAAGAATTTTTCATTGGATACCACCCAACCTAACCCAATAGAAGGGAAAAAGCCCCAGCGGTTCTTTTTTGCGAAACGCTCGGAAGCATTGTACCCAAACGCAAATTCCATGAGGTAGCGCTCATCATAGCCATAAGTGGCCCGCCCGGAAAAGCTCAGGTTGCGCGCCGGCAAAGAAAGCTGAAGTGATGAGGCATTGCCGGATAAGGCAGAACGGCTAAACCCGATGAGGCTGGCTCCCACGTTGTGCTTTTCAGCAAACAGCCGTGCATAGTTTAATGCAAGCTGTCCCCACAAAACAGTACTGACGGTTTTTTCGCCAGGGGCAAAATTCAAATACTCCGTTGGGGCGCTGCCTATTTGAACATTGTTGCGCACGCCGTTTAGCAAACTCAGATAGGTGCTGTCATTAACGGTAAAAGCACTATAGTAAAAGGGGTTATATTGCCGGCTCACTGCAAAAAAAGATTCGCGGGTGGTATAGGCCATTAAACTGGCGGTAAGCCCCTTCGTTATACCCTTCATATTTTGGTTAACCGTAATTTGGGGCGTAAGCTGTGATTTATTGGTTTCCTGGTAGCCCGAAACCGCCCGGGCATAAGGGTTGATATACAACGCAATATTATTGGTTCCCGGTACAAAAGCATTTCCAAAAAGCGGGTGCTTTGCGTACGGCAGATAACTTTGGGGATAGATTGCAGGGTACGCCACCGGGTTGCTGGTAGAAGCCGTAGTAAATATGGCGCCGCCGCCGCCAATAGGACCGTTATAATCATCAAACCGGGCCTTAATACTGATAAGCGCATCCGTTGTGTTCGTAAGTTTCAGGTTAATGTTCGATAATACGGAATAAGAACGGAGCTTAATATTACTTTTAAAATTATTTAATGTTTGCTCGCGCATCAGTCCGTTGTTTTCATCATAGGTCATGCTTACAAAATAGCGGGCTTTTTCGCTGCCGCCACTCAAATCAAAATTGGCGGCTACATTATTGGTATAGTTTTTTATCAGCAACTTCATCCAGTCGTTGCTGGGGTATAAAATGGGATTTTTCCCCGCAGCGGTGTTATCGATTTTAGATGGGTCATAAGGCGCTACCCCCAGCGGATCGCGGGTAGTTGCCGCTTCATTGGCCAGCCGCATATAAGTAATATTATCGGCCAGCTTATACAATTTTGTATTACCCGACAACCTGCTTTCAACGCGCAGGTTAAATTTTGTTTGACCAGAAATGCCTTGTTTTGTGGTAATCAATACAACACCGTTGGCCCCGCGGGCGCCATACATAGCAGTGGCAGTGGCATCTTTAAGCAGCGAAAAATTATCGATATTGTCCGACTGCAGCCGGGCCATATCCTCAGTTGAGCTTTCGATACCATCGATATAAATTAAAGGATCCTGCTTGCCCGCACCAAAATTCCCCAGGCCACGAATAAAAAAGTTTGCATTATCCTGGCCCGGTTCCCCACTGCGCTGAAAAGCAATGATTCCCGCGAGGCGGCCCGCAAGCATGGTGGTAAGATTACTCGAAGGTCCCTTGAGCTCCTTAGGGCTAATGCTGGTAACCGACCCTACCATGGTGGTTTTCTTTTGCTTACCAAAAGCCACAACAACAACCTCATCCCCCGTACGGGTCTCCCGCGTCATAAAGACCTCCATCATTTTTCCCATGATCACTTTTTGCTCTAACGGCTGGTAACCCACGAAACTGAACTGCAAAACATCCTTCTCCGGATGAAGGGTTTCAATGGCAAAATGCCCGAAAGAATCCGAAACCGTAACAATTGGGCTGTTTTTTAGCTGTACCGTTACGCCCAATAATGGTAACTGGCTGGTATCTTTAATAATACCCGTTATCATCTTCTTGTTTTGGGCAAACAGCATCGTATTCGCCACCATTAGTGCAAGCAATAAAAATTTTCTCATATCATATTCTGTTGCTGTAAAAATAGCATCGGGCCGGGCGGGTTGGCAACTGCTGTATATGCGGGTTTTAGAATTATTTTAACATGCCGGAATCGGGAGACCTGGGGGTGGAGCGCCCGAAATAAGCGTTGAGAGGCAGAAAATCAAGGGCGAATATAAAACTTCAAACAGGGCTGCCTTACTCCATGTATACTATAAGTTTGAACTTTTCTGTCCTTTTTGCGGGAGTTTCATACATTTATGGTCAAAACATTTTCAACCATATATGAAGCCGCAATTTATTGAGGTAGCGCTTGCCGGTACTAAAACCATACAAATAAAACAGATCGATCAATATTATCTTGACGCTCCGTTTCATTTCCACCAGTTGTGCGAGCTGGTATGGATTGAAAAAAGTTATGGCAAACGTGTTGTCGGTGACAATGTCGGCAACTTTGAAGAAGGCGACCTGGTACTGATGGGGCCCAACCTTCCGCATATCTGGCAGAACGACCGGGCATTTGCAGAAGAGGAAGATAACGGGGTAAAATCTACCGTGATTTATTTTCCCCCTGATTTCCTGTTGAACCTGACCGATGAACAAAATATGATCCGGCCCATTACAGAACTCATACAACGCTCCCAGCGTGGTATCCTGTTCGTTGGAAAAACAAAACAGCAGGTGGTTGAAATGCTGCACCTTATTTCAAAAGAAAAAAGCATTAAAAAGATCATCTTCTTCCTGGAGCTGATACATATCCTTTCGTCCTCGCAGGAATACGAATACCTCGCCAGTGTATCTTATAAAAGCCGCTACGATGAAAAAGACACAGGGCGTATCAATAAAGTGTACCAGTTCCTGATTCAAAATTTTCACCGCGATGTCTCGCTGAACGAAGTTTCTGCCCTCTGCAATATGACCCCCAATGCATTCTGCCGTTATTTCAAAAGCCGCACCCGAAAATCTTTTACACGCTTTTTAAATGAACTGCGTGTTGGACATGCCGCTAAACTATTACAAAACGAGAACAATTCAATCACGGACGTCTGTTATGCCTGCGGGTACAATAATCTTTCCTACTTCAATAAAACATTTAAAACAATCCATGACATTGCGCCTTCGGAATACCGAAAAAATTTGCTGAACATTGCGGCAACCCGCTGATATTACATCACAATCCTTCCCTGTATAAAAATACCGGTATTACTTCAAAATGATAATGGGTAAAATATAGCGTACTTTTTTGAAAACACCATGCGCCGCTGCGATTTACGCTTTCTTTAAAAAGAGCAATATCAGCATGAACTGCAATAATTCATGACTAAAAGATGCACCTGATACTTCTTTCAAAGGTCTTTTGTATGTTCATTTCAAACAATGGGCATACACGAAAACAAATGGTAGATTTGAGAAGAGACGGAGATAATATTATCCTACTAAAATTATTAGGACTGTTGTGTAAATCCTTAACGCCAGCCCCATTTCTGAAATATCCTGTGTGCCTGTCCGGTTTTCAAATAGCTTACAAAATCTGTTGCAATGGTATTATTCTTTCCTTTTTGTGTCAGGGCAATGGGCGTACCCCGATACACTTGTAGTTCGTCTGGTATGACGATCATTTCAGTGATGTCTTTGAGGTTTTTGTGCCAGGATATATAGGTTATCCAGGCATCATAATCCCGATCTTTCTTCCACTCAGCTATGCCCAGTGCTGTGTTGGCAAAAGATTTCCTGATATTCTTCCCAACAGCGGCAATAAGATTTTGCCGGCTCACTATGTCTTCCCAGTATCCCAACTGTCCGGCACCATTTATATCCAAAATGCGGATTCCCTTTTTACCGAGATCCCGCATACTTTGAATATGTTTGGGGTTCCCGGGCCTCACCAGTATGGCGGCACCTCTCTGGTAAAGAGAAGTGCGTGTTGATACGGCTATCATTTCGGGGTGTGCACTGATAAAGGACGTTAGCATATATTCTGCGCCGCCAAACACGACATCTGCGTTGCGCTTTGCTTCATCAATCCAGTTACTTTCCGGCCCTCCGGTTACTTTCACAACTACTTTTTTTTGCCGTCCAAACTTTTCTGCACATTCCTTAAACGGGCTTAACGGGCCGCCAGGCCCATAAACATATAAGGTGTCTTTTTGTGCTTTTGCAATAAATGGTATCAACAGATACAAAAAGAGAGAACAGGCCCAGTTTTTCATAAAGAAGATTTTATTGTGCAGCAATTCCATATTTATTGTCACTATTGTCCAACTAAAGTATAACAAAAATTGCTAAAAAGAGGGCAGTCCGTAAGAACCGCCCGGATTAGTTGAGTTCCCGGGGAATGCCATCTGCTGTAACTTTTAGGTACCCGTCCTTCGGATTTCCTTTTTTGTAACTTTCAGGCTTTTTAAGAAGAAAAGCAACCCGATACTTTTTTCCAGCATAATGGCTCATTTTTGGGGTTACAAATTTCCAAATAAGCTCCTTTCAAGACAAAATGTTCATCCGCTGAACCCCTTACTGGAAGCGGGTTTGCGCTGAAACCGTTTAGTACATTTTTGAGTTTTGAAATACTCAACGATTTACGCTTATTAAATTGGAGAATTTTTATGCAAATTTGATAGGGCTGGAAAAGCAAAACGCCCGAAAATAGTGCATTCCCGGGCGTTTTGTGAAGACTTGTAAGTTAATTATGCGGTGAGGAAGGGATTCGAACCCTTGGTACAGTTTAACCCGTACGGCAGTTTAGCAAACTACTGATTTCAGCCACTCATCCACCTCACCGTTATTATTTAAGAACTTAGGGGCTGCAAAAATAGAGAAACCCAACAACATAAACTAAAAATTGTGTGCAATTTCAGTAAAAAATTATCCGGCATATTACATGGCTGCCAGCTGTACCTTCTGATGCAGCTCCAGCACGTTTTCGCGAAAAAGAGCATCAGTATCCATCAGGTCCTTAACCGTCTGGCAGGAATGAATTACCGTAGTATGATCCCTGCCTCCAAAATGCTCCCCGATCGTTTTAAGACTGTTTTTGGTAAAGGACTTGGCCAGGTACATGGTAATTTGCCGCGCCTGAACGATTTCCCGTTTCCGGGTTTTTTGCAGCAGTTTATCGTAGGACACATTAAAATAATCGCAAACCATCTTCTGAATAGTGTCGATGGTAATTTCTTTACTGGAAGATTTAATAAAGTTGCGGAGCACTTTTTTGGCCAGGTCCAGGTCAATTTCCCTCCTGTTAAGCGATGATTGCGCCAATAAGGAGATCAATGCGCCCTCTAGTTCGCGTACATTGCTGTTAATATTGTAGGCGATGTATTTTACCACTTCCTTGGGCATTTCCAGTCCATCCGTTTTCATTTTCCGTTCCAGGATCTCAATCCGGGTTTCGTAGTCGGGAATCTGCAGATCAGCACTCAGGCCCCAGCGAAAGCGGCTCAGCAGGCGTTCCTGCACCCCTTCCAGGTCTTTGGGCGACTTATCAGAGGTAAGGATCAGCTGTTTCCCTGATTGGTGGAGATGGTTGAAGATAGCAAAAAAGGCATCCTGCGATTTTTCGGCCTTGTTAAAGAACTGTACATCATCTACGATGAGCACATCAATCAACTGGTAAAAATGAATAAAATCGTTGATGGCGTTGTTCCGGCTATGGTCCATAAACTGGTTGATGAACTTTTCGGAACTCACGTAAAGGACTATTTTGTGAGGATGCGTTTTTTTTACTTCATTACCAATGGCCTGCACCAGGTGTGTTTTTCCCAGGCCTACACCGCCATAAACCACCAGGGGGTTAAATGAATTGGCGCCCGGCTTTTCCGCCACCGTTTTCCCGGCACGCCGGGCCACCCGGTTACAATCGCCCTCAATATAGGCATCAAATGTATAATTGATGTTTAATTGCGGATCGATCTGCATCTTTTTGATGCCCGGGATGACAAAAGGATTCTTTACAGGATTGTTGATCACAAGCGGAAAATCCATTTCGTTATTAGAATAGGTCTTATATCCCGTCCCCGTCACATCCATAGTAAGCGGTTTGTTCTTACTGTTGCCGCTGTCTACCATAATGCGATATTCAAGACGGGCCTCCTTCCCCAACTCACGCTTCAATGTCTTTGCCAATAAATTTACGTAATGTTCCTCAAGATACTCAAAAAAGAATTGGCTGGGGACCTGGATCACCAACACGTTATTTTTTAATGAGATTGCCTTTATAGGTTCAAACCAGGTTTTATAGTGCTGCCACTCCACAATGTCTTTTATAATCTTTAAACAATTAGACCAGATTTTTTCGACATTTTTCTCCATCAGAAGTTACCAAGTTTATTGATGCATTTACGATAATGTTTCTCCTAAAAGTCCAGCAAGAAACGATCTTCTCATAACGATAAAAAAAGTTTCGCGGGACAGCGAATATCCACATTTATTCAACATAAAAAAAATTTAATCTTCTCTTTTTTTTATGTATGACACAAAATTGATTTTTTATGATTGTTTCTTGAATTTTTTTCAATCAAACTACGAAATTCATAAATGCACAGATGTATGCAACCCTCACCAATTTCAGGTATGTTGCTTAACGGTTAAGCGGACAAAATCGCGGCAAAAAGGCCGAAACCCTTTACTGTAAAGGATTTCGGCCTTTTGATGTTCTTTTTTACAGTTTCCTTTCCGAATAAGTCTCCGCAATGCAAAGCGGGACAAAAGATTTCCGGACAGCGGATGGATATATAAAAACTATTTCGTTTTTGTTTTTGTTTTTACCGGTGCTTTGGGGGCTTCCCGGGGTTTGGCTTTTGCCTTTTCCACCGGCTTTTTCTTCACGCCTTTCAGGGCTTCCTCAATAGCCTGGCTTAATAGGGCATAGGTCGTTTTTCCTTTTATCACATTGCCGTTTACAAAAAAAGTAGGAACCTCCCTTACGCCCAGGTCTAACCCATATTTAAGGTCATCCTGTACCTGCCATCCATAGGTGCCATTTACCAGTTCTTCCAGGAAGTTCTTATTATTAACCCCTGCTTCTTTTGAATGTAGTTTTAAGCTGGTAGTACCCAGGTTTCTCCTGTTTTGAAATAATACATTATGCATCTCCCAAAACCTACCTTCCTGTGCCGCCGCAATGGCAGATTCGGCAGCTTTCAAACTCCGCTGATGAATTCTTGTTTGTGGAAAATGGCGAAAATTAAGTTTTACCTGACCATCATAATTTTCAAGAATCTGTTTTACCACTTCATTAGCCTTTGCACATTCCTCGCTCTCATACTCCCCAAATTCCATCAAAATTACAGGGGCATCCTTTTTCCCTACAAAGATGTCCTTAGGCTCAATTATTTCCTCAGCTTCTTTCTTCAGACTCATACAATTAAAAAATTTATCTGGTTTAGGTAGGTGGTTTGATTTTTAAACTTTTAAAAATCAACACATAAATACAACAAATATCTCAAAAAAGCGATTGAAGATAATTTTTTTTTTCATCTTACAAATTTTTTCTTTTCGCCAAAAAAAGCACATACATAAATCATTGAATATCAAGCAAAAAACAAATCTCCCGGGGCGCTCATTTCCCAAAAAAATCCCCGCTAAATGCGGGGATCATTTTCTTTGTATTTAACTGTTTTTATTATCGTTCCTGAAAACGACCGTGTTATCAAAAACATCCACCAGTACCGGCCCCGAGCGGTCAAGATCCCCCTGCAGGATGCGCTTGCTTAACTGGTTCACAATCTCCTTCTGGATCAGCCTTTTCAGCGGCCGCGCACCAAACTGAGGATCATAACCCTGCTCGGCAAGAAACTCAAGCGCATAGTTGCTGAATTCGAGCTGGATACCATTCTGGGCTACCAGCTTCTTCAACGCTTCCAGCTGTATTTTCACAATATCCACGATATCTCTTTTGAGCAACGGATGAAACATGATAATTTCATCTACCCGGTTCAGAAACTCGGGGCGGATGGTCTCCCGCAATAAGCTCATCACTTCAACCCTTGCTTTATCCGAAGCCTCGTCCACATTTTTCTCGTTCACATCCTCAAAGGCATTTTGGATAAGATGGCTTCCGATATTGCTGGTCATTATAATAATGGTGTTCTTAAAATTAACCACCCGGCCTTTGTTATCCGTCAACCGGCCATCATCCAGCACCTGCAGCAATACGTTCCATACATCCGGATGCGCTTTCTCAATCTCATCCAGCAATACCACGCTGTAAGGTTTCCGGCGTACAGCTTCCGTCAGCTGTCCTCCTTCCTCATACCCTACATATCCCGGAGGGGCGCCTACCAAACGACTGACCGTATGTTTTTCCTGATACTCGCTCATATCAATGCGGGTCATCATTCCTTCATCATCAAAGAGAAATTCTGCCAGCGCTTTTGCCAATTCTGTTTTACCCACACCGGTGGTACCCAGAAATATAAAGGAACCGATCGGTTTGCGCGGGTCCTGCAATCCGGCCCGGCTCCTGCGCACAGCATCTGCTACTGCCGTAATGGCTTCATCCTGGCCTACTACCCGCTGGTGCAAATGAGCTTCCAGCTGAAGCAGGCGCTCCTTGTCGCTTTGCAGCATCTTTGTTACGGGGATGCCGGTGGCCTTTGCCACGCTTTCCGCAATATCTTCTGCATCCACCTCTTCTTTCAGTAAGCGGTTTTCGGCTGTACTATTGAGCTCGGTGGTGAGCCGGACAATATTTTCCTCTTCTTCTTTGATCTTACCATACCGGATCTCTGCTACTTTTCCATAGTCGCCGTTCCGCTCTGCCTTTTCGGCTTCTACTTTATAATCTTCGATTTTTGCCTTGCCTGCCTGGATCTTCTCTACCAGTTCTTTTTCCTCCTGCCATTTGGCTTTGAGGGTATCACGCTCTACCGATAAGTTGGCGATATCGGTATTCAGCTGCTTTAATTTATCTTCATCATTTTCCCGCTTGATGGCCTCGCGCTCAATCTCCAACTGGCGGATATGCCGGTTCAGGCGATCCAGCTCCTCGGGCATGGAGTTCATCTCCAGCCTGAGCTTGGCAGCACTTTCATCTACCAGGTCAATGGCCTTATCCGGCAGGTAGCGATCGGTAATATACCTATGCGAAAGCTCCACTGCGGCAATGATGGCTTCATCCTTAATGCGCACGTGGTGATGGGTTTCATATTTGTCCTTCAACCCCCGCAGGATGGAGATGGCATCTTCTACGGAAGGCTCATCAACCAGCACCTTTTGAAAACGCCGCTCCAGGGCCTTGTCTTTTTCAAAAAACTTCTGGTATTCATTCAATGTTGTAGCGCCAACAGCCCTCAGTTCGCCCCGGGCCAGTGCCGGTTTCAGAATATTGGCCGCATCCATGGCTCCCTCGCCGCCACCGGCTCCTACCAGGGTATGGATTTCATCAATAAATAATATAATCTGTCCATCGCTGTTGCTCACCTCTTTTACAACGGCTTTCAAACGCTCTTCAAACTCTCCTTTATATTTGGCCCCTGCAATCAGCAAACCCATGTCAAGGGCATAAATGATTTTTGACTTGAGGTTTTCGGGCACATCCCCATTGATGATCCGATGTGCCAGCCCTTCCACAATGGCGGTTTTACCCACCCCTGGCTCACCCACAAGAATGGGATTATTTTTGGTACGCCGGCTTAAGATGTGCAAGGTACGCCGGATCTCTTCATCGCGGCCAATCACCGGGTCCAGCTTACCCTGCCGGGCCAGCTCGTTCAGATTTTTTGCATATTTATTTAATGCATTAAACTCCTGCGACTGGGTTTGGGAAGACACCGTTTCTCCTTTGCGCAGGTCGCGAATGGCTGTTACCAGTCCTTTTTGGGTAAGTCCTGCATCTTTCAGCAATTTGGCAACCGCATCATTCCCTTCCACAATTGCGAGCAACAGGTGTTCCGGAGTAATAAACTCATCATTGAATTGTTTTAAGGCCGCACCGGCTCTCAAAACCACGTTATTGGCATCGCGGCTGATCTGCTGCGCCGGCTCCCCGCTGGTGGTGGGCAGTTTGGCCAACAGCTCATCCAGCTTGGTATGCACCAGGTTGATGGTTACGTTATTCTTTTTCAGCAAAAAGTCCACCGGCGAGTCTTCCTGGTCCAGGATCGCCTTTAATATATGCTCTACTTCTATATTTGGATTTTTAGCATTAAAGGCCAGTTGCTGGGCCTGTTGAAATGCCTCCGCTGCTTTAATTGTAAAATTTCCTAAGTTCATAATTTTTATTGTTAGTGGCCGCAGGTTACCTGATGTTGCCCCGAAACTTCGGGGGGGGGTGCATTGCTGTGCCCCGGATCAGCTGCCTGCAACCGGTATTGCTATAGCAAATCAAAATCCAAGCCGGTTTTGGCGGAAATTTTGTCAGGAAACAGGCTCAGAAACTGACTATAATTCAGTCAAAATAAATGTTTTATGAAATTATTGCAGGAGCTCTAACGGGCCGGAACGGTACGCAACTTGCCCGGGGCAAATAACCAGTCCATGGCTTCCTGGTTTAAGCCGTCCCTGGTATGCTTTAATGGTATTATGGTAAACATGAGCTTGGGCGGCACCTGCCAGTCTTTGAGCGGATCAAACTGGTCTGCCGGGAGCTTTACCAGGATATGGTTCCATCCTTTCTGAACTTTTATTTTACGGGGCGGGCGGATGTAATACATTTCGTCCACCAGAGGCTCCTCAAGCAGGCCGCTTTTGCGCCCGGCAAATTGAAATACCGGCGGGTTAATCAGCTGCCGGTTGATCCATATTTTACTTTTATTATAATCCCATTCCCCGTTTGGCGGTGTTGCGTCCGCACCGGATTTTGACTGATCCTTGGTATCGAGCCAGAAATCGATGGTTCCCGAAACGGGACTAAGAAAACGGGTATAGGCGTACCAGGTGGTTTGCGTTTGCGGATCCGGCAGCCAGCCAGCCGTAAGAGGGTAATGGGTAGGCCAAAGCCAAACCGTACCACCGGTTGCCGGTATCCCGGCAGAATCTTTTAATGAAGCCTCCTGCTGTTCGGGCCAGAACGACCGTCCCAGGTCCCCATCATTTTTAAAGGGCCCCAATAGTTTCCACCGGATACCCGTTTGTTTTACATAGTTGAACGGCAATGCCCCAAAATAGTTTTTCTTATGATCCAGCAGCCGCTGCTCAAAGGCTTCAAAATCCTTTATACGTTCCGGCTTGCCGGCCCCGATGGCAAAAGAAACCCCATCATAGCCGCCCCCGCGCCAGCTCCGCTCGGCAAACGCAAGCAATGCCGGGTAAACGGTATTCTGCACCAAAAGATCTTTTTGATGGACCACCCTCCGGTCGCTCCATAAACAGATTTCTGCGCCCAGCAGGTTTTTATTACCTCGCTCCTGCTCAAAAAACCTGCGGTTAAAAATAGTGACTACGGTATTTTGCGGGTCCATGTCGCTGATGTAAAGAAACCGGGAGTCGATATATTTTCCGATGGTGTCGTTTTTATAATGCTGGTCCCCGGCCTTCCATAGATGCTGTATTGTTGTACTGCTTTTGGCCTCCCCGGGGTTCCAGGCGATCACTTTTTTTTCACAGGAATCCAGTAAAGCTTCAACCTCCGGAACAAAATCTTTATTGGTAATGGCTACCTCATCGACCCCGATATGTATATAAGGAATATCATAAGTAGTGCATATCTCTCTTAAAATATTTTTCATAATTGCAGTACCCTGTTCACTCTGCATACCCGTTTTCATGGCCCGGGCAAATGCCTCGCTATGACCGGGCATATCAATTTCCGGAACCAGCGTTATAAACCGCTCCCGGCAGTAGCGGATAAGCTCCTTTATGTCTGCTACGCTATAATAATCCCCTTTATTACGCGTCATATTCGCTGCGGCCGTTAATGCGGGATATTTCCGTATTTGCAGTCGCCATGCCACATTTTCGGTAAGATGAAAATGAAAGATATTGAGCTTATAAGCCGCCATTTTATCGATCTGCTGTTTCAGCTGACCTACCGATTGAAAATTGCGCCCTACATCCACCATATATCCCCGCCAGGAGAAGGCCGGGTAATCTTTAATGATACATCCGCTGATGCGGTTATTACGAACCAGCTGGGCCAGGGTTTGCAGCCCGTTAAAGACTCCGTGGGCCGTGTTGGCAATGAGCCGTACTCCGCTTGCAGAGCTACGGACCTGGTACGCCTCTTCTGCCTGATAAGGCGCCGGCAACACATCCAGTCCGATGAAAATATAGCCTGTTTCATTGGGGGCCGGACTCCCCGTTTTGATCCGCAGCTGCTTTAACGCTGCGGGCCGGGAGCGGGTTACTACCGGCTCCAGCTCTTTTGACGATACATAAATCGCCGCTGCTTTTGACAGGTCAAAATGATCCTGCTTCCATTGCAGCTCCTGCGGAAGCGGAATGAGGGCCGGAGTGCTGTCCCCGGCAGCGGAAGAGCATGCACAAAGAAGCGTATAAAGCAGGAAAACGGTGTATCTCCTGAAGCAGGTACGGCAGCGGTACGCCAGCCGGGCTGCTGCGCTCCGGCCACTGCCGGGGATCTTTATGCAGATGTAATCGTTCATGACAAAATTGTTCCTGTTAAAGAAGTCTTTTAACAACGCCGTGTTGAAAGTAACACAAAACGGACAACTGCCTGCCCTGAACTATCATGAGCCCGCTTTTTTTCCAGATGGGCTCCGCTTCAATGCATTGTAAAAACAATTTTTCACACTGTTACCAGGGAAGCCAGTAATTTTACGCCGGTGAACGCTTCTTTAAAGCATACAAATCTTATTAAACAATACAGCAGGGAACTGGGCTTTAGCTATTGCGGCATCGCCAAAGCAGTGCAGTTGGAGGACGATGCCCGCAGGCTGGAGCAATGGTTATCCAAAGGCATGCACGGCAGCATGCAGTATATGGAAAATTATTTCGATTTGAGGATCGATCCCACAAAACTGGTTCCCGGCGCCCGGTCGGTCATTACCCTGCTGATGAACTATTTTCCGCAGCAGCAGCAGCAAACAGATGGCCCCCGGATTTCGAAATACGCCTACGGGAACGATTATCATGAAGTGATCCGGGCCAGGTTAAACAGCCTGCTCCAATACCTGCGGGAAGAGGTTGGCGAAATCAATGGCCGCGGCTTTGTAGATTCCGCTCCTGTACTGGAACGCAGCTGGGCCCAAAAAAGCGGACTGGGCTGGATCGGGAAGAACGGCAACCTGCTGGTAAAAGGAGCGGGGTCTTTTTATTTTATTGCTACCCTCATTACCGACCTGCCATTGGAGTACGATGACCCCTACAGCCGTGATTTTTGCGGCAGCTGCACCAGATGCCTCGATGCCTGTCCTACCGGGGCCATCCTGCCGGGCAAAGTGGTCGATGGCAGCAAATGCATTTCCTATTTTACAATCGAATTAAAAGACGCGCTGATACCCGATGCTGTAAAGGGCCAATTTCAAAACTGGGCCTTTGGCTGCGATGCCTGCCAGGATGTGTGCCCCTGGAACCGGTTCAGCAAGCCCAACCAGCAACCTGAGTTTACCCCTTTGCCGGAGGTCCTTAATTTATCTACCAGGGAGTGGGAACAGTTTTCGGAGGATCAGTTTAGAAAGATCTTTAAGCATTCTCCCATAAAACGCACCAAGCTAAAGGGAATTCAACGGAATCTTAAATTCATTAAGGAGCATTAGGGCCGCAAAAATTCTGTGGCAACGCCACTGAAACACAGATTCTTTTTTGTTACAGCAATAGCCGCTGCTTTTAATGTAGAAAGCCTAAAGCCTTCTGTACCTCAGAGATTCTGTGGCATTGCCACTGAAACACAGACTTTTTTTTGCTACAGCAATAGCCGCTGCTTTTAATGTAGAAAGCCCAAAGCCTCTGTGTCTCAAAGCCTCTGTGGAAATGCCACTGAAACACTGAAACACAGATGTTCTTAGTGCTGCGGCGATGGCCCGCCTTCAATTTACAAAAATCCAAAGCCTTCAGTGTCTCAGAGCCTCTGTGGCATTGCTACTATTTTTGCATCTGTTCTTTCAGCCGCCTTAGTCCCGCTTCCATGAGCTGCCCGTAGGACCCATCCACCAGCAATCCGGAAAAACGTTCCCAGGGGTACCATTTAAAATCAAAATCCATATAATTCTGAATGGTGAGCGAATCCGAATGCGCATAACGGATCAGCTTCCAGTTGTTCAACACCGGCTGCTCCCCTTTTTTCATCGCCACCGTTACCAGCGAATCGCTGTAAGCTATTATCTGCAGCTGCACATTTTTTACGGTTGCCCCCGTTACCCGTCCGCCGGTTCTTACCGTCGCCTCCAGTACAAGCGTATCAAAGCCCGGGTACCAACGCTTCCATTGAGACAGGTCGCCAACCAGGTGTAACACGGAATCGGCGCCTGCATGCAGGTTTACGGCCCTGGATACCCTCACATGTGAGGGCAGCAGCAGGGTTACTCCGGTAACGGCCAGTAAAAGAATGACAGTGCTAAAAATCAAAAGTTTTATATATTTCATGTTAGATAATAGACAATAGATAATAGACACTAGATATTAGACAATAGACACCATATATTAGGGTTCGGTTTCCGGAGTCTTGCTTTTCAAAGCCCCTAACCTGAAACCTTGAACCTGAAACCTGAAACATTGAACCAGAAACCTTCCCCCTCACTCCCACCGCATTATTTTTGAAACAACAAAGTAAACAATCAGGATCCAAATACCCAGGTAGCCTAATTCCTTCCAGCAGTCATAAAGATGCAATCCTTCAAAGGACAGCTTGCGCATCGCATCATTAAACTGCTTCAGCGGCAGCAGCTCGCAAAGATGCTGCATCCACTTTGGAAAAACATCGATGGAAAAGAAGGTACCAGAAAGCAATATTTGCGGAAACCCAAAAACATTGATCATTAAGGGGATAACCGTATCATTCTTTGCAATGCTGCTGATAACCAGCCCCACACCCATCAACAGAAACAACATCACCACCGAAAGCAACAGCATTTCCAGGAAGGTGAGGGCTCCGTGCACCAGGGTAAAATTCAGAAAGAAATGGCCAAACAGGATCAGCACCACTACGTTGATCAATTGAAAAAAGAGCCGGCTTACACCAATGCCCACCAGGATATTCAGTTTTTTTACCGGCGAGGCATAAAACCGTTTCAATACCAGCTGCTCCCGCAGGTTAAAAAAGATAAAGGCAATGCCAAATAAAGTGGAGAACAAAACCGAAAATCCGAGCTGTCCCGGCAGCACAAAATCAATAGACCGGTATTTTTTCCCTGCCACAATTTGTGTTTGAATGGTATATTGTTTGGGTATATGCGCCTGGCTAAGCTGCATCCGCAGACCGGTATAGTCAATAGCCTTTGCCAATGCCGGTAAGGCAGCAGCCCCGGCCTCACTGGCCTTTAACAGCACCGTACTGTTTCCCGATATATCCTTTGCCTTGCTGATAAACAGTACCGCGTCCAGCTTTCCTTTACGCAGATCGGCATTGCGGATGGCCGTATCTGTATAGGAAACCACTTTCATAAAGCCGCCTTTCACCAGGCTATCGTAAAAAGCACCCACGGTATCGCTGGCAGGATCGATGGCCACTTTTTTTACGGCCGGCGTCTGATTTGTAAAAGCTCCAAAAATGAGTATAAATACTATAGGAAAAAGCAAACTGAACAAAATAGATGACGGCTGACTGAAAATTGCCTTAAAACTTGCTTTTGTTATGGCCCAAAGAGCCTGTGATTGACGATACTTCATTTATTGTATGTTGATACCCTGTTTCTATATGATCCTCTTCCAACATCCACTCCCCACTCCCTACTCCCTACTACCTATTCACTATTACCTATTGCCTATTGAATAAAAAACTCAAATGGCAACCGGGCCTGTACACTATTAGTCATTTGTTTTATGGACTTCAGCTGCTGGTATGCTTTAGCATATTCAATACCCAATTCCTGTTTCACCATTACTTCGGAATTGTTGCTTTTATTAAAGCCGAGGATACGCTCCAGCAGGTTTCCATACCTGGGGTACTCTTTTATTGCAAATTCTTTCAGGCCGGCTTTTTTCGCAGCGGCATTGACCGCATCCTGCAATCCGCCGTAAGCATCAATAAGTCCGATCTCCTTTGCACGCAGTCCCGTCCATACACGCCCCTGTGCAATGGTTTCGATGTAAGCCGTATCCTTTTTGCGGCCTTCGGCCACCCGCTGTTTAAACTGATCATAGATGCGCTCAATACTTCCCTGTACGATCTTCCGTTCCTGCTCCGTCATCGGATGATCGATAGAACCGGCGTTTGCCAGCGGCCCGGTGCTAACGCCATCAAAGGTGACGCCCAATTTGTTTTTCAGAAATGCGCTCATATCGGGTATTATTCCAAATACGCCAATAGATCCCGTAAGGGTGCCGGGCAAGGCAAAAATACTATCTGCGGCACAGGACATATAATAACCACCGGAAGCCGCCACATCCCCAAAGCTCACCATCAGCGGTTTGGCGGCTTTCGCCAGCTTCATTTCCCTCCAGATATGATCACTTGCCAGTGCGCTGCCGCCACCTGAATTAACACGAACAACAATGGCTTTAATCCCGGGGTCCAGGCGTACCTGCCGCAGCAGCTCTACATAAGCGCCATCGCTGATTACGCCTTCCGCTTCCTTTCCATCCACAATGCTGCCCGCCGCATAAATCAGCGCTATTTTGTCGCCACTTCCTTCCAGGTTCCGGTTTGCCTGCGCATAATCGTTAATGGTTACAAAATTGATTTTATCGGCAGTATCAATTTTCAACTGCTGTTTGATCTCCGATTGCAGCTCATCGTCATAACGCAGGCCATCGATCAGCTTTCGCTCCCAGGCAACCTGAGGTGTAATGATGGCACCTTCGTTGGCCCACTGATGAAGCGTTGCCGTATCCAGCTTTCGGGCAACCGCTGTTTTCTGCAGCAGGTCGGCATACAAATCATTCAGCCAAACGCTGGTCTGCAGCTGGTTGGCTTCTGTCATTTTTTCTGCCCGCAGCGGTTCTGTAGCGCTTTTAAATTTTCCGGCATAGAAGATCTGCGGATTGATCTGCAGCTTATCCAGAGCCCCCTTCAAAAAGAGATAGTTTACCCGGTAGCCCACCCATTCAAAATCGCCCGATGGGCTCACATAAATCTTATTGGCTACATTGGCTACAGAATAAGCCTTTTGACTCATGGTATTGCCAAAGGCAATGATTTCTTTGCCCGATTTTTTGAAATCGGTCAGTGCCGTCCGGATCTCATCACTGGAAGCAAACCCGTTCACATTGCCGTTTGCCACCAGGTATATGGCCCGGATCCGGCTATCAGTTTCCGCCTTTTTGATCAGGCGGATCACATCATAAAGCGAGGGCGTTTCCGACAGCGATTTTTCCTTTATCATGGACTGTACATCATTGGAGGGAAGTTCTACATAAGCCTCTCCAAGATCTATTTTCAATACCGATTTTTCGGCAATCACCGGTATGGCGCTTGAAACGGCGCTGCCCACCATCCCCATAAAAAAGAACAATGCAATAAGGCAAAACACGAAAACCGCCAGGAAGGAGGCCAGAAATATTTTAAAAAAAGAACGCATATAATGATTTTTAAACAGATCTTCTTTTGATGAAACGCCAAAATTAAAGATATTTGGCTTGCAGCGTATTACAAATGAACCAGGCTTTTTTACTTATCGGCGGAAATCTGGGCGACCGCGCCACCAATCTGGCCCGGGCAAGAAACCGGATCAGCCAGGCCATTGGCCCCATCCGGAAGACTTCCTCCGTCTACGAAACCGCAGCCTGGGGGCTGGTGGATCAACCCGATTTTTACAACCAGGTACTCCGGATTGACACCACACTGCAGCCCGAGCCGCTGATGCTCCGGCTCCTCGGAATTGAAACGGACATGGGGCGCGTCCGGAAAGAACGCTACGGGCCCCGCCTGATCGATATCGATATTCTATTATATAACAACCTCGTCTTCCAATCGCCCCTGGTTACATTACCTCATCCCCGGATGACCGAACGCCGGTTTGTATTGGCCCCGCTGGAAGAAATAGCGCCGGAGCTGCTCCATCCGCAGCTGCACCTGACCATACATCAACTACTGTTGCAGGTACAGGACCCATCCCCGGTAAAAAAAATATAATGCAGTACGATTTTATCACTATTGAAGGGAATATAGGCGCGGGAAAAACAACCCTGGCCACCGCTTTAAGCAACAGGTTCAATGCCCGCCTGGTGTTGGAGGAATTTGCAGACAACCCCTTCTTGCCTAAATTTTATGAAAACCCGCAGCAATTTGCCTTCCCGCTGGAGCTGTTTTTTATGGCTGAACGATATAAACAACTGCAGGAATTGCTGATGCAAAAAAATATATTTCAGCAACTCACCATCAGCGACTATTTATTTACAAAATCACTGCTATTTGCCAAGGTAACCTTATCGGCAGATGAATTCAAACTTTACCAGCGCCTGTTCGACATTGTACAGCAGCAGCTGATCCAGCCGCAGCTCCTGGTTTACCTGCACGCGCCCGTAAAAAAGCTGCAGGAAAATATAAAAAAACGACAGCGGGGTTACGAACAAAATATACCGGATACCTACCTGCAAAACTTACAGGAAACCTACCTGCAGTATATCCGGCAGCTCCCTATTCCCATCTTATTTGTAGACGCTTCCCATGCCGATTTCATCACCACAGACCGGCACCTTAACATTATCTTGACCGCACTGAACAAAACCTATACCCCGGGCCTGCACCCGGTGACGCTTTCAGCATAAACTTAGTTTCAAATTAGTTTCTGTGCACTGTTTAAAAGGAAAAAATTCATTCCAAAAACTACTCCTTTCCTGTCACAGCCTCGTTTCAAGACTTAAGGAAACGATATTCATTCCTTATTCACTCCTATTAACTATTGACTATTCCATGTCGTTTCCTTAGCAAACGGAAGTCCAATATATTGATCACTCCCGAAGCTTCGCATGTGCGTCAGGTTAGCATGCAAACTGTACCCGCCGCATAGCGGCGATGAATAGTGTAAGAGCGGGTTTTAACCCGTCTCACCATCCAGACGAAGGGTTGAGAGCCGTCAGCCCGAAACATCTGCCGTGCCTATGGCACTCACATCTGCCTTTTCGCTGCCAACGGCGCGCTGCGCCTGTTTGCCATTAAAAGATGCGACCTTTTTGGCGTGAAAGGCCTAACCATACCACATTTCATGATAGCAGACCTGTTCTTAACCTGATGCGCAAAGCGGGACAAGTTCCGAAACTTCGGGAATGCTCCAAACCCAATACCCTTCCCGGATTTACGTCTTACAGGCCCAACCTCAGGCTTAAGGAAACGGCATTGATTAACTATTCACTATTCAAATTAAGTATCTTCGCGTCCTCAATGGAAGATGCGCAACAACCCGTAGTACAGATTATCGATGATCCCCTGGGCGCCGTACGCGTACCCGAATACCGGAACCTGATGACCGGACGCTTTTTATTTGTGTGTGCGATGCGCATGATCACCACCGTTGTAGGCTGGTGGATTTACCAGCTTACCAAAGACCCCCTTGCTATTGGGCTTGTGGGGCTTTCTGAAGTCATTCCGGCCCTTTCGCTGGCGCTTTACTCGGGGCACAAGGTCGATATCAGCGATAAAAAAAAATTGCTGCTTGGCGCTATTGCGGGTTATTTTCTGGCCGCATCCTTCCTGTTATTCCTTTCTACGGGTATCGCGTCAAAAACATTGCATATCCGGCACATTACCTGGGGCATCTATGGCACGTTCTTTTTTACCGGCATCCTCCGGTCTTTTGCCGGACCATCCTTAAATTCGATGATTGCCACCATCGTTCCGCGGCAGCTGCTCCAAAACGCCACCACCTGGAACCAGGGCACCTGGCTATCGGCATCGGTTACCGGGCACGCGCTGGGCGGTTTCCTGATTGCACTATATGGCATCACCAATACCCTGGCGGTCATCGTAGCGCTTATCTTCGCCGCCTTCCTGATCCTGACGCAGCTAAAGCCCAAACCGCCGTTCAAAGGAAATTTTGAAAAAAAAACCTGGGACAGCGTAACCGAGGGCCTGCGGTTTGTATTTCGTACAAAAGCGCTGCTGGCGGCCATGGCGCTGGATATGTTTGCCGTTCTTTTTGGAGGCGCCGTTGCCATGATCCCCGTTTTTGCTTCCGATATCCTCCGGATCGGCCCCATAGGATATGGCTGGCTCAACGCTGCGTCTGATATCGGATCCATCGTCATTGTTTTAATACTCACCTTCTCTCCCATGAAAAAAGCCCAGGGAAGAAAAATGCTCATTGCAGTAGCCGGTTACGGCACCTGCATTATCCTGTTTGGCCTCTCCAAATGGTTCCTGCTCTCTTTCATTGCACTGTTGGTTTCCGGTATCCTCGATGGCATCAGCGTGGTGGTAAGGGGCACGGTTATGCAGCTGCTTACACCGGATCACATGCGGGGCCGGGTTAGCAGCGTCAGCGGTATGTTTGTTACCAGCAGCAACGAACTCGGACAATTCGAAAGCGGCGTCATGTCACGGGCCCTGGGCGTTATTCCTTCCGTAATTTTTGGAGGCGGCATGACGCTGATCGTGGTCATCACTACCTGGCTCAAGGCCCCCACATTAAGAAAGTTTGAGTATTAAAAACGGTTTATATTTTATGGGCCGGCAGCAGTACACCTATCAGCTTTACTTGTGTCACTCCCTGCAACGCCGGTGCACCACCCGGCATTTACGTTTCAAATTCAAACTATAACAATGCGTTTGACGTTTAAAGTTCCAGGTCGCCCGAAGCTTCGGGACCTTTTTATGCTTGATCCGCTTTTTCCAAGGTTCAGGCTGTCACTTCTGATTGCTCACTGACTTCTGGTTTCCGATCCCGGCACTCCATCAGGATATACAGCACCGGACAGGAACGGTATCTTCATTTTCAAATTCTCAAATCTTCACATTTCCAAATTTTCATATTTCCACATCCTCCTGCGGCAACCATAAAAATCGCCTAAGGAAACGGCATTGAATTCCCTATCTTTATCCAAACCATTTTATGTTTACCAGGTATTTTTTTGTTGTACTACTTTCCATCACAGCGCTGCTGAATGCAGGCTGCTCCGCATCGCGTCACCGCACTGCAGAACAGGAGGGCTGGGTATCCCTTTTTAATGGTAAAAACCTCGACAACTGGATCGTTAAGATCCAGCATCATGAAACCGGCGACAACTTCGCCCGCACCTTCCGCGCAGAAGACGGTATTATCAAAATACGCTACGATGGTTATGATCATTTTAATGAGCGTTATGGCCATCTCTATTATAAAACGCCGCTATCCCATTACCACCTCAAATTTGAATACCGCTTCCTGCCTCAATCCGACTGGCGTAAGGATGCCCCGGAGTATACCATCGAAAACAGCGGCATCATGTACCACTCGCAAGATCCGCGTACCATGCCCAAAGAACAGGACTGGCCCATTTCTATTGAGATGCAGCTACTGGCAGGCCTTTCGGACGGCAACCCAAGAACCACCGGCAATATGTGCTCGCCGGGTACCCATATCGTTTACCAGGGCAAGCTGGATACACGGCATTGCATTAACTCCACTTCCAAAACCTATCTGCCGGAACAGTGGGTTAAAGGCGAGCTCATCGTACACGGCGATTCGTTGATCACCCATATCATTGAAGGCGATACCGTCATGCAGTATTCCAAGCCCCAGATCGGCGGGCCCGTAGTAAACCGCTACGCCCCGGATCAGAAGATCGATGGCAAACCGCTCACCTCCGGTTATATCGCCCTGCAAAGCGAGGGACAGCCCATCGATTTCCGGAATATTTATCTGAAAGTGTTAAAGTAAAACTCAGTCCATGAATGCCTCCGTAATCACGATCGGCGATGAGCTATTGATCGGCCAGACCATTGATACCAACAGCGCTTTTATTGCACAGGAATTTAATAAAGTGGGCATCTGGGTGAAGCGGCGTGTGGCTGTGGGCGATATTGCCGAAGACATCGAAACCGCGCTGGATGAAGAATCGAGGCAGGCGCAAATCATTGTACTTACCGGCGGGCTGGGCCCTACTGCGGATGATATTACCAAACCGCTTTTAAACAAATATTTCGGAGGCAGGATGGTAGAAAATCCCAATGTAGCCCGTCATATCGAATACCTCTTCCACGAAGTGTATCGCCGGCCCGGCCTCATTTCCGAACGCAATAAAAAACAGGCGGAAGTACCGGATGTGGCAACAGTGTTACATAATGCCCGCGGATCGGCCCCCGGTATGTGGTTTGAAAAAAACGTGAACAACCGGAACGTAATCTTTGTTTCCCTGCCGGGCGTACCGCATGAAATGAAGGGTTTACTCATCGATGAAGTGATCCCAAGGCTGCAGCAGCACCTCAGGTTTCCGTCTATTTTACATCGTACGGTTGTTACCGCCGGGATGGGCGAATCGATGGTTGCCGAGCGGTTACTCGGTTTTGAAGCCGCCCTGCCCCGCCACATCAAACTGGCCTACCTGCCCAGCTACGGCATGGTGAAACTGCGGCTTACCGGGCAGGGGCATCATGAAAATACACTGGCCGGAGAAATCGATTTATTGTTTAACCAGCTCACTGCCACTCTGGAGGACATTGTAGTTTCCACAACGGATGAGCCCATTGAAAAAGTGATTGGCCACCTGTTATTACAACAGCAAAAGACCCTGGCAACAGCCGAAAGCTGTACCGGGGGCAACATAGCACATTGGATCACCCGGGTACCCGGCTCTTCAGCTTATTATAACGGCAGTATTATTTCCTATTCCAATACCATCAAAGAATTATTGCTCCAGGTTCCTGCCACAACATTACGCACCCAGGGAGCCGTCAGCAGTGAAACGGTGGAAGCCATGGTAAAGGGAGCACTTCGACAATTAGGCACCGACTATGCCGTTGCAACATCGGGTATTGCGGGCCCGGATGGCGGTACCCCTCAAAAACCGGTGGGTACTATCTGGATCGCAGCCGGCAACCAGGAGCGCATTGTAACGAAGCTGTTGCAGCTGCGGTTCGACCGGGATCAGAACATCGAGATCACCACCATGCAGGCGCTTTTACTGCTCCGCAAGGTAATCCTGGGCCAGGAGGAGTCGAACGTGATGAACGCAGATAGAACTTGATAAAAAACATAGGGTTCCTTAATTATCAGAACGACTAAGAAAATAGCTAAGCAATATCAGGGCAACCCCTATACCGCTTCAAATTCCTTGGCATACATAACGATGCCTGATACATTCTTCAGGCCAAACTCCACCAGTTCAACAGCCATAAATGCTTCGTCCGGCACATCAAAAGGCGCCTGTATATTCCAGCGTGAAGCCGGTTGAAAGCCAAACCTTGGATAATACGTTTCATGCCCCAGCACGATGACCGAAAGATAGCCGATTTCCCGGGCCTTGTTCAGCCCGGTTCTGATCAGGGCCGCACCAATTCCCTGTCCCTGAAAAGCCGTACGAACAGCTATCGGAGCCAGCGCCAGGCTTTCGAAGCAGTGATTGAGACTGTCAATAATTTTAATTTTGGTAAAAAGCACATGCCCGATGATTTCCCCGTCTTTTTCTGCTACCAGCGAAAGCTTGGGTACAAAAGCATTACTATTTCTGAGAAGGTCTACCAGGTTGGCCTCTTCTGCCCTTCCAAAAGCTTCTTCGTTTACATCGGAAATGGCGTTCACATCTGCACTGTGCTCTTCCCGAATCAATACATCCATTGATCTGAAATTTTATCAAATTTAAGAAACGAACCGCTCAATTAAGGCCCGTTGTCAAATCTTTGCGAAACTTTAAAACTACGAAGCAAATCGCATCCCGGGCCTTCAAATGGCTTCCTTCCCGTATTTTTTATACCAGGCCACCAGCCAAAACACTACTTCATCATAGGAATCTTCCCCCGCAGGCTGGTTGTTGGCCTTCAGGTAGCTGCCATACAGCCAGTCAACCACTTTTTCTACCCGGCTCCGGTATTTTTCATAAAAAGCCCGGTAGGCTGCAAAATCCCTTCGCACCTGCGGATGAAGCGTGCTATCATAGCCCCTGGCCTTAACAGAGTCCAGCGAAAACAACATGCCCCGGGCATAGGCGTACATCACAAAATCTGTGGCATACTGAAAATGAATAGACGGATGATGCCGGCTGGTTAAAAAGCTCAGGAAATTGGCCTCGCTCTCCATTCCATAGCCGGCCTGGTGCCCTATTTCATGGGTGGCCACGGAAGGCAGCAGGAATACCGGGATGGTAGTATTTACCTGCGCTTCGCCGGAAAAAGGGTTGTAATAACCCTGTACGCCCATATAATTCATCCAGGTACCAAAAAGAGAGGGCTTTACCGATACGGGCCGGACGTCTAAAAACGGGTATGTTTTCATCGTGATCCGGTAGGCTTCCACTGCCTGCCTGAATAGTAAAGAGCGATTTTTGAGCGCCTCCCGGTCCTTTACCTGCAATAATGTTACATCATGATTAATGCGGCGGTGCAGCAGTTGCACCAGGGTATCAATGTCCTGCTCCGTAACCGGTTTATCTGGCAGGCCAAATTGCGCCATAACGCTCTCACGACTGTAATTGAGGCCCCAAAGCGCATAAAAAACCACATATACAAAAAGCAGCGCACGCAGGAGCCGCTGCCCTCCCTTCTTCCATTGGATAGCGCGTTTGCCCCCATGCAGTAAGGTCCGCAAACCACGGATTAAACGCACCATTAGAAAAACGATAACCCCGATATAAAACAGATCGCCGATGCTAAAAGGCAGCCAGCCCAGCAGGAACCGCTGAATCTTTGTAATAAACACATACACCCCGCGCGTATAATATGCTTCTACAACTGCCGGGAAAAAAGAAACCAGTTTAAGTACCAATGCCAGCCCGCAGAGCACTGCTACAGCTTTATTTTTGCGCATCCATTCCCGCCACTTCATAAAAACAAATGTATTAATTTTGTGTATGAAAATCAGCCCGGTTATTACAACGCTCAAAAACAGGGTCACTATCACCATCAGGGCGGCGCTCAAAGCAGATGCTGAGGGTCTGCTGGATGCAGGATGGCGGTATCTACAGGAGAGCCCACACCTTATTACCACCGTTAATGAATTCAATTTTACCAGGCAGCAGGAGCAGGCCCGGATCCGTTCTTTAAATGAAAGCGACAACAGTCTGCTCCTGATTGCAATGGCTCATAACAGGATCATCGGCAATCTCCAGTTAAACGGCGAGTCCCGCAGTAAAATACGACATAACGCCCTTTTAGGAATCGCTATCCGTAAAGAGTGGCAGAACATCGGCCTGGGCACAGCACTGATCCGTACCGCCACCGAATGGGCCAGGGACCGCGGCGTACTCAAAACGATCTGGCTGAACGTTCACGCCACTAATGAACGGGCCATTGCCCTTTACAAAAAAATGGGTTTCATTGAAACCGGGAAACAACTTCATTACATTAAAGAACCCGATGGCCGGTACACCGACAATATCCTTATGGGACTTTCATTGCATCAATAATCTCAAATGTTTTCCAGCCATCGCAGTGCGGCATAGGCCATCAGCCCCATTCCCAGCTCCAATGCATCTTCATCAATATTAAACGTGGGGGTGTGCAAGGAAGAATGGGCGCCCTTGCTTTCATTACGCACGCCAAGGAGATAGAAAAACGATGGCAGGCTTTGGCTGTAGTAGGCAAAATCTTCAGAAGCCATCCAGATATCCTGCGGCAGCACATTGTCGGCGCCCAGGTACTCCTTAAAAAAGGAGATCATCTTTGTCCCCAATTCTTCATCATTTTTAAGGTGGGGGTACCCTTTCCGGATTTCCACGCTGCAGGTGCCGCCCATGCCGGTTACCAGGCTTTCTGCCACCTGCTTTATCCGGTTATGTGCCTCCATACGCCAGGTTTCATCCAGGGTACGGAAGGTGCCTTCAATCAGCACTTTATCCGGTATCACATTGATGGCTCCATCGGCCCTCAATTTACCAAAGGACAGCACAGAAGGCATAAAAGGCGAAGCATTACGGCTAACCAGCTGCTGCAAAGCCTGCAATAAGGAGCAGGTGATCATTACCGGGTCAATGCCCTTCTGCGGTTCGGCCCCATGCCCTCCTTTTCCATACACTTCAATTTTTATTTCATCCATTGAAGCCATAAACAGACCTGTTCGCACGCCAATCTTACCCGCCGGGATCCACGGCATTACATGTTGCCCCAGCACTGCATCTACCGCGGGGTTGGTGAGCCCCCCATCCGCTATTACTTGTTTTGCTCCTCCCGGAAGCAGTTCTTCACCTGGTTGAAAAATCAGCTTAACCGTACCCGAAAACTGATCCTTAAGCCCGTTCAGTATATGTGCAACCCCCAGCAGCGATGCGGTATGCGCGTCGTGCCCGCAGGCATGCATCACGCCTGTGTTTCCCGAGCAGTAATCAATTTGATTGGCTTCTGTTATCGGTAATGCATCTATATCGGCCCTCAACGCTATTACCTTACCTGCACTTCCGGCACCGTTTATCATAGCAAGTACCCCGGTTCCGGCTATCGGCACCCATGGAATGTTCAATAAATCCAGCTGTTCTTTTATAAAGGCGGATGTGTTAAACTCCTGGAAGGACAGTTCAGGATGCCGGTGCAAATGCCTCCTGTACCGGATCACATCATGCCTGACACCCGCTGCAACGCCAGCAATTTTTTCTTTTAAATTCATTTTTCCTGAAGGGGTTTATGTTTCATGAGACCCGAAAAATTGCAACTAATATACTGTTTTGTTCATTCGTTTATTGAAGTTTTTTTAATTGAAAATTTTCAAAACAAGATGGGCGATGCAGGAATGATTCAGGGGTTTGCACATCAGGCGGGATCCATTAAAAAAGCTGTTCCGGTGCCGGAACAGCCTTGTAAACTCATTTACCCTGAAAATCTTTATTTAGTCTTCTTCAGCGAAACCCGGATTTTCTTAATAAAGTCAATGGAAACCTCGGTCAGATCTGCAATTTGTTGGTCTGTAAAATTCAGTTTCACAATCAGATTGCGTATATATGCTGTTTTTGCTTTTTCTATGCCTTCCGCTATCCCCTTTGTCACACCCATCGCCATGCCTTCGGATATACCTTTCTCTTTTGCAGTTTCCAACACTGCGTACTCAGTCCACCGGTCTAAAACATCTTTTTGGTATAACATCTATTCCTCCTTTTTTAAGTTAGCCACCTCCGCTATTTCAAACACCTGCTGAAATGTTCCTTTCCGTAAAGTTAATGGAATTTCCTCTATTTTCCCCATATTCCGAAGCACATACAGCCATCGCTCAAGTTCGGTTTTTAGTGCTCCCTCGCTACGGTCAAAATTGGGCAATTCTAAAAATATGAGTTCCAGCTTATTATAAAAAACACGACTAGTTGCGGTTTCTGCCAGCCGTATATAATGCAGCCATTCGCCTGGCATTGAATCATTAAACGTAAAATTTGCAATCCCTATAAAAAAAACTTCTTTTAGTTCAAAATCCCAGTGTTTGCTACCTTTTATGCCCTGCTCGCGCAATTGACTCGCGGCATAAAAAAGCGCCCGGTCTTTAAAAAATTTTTGTTCAACACGCTGCATTTCTATTATAAAGATTTCGCCATTGGTTCCCGTACAGGTAATATCAAAAACGGCTTTGCGGTAATGCTTTGCCGGTCCATGATCCTCCTGCGGATTGTAGACCAGATCGCCAATCGTCTTTCGACCTTGAAACAATGCATTCAAAAAAGCGATCAGCAGGTCTTTATTGGTTTCAGATCCGAAGATCCTTTTGAATCCAAAATCAGTCAGCGGATCGATGTACCGTCCTATCGGAGGCAGATCGGTGTTTTTCTTAGTAGCCATGTTTGAAGATACGATTTTTCAAGCATAGCCTATTCTGAAATAAATATCTTTGTTGTTCAACCATACGAAGTATATGTTGGAACAAACCGATATCATCAATAAAACCATTCATTTCGTTCGCTTTTTATTAAAATAATACATGGCACTACCCACCAAACATTCAGCAGCAGCACTCAATATATTTACAACGATGTCATCGCTGGCACGGAAAGAGAACGCCTATAATCTTTCGCAGGGACTGCCCGACTTTCCGGTATCCGCCGCATTAAGCGATCTTTTAAAAGAAGCCACAGTGGCGGGTTTCAACCAATACGCGCCCATGTCCGGGCTACCGGAACTCCGCCAAAACATAGCTTCCGGTTTCAACAAGAGATATGGCAATGACTACTGCTCACCGGATATGGTGACTATTACACCCGGTGCAACCTACGGTATTTTTACAGCCCTTACAACTATCCTGAACAAGGGAGACGAGGTCATTTATCTTGAACCCGCCTTTGATTGCTATGTGCCGGCCATTGAAATAAATGGAGGCATTCCCGTTTGTGTACGGCTCGATGAACAACAACAGTTTGAGATCGACTGGCAACAAATCAGCAATGCCATCACCCACAAAACAAAGGCCATCATCATCAATACCCCTCACAATCCCAGCGGAAAGGTATGGACACAGGAGGATTGGGATCAACTCGCTTTGATCATTGAGAACCGGGACATTTATGTAATCTCCGATGAAGTTTACGATACCATTGTATACGATGGCCTGCAGCATATTCCCGGGTTTCTTCAAAAAAACCTGGCAGGTAAAGTATTGTCCGTATATTCCTTCGGAAAAATGTATCATATTACCGGCTGGAAAATCGGCTTTGCAATAGCCGCCCCCGCGCTTACCGAAGCATTCCGGTCTATTCATCAATACCTGGCCTTTAGTGTAAATACGCCCGCACAATACGCATTGGCCAAATACCTGCAAATTGCGGATCAGGAAGCATCGGCTATCATGTTACAGGCCAAGCGCGATCTGCTGATAAGCAGGATGGAGCCATCAAAATTCAAATTGCACGCCTTATCAAGGGGTTCCTATTTCCAGCTATTCGATTATAGCCTCATCAGCAATCTGGATGATGTATCTTTTGCCCGCTGGCTGGCTGTTGAACACAAAGTAGCCACCGTTCCGTTAAGCGCTTTTTACCGCAAACCGCCCGGGATCAAACAGGTTCGCTTAAGCTTTGCAAAAAATGATGATACCCTCAGCGCCGCTGCGGCCATCCTTTGCAATTTGTAAATATTAAATTGATAGCAATCCAATCTCCTTAAACTATTTTATTTCCAATAGCTTTAGTTACCGCCTCCACGGCAGAATGTACCTGTAGTTTTTCATAAATATTTTGAATATGGGAATTTACGGTTGGCAGAGATATAAAACAGCGGTTGGCTATCATTTTATAACTAAGCCCCTGTACCAGCATAGACAGTATTTCGGTTTCTCTGGCTGTTAGATTAAAATCTTCGGTTTGCTTTTTGTTTTCGATACTTCCAACAAAACGAAGCACCTGCCGGGCAATACTGGGTGTCATCGGGGCTCCGCCTTTTAGTGCGTCTTCAATTGCATTCAGTAATTCCTGCGGCTGTGCTTTTTTCAGTATGTAGCCATCAGCTCCCGCACGTATGCAGGCAAATAATTTTTCATCATCTTCAAAAACCGTCTGCATTAATATTTTAATATCCGGATATTTTTTTCGGATCATTATCACACCATCTATTCCATTCACATTTGGCATATCAATATCCATCAGCACCAGGTCGGGATTGCTTATTTCAACATCATTTATTACATTACTACAATCAGGAAATGAGCCCGCAAAAGCCATGCCGTCAGTAAGTTCAATCAGCATTTCAAGGCTTTCCCTTCTTTTACTATTGTCGTCAAAAATTGCAATCCGTTTGTCCATTTTACAAAATTACGGCGTTGAGTATTGAGACCCCCTCGTTAATTCTCATGATTTTCATATCGGCGTTATCAATTCAACACTTGCACCTGCATCCGGGTATGTATGTAACTTTAATACAGAATTTATTTCTGCCGCCCTGTTTTTCATGTTCTTAATGCCATTGCCCCCAAATGAATGGCCGTTATTAGGTGATTCAAGACTGCTCAATTCAAAACCCTTTCCGTTGTCATGGATATGAATGCGCAGTTGGTGATTTTCTTTACGGATCAGCACTTCCAATAACGTACAGCCGGAATATTTTACGGCATTGTTAATGGCTTCTTTGCAAATAAGGTAAATGTTTTTTCGCTGCTCCATATTGAGTGTTATATCTGGTATATCTTTGTTATCAGTAAACCGTAGTTCAATATTCTTTGCTTCCGTAACTTGTACTGCAAAACTACGAACCCGGTTAGCAAGCTCATCAAAATGGTCGCTGCCAGTGTTTACTGCCCACACTATATCACTTATAGCTTCCATCATTTCACTGGTACCAATATTTATTTTTGAGAGAATTGTTTCAGCCTTTTCATTACCGGCCGTAATTTTTTTTGCAGATGCTGCATAGAGAGAGATGCTGCTTAGATTGCTGCCAATCTCATCATGCAAATCACGGGCAATGCGGTTACGGAGTTTTTCTAATTTCAACCCTTGCTTTAAACGATAACGATAAAAGGCATATAATGCTGCTGCAAACAGCGATAGCAGTGTAACCTTAAACAAAAATGTTTGATACCACCGGGGCAGCACTACTATTTTCATACTGATGGGCTTTTCATT
Organism: Niabella hirudinis; assembly: GCF_051201075.1. Classification (NCBI taxonomy): domain Bacteria; kingdom Pseudomonadati; phylum Bacteroidota; class Chitinophagia; order Chitinophagales; family Chitinophagaceae; genus Niabella; species Niabella hirudinis. The sequence continues at coordinate 147,438 of NZ_JBPEHJ010000010.1, forward strand.
CCATACCCCATCGGTGTTTGCGCCCATTACATAAAATGTATAAGTTCCTGGCGAAAGATTGGTATAAGTCACTTCATTTCTGCTGCCTGGGCTGGTCCAGTCTTTATCAAATCCGTCTAATTTATACCTGTACATTTTTTTTGCATTGTTGCGATACTCCAATGTGGCAAAGCTGATGCTGAAAATATTTTGTCCTGGTTTTAGTGTCAGTAAATTTGCGTAGCCAACCGGTGCATTTAAATTGGCGCTGTCTGTTTTCCAATTGACGGGTTTATTAAAAATAGAAATATTAGTAAAAGTTATTGGAGATGCCGGCTGCTTTTGTAATATTTCTTTCGGATTGAAAATAACGAACCCGTCCACACCGCCAAACATCAGTTCCCCATTTTGCAACTTCATAGCTGAGCAGCGGTTAAATTCATTGCCGGGCAAGCCATCTTCTTCCGTAAAATTCCTAAATGTTCTTTGCGCAGGGTTAAAGCAACTTAATCCTCTATTGGTACTAATCCATAAATTATTCAGGCTGTCCGCAAGTATGCAATAGGCCACATTGCTGGGCAACCCATCTTTTTCATCGAAGCGTAAGCAGGTGCCATTTTGTTTGTTGAAACGATTCAACCCTGCGCCTTCGGTACCAATCCAAAGAAATTTTTCGGGTGTATTGGGGTCGGCGCAAATACTCAACAATCCGTCCGCACCCAGGCTCCTGCTATTACCCGGAATATTTTTCCAATGCTTCCATTCATTTCGAATTTCATTAAAGGCATACAAACCATTAATGGTAGTAAGCCAAATAACACCTTGCTGGTCTAAGTAAAATTGTGATACAAAAGGTTCCGGCGATTCAACATCATCAGGTATGCTGTAAGTGGCACTCACGGTTCCGGTGGTTTTATTCATCCGGGCTATAAAGTTTTTATTAGCCCGATCCTGGTAGTATATCCAAAGCCTGTCTTGCGGGTCGTTGTATATATTACTTTGCCCTACGTAATTATCTGGTAAACCCGGATGCTTAATAATCGTTCCGGTATGTGTATTGTTTGATAATAAAGAACTATTCGGCTTATTGATGCTGGTTCTTAAATAAGCCCAATATATTCCCTGCTTATCTAAAGCTACCCAATTAAATCCGTAATGGTCTCTTAATTGCTGTGCAATGCCGGGTGTATAAACAGGCGGCAGGTTCCAAAAATCATTTGCCTTATGCGTCTGTTTAAAACTTTTAAATCGCTTTTTACGAGGGTCGATCTTAACAATACCAAAACCCGAACTCCCATGCCACTGTATGCCACTGGCATCGGTAAAAAATGAGACGATAGCTCCCTTTGGTAGACTTTTATTTCTTTCAGAAACAACGATACTACCAGATTGGGGTTGGTAGATATAGACCAGCGAATCGGTAAAACTGCAGATGCTGCTATCATTCAGCCAGAAATATTTATTGAAACTGGCAGGATTTGCAACAGGTAGGGCCTTCTTAGACAAAACCTTATGGGTATTTTCATTAAAATGAATGATTTGGTTTTTATAAGTAATTACCATATTTGCCGGCTTATCCGGTACCGGAAAAAAAGAAATCTGTTCTTTCCCATTTTCTTCAATACCCAATAACGCCGGAGTAAAACCTATAACAGACCATTTTGAAAAATCGGTATTAGGTATTAGATTAAAAATACTATCTGCAAAGCTCACCCAAATGGAATAATTTGGCATGATACTCAAGCCATATAGCGCATTTACATTATTATCTATCCTGTATTTTTTATTGGGTTGGCATTGGTTATAGCTAAATATTATTTTAGCACTTATCCGGGCACTATTTTTAAGTTTTACAGTACTTATATCTAAAATCAGGGCGTCTGTCCATGTTTTTAAAAAAAGTTTCCCGTTAGCATATTTTATTTCCCTGATACATAGATTTCCCTTTTTGTTGTTGATAACCTGTACCGGATAAAAACTTTCAGTTTGTTTATTAAAAACGAACAAGCCTTTGGTATTGGTGCCCACCCAAAAATTACCGTTTTCATCTTCGGCTATTGCGTTGCAATAGTTATCCGGTAAGCTATATGCATCATTGGCAATATTTCTATATGTAATAATGTTGTACCCATCGTAGCGGTTAAGGCCGTCTTTAGTGCATATCCACATAAAGCCTTCTTTATCCTGGTATACACAATTTATCATGCCCTGCGATAAACCTTGTCTTACACCAAGGGGTTCTCCCTGCACGGCATTTGGCTGCAGATAGTTTTGTGCTTGCAGATAGCTGTAATTACCTAACAGCAAGCAAATCAGTATGGAAAGTTTTACTGTATTGTACATACACTAAGCGTTTGTAAAGATAGTACCAAATAAAAGCACTAAACGCATATCATGAATATTTATGATAAGCATACTAAACAACACCGTTTAAGAAATCAATATCATTATTATTCACTATTGATGATAGCAGGCAGGTTAAAGAGCTTTGTAGTATAAAAAAGTAAAATGAATATAACGATACATAAAAAAGTATATGCGCTTTTCATTTGTTTTACCTTGGTTTTTGCAGCCAATAGTGCAGCTACAGTACGTTACGTAAGAACCACAGGTACTGGTGCCGGTACTAGTTGGAGTACTGCCAGTAACGACCTGCAGAAAATGATTAATGCCTCCGGTGCCGGCGACGAAATATGGGTTGCCGCAGGTATTTACCTGCCTACCCGAAAAGCAGATGACATAACCGGTAGCAGTACACCTAACGACCGTAACAATTCCTTTTTACTGAAGGCCGATGTAAAAATATATGGGGGCTTTTTGGGTAATGAAACATCGCTTTCGCAGCGCAACTGGCTTACCAATACAACCATACTCAGTGGCGATTTTAGCGGCAACGATATAGTAAGCGGCAGGGGCAGCAGTTTAAGCATTACTAATAATGGCGAAAATGCCTGCCATGTGGTAATTGCCGCCGATGCAGTGGGTACGGCAACTATAGATGGCTTCACCGTTAAAGGGGGTAATGCCAATAGTCAGACTACTATTTACGTAAACTCAAGACTAATACGTCAAAACACCGGCGGCGGCATGCACAATACCGCCTCCTCCCCCACAATTGCCAATTGCAGTTTTACAGGCAATAATGCCGACTGGGTTGGCGGCCTTTACAACCACTTCTCCTACTCCACCATTATCAATTGCAGTTTTACGCAAAATTATACTGTTTCCGTCGGTGGCGGCGGCATGCACAATGAAGGCTTCTCCACCACCATTACCAATTGTAGTTTTACAGGCAACTATACCGACGACAGCGGCGGTGGCATGTACAACAGCAGCGGCGCCGCGCCCACCATTACCAATTGCAGCTTTTCGGGCAATTATGCTACCCTTCTTGGCGGCGGCATATTTGATGATGAAACCAATTTCTCAGTACAACTCCGCAACAGTATTATCTGGGGTAATACCGCCGCCAACGGGGCAGGTATATTTGAGTACGGTCCTAATGCTATCGTTAACAACAGTATTGTACAGGGTGGTGTTAACGGTAATAAAAACCCTTTGTTTGTAGATGCTGCCAATGGCAATGTAAGGTTGCAATGCGGCTCCCCGGCAATTAATGCAGGTAATAATAGTTACATACCCGGCGGCATTACCACCGATTTAGACGGTAATGCCCGCATACAAGGCACTACCGTAGATATGGGCGCTTATGAGGGTGGCGCTGTTTCTACAAGCACTGCTTTGGCCACGGCGGCTGCCAGTGATACCAAAATACAAGCCAGCATCGGCATTACTTACTACGGCTCCTGTGGCAGCCTGATAGCTACGGTACAACGCAGCGGCAGTAGCCCTATTAGCGGCAGCACCACCGCTAAAGTGTGGGTAGATGCCAGCCAACCGGCACAATATGTAAAACGGCATTACCAAATTACACCCGACAATAATGCAAGCACCGTCACGGGTAAGGTAACGCTATACTTTACCCAGCAGGATTTCACAGATTTTAATAACCAAACCCCCGCACCGGCTCTTCTGTTGCCCACCGGGCCATCTGATGCAACGGGTATTAGTAACCTACGGATTGAAAAGCGCCCCGGTATTAGTAGCGATGGTAGCGGTGCACCCAATACCTACACCGGTACGCCCACCACCCTTCAGCCTTTAGATAACAACATTACATGGAACCCCATTCTTAACCGTTGGGAAATAGATTTTGGTGTAAACGGGTTTAGCGGTTTTTTTGTAAAAACAAGTGCAAGCCCGCTACCAGTAAGTTTTGGCGAAATAAACGCTGTTATAAAGAATAGTGCACTAATTGTGAGCTGGCAAACCCTTACCGAAACAAATAATGACCGGTTTGAAATAGAAGCCTCACAGGATGGCGTAAACTTTACCACCATAGCCACGGTTGCCAGCAAAGCCCAAAACGGCAATAGCAGTACAACCATACAATATAGCTGGGAAGCGGATTCGGGTGCGTTAGCTGCTTTTTCCGGGCTAAGTATTATTCTGCTTATTTTACTGTTGCCTGTAGCGCAGCGTTATAAAAAACAGTTGTTGATGGCTTCGGTTGTTTTGCTTATAGCGTTTATTTCCTGCTCAAAACGGACAGATAGTTTAGCCGAAAATCCGGGCGACAAATATTTTATCCGTATTGCACAGGTAGATAAAGATGGTGGTAAAACGTATTCTAAAATGGTAAGGGTTGTAAATTAATATTAAATGTAAAAGTGGAAATGCCGTTGCTGCTTCGTAATTGTCCCCGAACGAAATCCATATCGGCGTAACCAGAGTCAGGTATCGGGCATCAAAAATTCAGCATCAAACAAACACAACGCAAAACGGCATAACTGAAACTTAAGATCTGACTGCATGTTGAGCCGGGAAGACGGGAAGGTTTGATTTCCGATGAACTGCTAAGGCAAGAAGATTCCGGTTAGTACCGAACGTGAAACCTTAAACCTGAAACGCATCTCTACCCCGTTTGTACACCAAACAAATACCCCACGAGGGCGGAGGCGCCCATGGCAACAGTACCCCAAAAGCACACCCTTAAAACACCTTTGACCACACTGGACCCACCGGCGCGGGCAGCTACCATACCGGCAATTGCCAGAAAAATGATGGCAGACACATATTCCAAAAGAACCATCTCTTTTACGGGGGCAAAAATAGCTACCAGCAAAGGCAGCAGCCCCCCCGCAATAAAAGAAGCACCGGAAGCCAATGCAGCCTGAAAAGGTTTTGCCTGGGTAATCTCATTAATACCCAGCTCATCCCGGGCATGTGCTTCCAATGCGTTATGCGTTGTCAAAGCATAAGCCACCTGTGCGGCCAATTCCGGCGTCAGCCCGCGTCCCTCATAGATCTTTGTCAGTTCCTTTAATTCCGCATCCGGCATGGTTTCTAACTCCCGCCGTTCTCTTTTCAGATCCGCCGTTTCGATATCCGATTGCGAGCTTACGGAAACATACTCGCCGGCAGCCATAGAAAAAGCACCGGCCACAATGCCAGCCAGGGCCGCCAGCACAATAGGATTTCTCATATCGGTAGCAGCAGCTACTCCAATCACCAGGCTTGAGGTAGACAGGATTCCATCATTGGCGCCCAATACCGCAGCCCGCAACCAGCCGCTCCGGTTAATATAATGTTCTTCAAACAGGGGTACTTTTTCCATGCTTAAATAATTAGAGTTACCGCTAAATTAACCAAATCATAAAAAAGAATCGTTTATCCATTAATTCCGTAAATTTCAGCATACATGCAAAAAAACCTGGATGCGCTTTAAAATATGAGAGTACTTTTCTCATTATTGTCTGCTTGTCTTACACCGGTAATCTTTTTTACGGGGTGCCACGGTGTATCGGTGTCTGCTTCGGATGCAACTGATCGCTCATGTAAAGATGTAGATGCAGCAGCAACGAAAGCTACCGCCCTATCCGTAACAACCGTATACAAAAGCGGTACCGCAGATATATACCAGGCAGCCCATGATAAAAAAGAACATGCCGTTTCATTTGGAAGAGATACGGAGGGAAATATAGTGCGCTCCGGCTTATATAACGGCACTTCCAACAACACCCCGGTCCCCTATATTGAAAACCGTTTTGCAGACCTGCACAATCATCCGGAAAACAGGCCACCTTCCAGCGGTGATCTATACCATTTTATCGACCAGGTAGCCGCCGCCAACGGGCACTATCAAAAATTTATTATATTGCCCAACGGCGTTCAATACGCACTGGTGCTGATCAATGCAAAGGCTGCCCGAACCTTCAATACCCGGTTTCCGAGGATCCGCGGTATCCGCGATACGATAGCGCAAATACAATACCAGCCCACATTTCCCGGGCCCCTGGTCAACGAGATCAATCAATTAAAGGGCTGGAGCGGCGCCACCGAAGAGGCGGCAATGGCGTTTATTCTTCAGAAATATAGTGCAGGCGTAGCATTGCTGAAGAAAGATGATAAAGGAAGATTCCGAAAAGTATACACGATAGAACAAAAACACAAAGATGGCACCCGGACTTATATGGCCTATACCTGCTCCGACTAAGAAGCTGTTAAAACTGCAATTAACAAAAGACATTTCCCAAACACAACCAACTTAAAAGTCCGCCGGTCAAAAGCGCTTATATTTCAGGTAAATTTCCAATGCATGCGCCTGGCGCTCGCCGCCTTCCCGGATCGCTTTTTCACGAAAGCCCGGCCGGGCCATTCTTCGTTCCAGCAACCGAAGGCGCCACAAAAACAGGTGGGCTATGTTTCCTGCAGTTGGCCTGGGAATTTGCAACAGCCGGCAGGAATAGGTACCCAGGAAAAAATGATTATAAAACAGGTGTAGCTGCTGCATAAGCTTCCGGGCCAGTATAGATTTCGGAAAACCGGAGGTAATGGTTTCACTGATCAGCGCCTGCGCCAGCGCAACAGAATCCCCATCGCCTTTTGCCTGGGTCATCGTCCAGTAATAAAGTGCTTCTATCGCGTCCGCTTCATTCTCCGGCAACAGTTCCAGGGGGATACCCAAAAGATACCCGACGTATTTCCACAAATGAAAAAGGCCCTCCGTTTCTTCGGCAGACGGCCGGAATCCCATACGCCGTAGCCCTGTAAGGAAAACCAGTGAAAAGCCCAGCTGTGTGGCCAGCATATCCCAGGTATTCAGCGGCACACCCCATTGTGAAGTGTCCCAATCCGTTTTCTCGAGGATCGCTACGCGGGAGTATGAATGAATAAGGCGGGTGCTGAGCACATGAAACAATCCGTGCCCGCCCTGTTTAAAGGCCCCGGTGCGGGTAATATTGATCCAGAAGAGGGTGGTTTCTGTAAGCCGTTTTGCAGCTCCCTTTTTTAAGGCCCCGGTATAGATCAGCGGCTTATTGATTGCGGCAGATTCATAGCCTCCCATTAAACAATAATTACGCAGCACCAGCAAGCCGGGGATACCTGTACGTTGGCTCAATTCAATTCCCTTATCTATTTTATCATGATCCAGCCAGGAAGGACAAAGCTCAAAAGTTTTAAAGAAAGTGTCAAAAACCGGGGCCGCTTCATCGGGCGCCGCTTCCCCGCTCATATACGCTCCCAGCGCTGCATGTGCCTTTGCAAATCCAATGCGGTTATACAACTGGTGTACCACCGCATCTCCGCTGCGGTCCCATTGCAGCAAATATTTTTTAAAGGAATCCGCATTCCGGATATCGGGCGTATATCCTAATTGCTGCAATAGCAACCGCCCTGCTCCTTTTTTCCAGTAATGATCAAAAGAGGTAGTATTAACCTGGTAACGGGAAGGCGTTTCCATAAACTCTAAGAACAGAGAAACCGGAAAAAAGTTTAAGCGTCTGTTTAAAGTAAAATCAGGTTTTATGTAAAAAATAAATAACTAATGCCAATCGCCGTTATAACACCGGCCAAATCGGCAAGCAGCATCGTTCCAATAGAATAGCGCGTGTTCTTAATCCCAACGGCGCCAAAATAAACAGCTACTACATAAAACGTGGTATCGGCAGCCCCCTGAAAAACTCCGGAAAGCTTGCTGGCAAAGGAATCGGGACCAAAGGTAGTCATAGTGCTTACCATCATTCCCCTAGCGGCTCCTCCGCTAAGCGGGCGGATCAATGCCGTAGGCAATGCATCCACAAAACGGGTATCGGCACCCAGTGCATGAAACATCGATTTCATCCCGTTGATAACCATATCAAAGGTTCCGCTGGTGCGCAGCATGCTTACTGCAACCAGGATGCCCAGTATATAAGGAATAATCTTTATGGCCGTATCAAAACCTCCCCGGGCCCCATCGATAAAAGCACTGAAGACATCTGTTTTTTTGTATACACCTCCTAATACGATCAGGAAAAACACCAGCAAGATCAACCCATTGCTTAGCAGCCCCGAGAAAGACTGGATGGATGCCGCATTTAAGGACGATACATAAAGCACCAACGCCACAATCGCCGCTGAAATACCCAGGAGCCAGATCAAAATAACGGGCTGAAAAAGGTTTACTTTCTGCCGGAGCGCTACAATGGTTAGCGCTACCAGTGTACCTACAAAAGTAACAATCATGCAGGGAATAAATACATCGGTGGGATCGGAGGCATTCTGAGCCGCCCGGACGGCGATCACACTCACCGGTATTAAATTAAAGCCCGCTGCATGCAAACAAAGGAACATGATCTGGGCATCGGAAGCCACATCTTTGTTAGGGTTCAGCTCCTGAAGGCTTTCCATCGATTTGATCCCAAATGGTGTTGCCGCATTATCCAGCCCCAGTAAATTAGCCGAATAATTCATGACCATATGCCCCATGGCCGGATGATCCTTGGGCACACCCGGGAATATCTTCGAAAAGAAGGGGCCGATGATCCTCGATAAAAAACGGATGCCCCCCGCTCTTTCGGCAATGCTCATAAAGCCCATGAAAAGACAAAGTACACCGATCAGCTTCAAACAGATCTCCACGGCTACCCAGCAAGTTTCAATAACACCATCCAGCTTCAGCGGGTTAGCGGGGTCACTGGCTTTACCACTGATCATATAACTGAAAATATGGGTTTCCCCCATAAAGAAACACTTGAATGCTGCAACCAGAATAGCTACAATGATAAATGCGGACCAGATCCTGCTCAATGCCATAATTCCCCGGATTATGATTTTTAATCGAAAGCGGGAAGTTAGGCTATATTTGAGAATTGCGCCGGAGAATTTGTACCTTTGCGGCCGAAAAAAAACAGTTTCAGGTTCAACGTTTCAGGTTTCAGGTTCTTTCCCGGGCGATGAACGGTGACCATTAACTATTAACTTAAAAAAGATGGCATTACAGGCAGGCATCGTGGGATTACCCAATGTAGGAAAATCAACGTTATTTAACGCAGTTAGCAACAGTGCAAAAGCGCAGGCAAGCAATTACCGCTTTTGTACCATTGAGCCCAACGTAGGGCTTGTAAACGTTCCGGACGAGCGGCTTAGTGTTCTTACAGGACTGGTACAGCCCGAACGGATCGTACCCACACAGATCGAGATCGTAGACATTGCCGGTCTGGTACGCGGAGCCAGCAAGGGTGAAGGCCTTGGCAATAAATTCCTTGCCAATATCCGGGAGGTGGATGCCATCATCCATGTGATCCGCTGTTTTGAAGATGAGAACATCCTGCGCGATGAGGGCGCCATCAATCCCGTAAGCGACAAGGAAATCATTGATACCGAACTGCAGCTGAAAGACCTTGACAGCGTGGAAAAACAGATCCAGAAAAAAGAGAAGCAGGCTAAAACAGATCCGAAAGCAAAAGCAGAGCTTGAAGTGCTGCAGCAGTGTAGAGCACACCTGGAGCAGGGAAAAAGCATCCGCTCCCTGGACCTGAGCAAAGAAGAAAAAGAAATGGTTGCCGACCTGTTCCTGCTTACCGATAAGCCGGTCTTATATGTTGCTAACGTGGATGAGCCGTCTATGCATACCGGCAATAAATTTTCCGAAGCGTTGAAAGACGCCATTAAAAGCGAGAATGCAGAAATGATCGTAATGAATAATTCGATTGAAGCGCAGATCTCTGAAATGGAAGATCCGGATGACAAAGCGCTGTTTATGGATGAATATAACATGACCGAACCCGCCCTGGATCGCCTCATCCGTTCTGCTTACAAATTACTGGGATTAAATACCTATTTCACCGCGGGTGTGCAGGAAGTGCGCGCCTGGACCTTCCACAACGGATGGAAGGCCCCTCAATGTGCCGGCGTGATCCATACTGATTTTGAAAAAGGGTTCATCAAAGCCGAAGTGATCGCCTACAACGATTTTGTACAATACAAATCAGAGGCCGGCGCAAGGGATGCGGGCAAACTGCGCATTGAGGGTAAAGAATACCTGGTGAAAGACGGAGATATTATGCACTTCCGGTTTAATGTTTAAAAAAATGTGGGAATGTGCCAATTTGAAAATTTGAAGATGTGGATCCCGAAATGTCGGGGGGAGAGCCGGGTATTGGGGGAGTCTTCTCTTTTTAGTTTAAGGTTTAACGTTCGGTATTAACCGGATATTCATACTAATTTGAAGATTTGAAAATGTGAAAATATGGAAATAAGAGCCGGGTATTGACGATATTTTCATATCTTAATAGGTTTGTCGAAATCAGAAATCAGAAATCAGAAATCAGAAATCAGAAATCAGAAATCAGAAATCAGAAATCAGAAATCAGAAATCAGAAATCAGAAATCAGAAA
>NZ_JBPEHJ010000011.1:0-125883 GCF_051201075.1 Niabella hirudinis
CAGACATCAGACATCAGACATCAGACATCAGACATCAGACATCAGACATCAGACATCAGACATCAGACATCAGACATCAGACATCAGACATCAGACATCAGCAATGAAAAATCAGCAATTAACAACATCCCCTTATCTTTTATACTCCGATGGTAACGGAAATATTTTTGAAGATACCAGTCTGTATGCGGTCGGTCGCAGCGGATGGGATGCCCTGCCAGTACCAGTAGAAGACTGGATCGAATTGCCGGATGGCGGCTCGCTTTATGAATTGCCCGAACGGATGGGGATCGGTATTGATGTTATTACCGGCGAACTGCGGCTTTGCGATAAAGGCTGGGCGGTAGCGGCCTTTATACCTCCGGCTCACACCGGTTTTTATATTGCGGCCTACGAAACCAAACCTGGCGCCCCCACCCTGCCACTGTTCTGTTATACGGCAGTAGCCTGGCAAAACGAAAAATTTTATGTGCCTGCGGTTCGTATTGAGCAGGATATCCGCCAGGAATGCGCCGGTTTTGATGCAAGCAAAGTCAAATCGGGCGTAGACTATCTTACAAAGGCCTATCCGCACAACCGCCTGGTAAACCATCTGGCCAATAATTGCGCCCTTACCTACCACTGCCCGGCTGCAAGAAATTATTTCATCGGCCGCTGGGAATGCCCGGTACCCGCCTCGCCCGCCTGTAATGCCAACTGCGTGGGATGCATTTCGCTGCAGCCGGATGAGGAAACGATCGTTTCTACCCAGGACCGCCTGCAATTCAAACCAACGGTGGAAGAAATTGTGGAATTTACGGTGCCGCACCTGGAAACCGCGCCCTACCCCCTCATCAGCTTTGGACAGGGCTGCGAGGGCGAGCCCCTCCTGATGTGGGAGACACTGGAAAAGGCCATCATCGAAATACGTAAGCATACCTCAAAGGGCAGCATCAATATTAATACCAACGGATCAAAACCGGATGCCGTGAAACGCCTGTGCGAAGCCGGCCTGAATTCCATCCGCGTAAGTACCAACAGCGCCCGCAGTGAGATCTATATGCCGTACTACCGCCCCAACAATTACCAGTTTGAAGATATTGTGGAAAGTTTGAAAGTAGTCAACAGTTTCGGTGGCTGGACTTCGATCAACTATTTTGTTTTTCCCGGAATGACCGACAGCATTGCCGAATACGAAGCATTGCGAAAACTGATCCGGGAAACCGATTTGAAGATGATCCAATGGCGCAACTTCAATATTGACCCGGACTGGTACCTGGGAAAGATAGGGGTGAGCGAGACCGGTGAGTTCATGGGTGTGAAACAACTGATGGACCTGATCCGTGAAGAATTCCCACATTTAAAGTATGGATACTACAATCCGCCGATGGAACGGATCCATGGAAAATACGAAGTGGATTTTGCACATTACTAAGTTTTCTGCCATGGAGCCGGTTCGCCACAAAGGCTCTAAGCCACTAAGTAACACGAAGATTTCTTAACGATCAGCCTGCAACGCCATTCTTGGTGCGTCTTCGCGCCTTCCTGTCTTCGTGGTTCTTTTCCGCCACAAAGGCACCAAGAGGCACTAAGATCATACCTTCCTTCGTGTTTCTTTGAGTCTTCCTGTCTTCGTGGTTCTTATTGGCAATTAGCACACGAAGTATTCCTACATATAAACATCCTGGTGCTTTACCAACCAGGGCACACCAATGGTTGCAAATACACCGGAGATGATCACCATTCCCAACAGCAGGTGCTGAAACTGGGTGGTTACCACCGGGTCGGGTGAGCGATGAACCTGCAGGGTGCCGTAAATGCAAAGCACCGTAAACAAGGTCGATAATACAATATAGATCCGGTCGCCCTTGGGGAAGAGCCGGTCGATGGCCGCAAAGGCAATGCCCGCCAGGGGTAATGCAAAAAGAGTTGCAAAAATAATCGTTGATACATTGATCAGCTCATGGAGCGGAAAGTCCGTCTTTTGCCGGAAAAATACATCAAATACCAGGTTAAAAACAGTTGCGATGTAGCCCGCAAATAAACCGGCCATCAGCGGTTTATAGATATGGTTATCATATTTTTTTGTTTCCATTTTACAAAAGTATGATATAAATCACATTTTTTAGAAACAAAAACAATGGTTAAGAAATAAGGAAAGATGAAAATAGCGTATACACCGGAACACAACCTTGAAACCTTTAACCTTGAAACCTTGAGACATGAAATGTGAAACGTGAAGCGCTAAAACAGCTGCTCCAGCTTTTTTTCATTTAGGAGCGCGATATTTTTACCACTGGTACTGATGAGCTTTGCCGTCTCCAGCTCACCCATCATCCGGGAAATCGTTTCATAAGTAGTTCCCACGTAGGAGGCCATATCCTGCCGGGTAAGTTTAATGTCGATAAAGCCCAGTTCGTTAACGCCAAAGGCTTTTTTAAGCATCAGGATCGCCTCTGCGATGCGCCCCCTCACTTCCATATGCGCCATATTACGTACCCGCCGCTCCGTAGCCTCCAGTTCATTGGCATAAAAATCCATCAGGGCATAAGTGAGCCGGGGGTTTACTTCCAGCGTAGCTTCAAAGAACCGGATATTAAGATACATCAGCGTTGTGTCTTCCAATGCAGTGGCCGATACAGGGTACACTTTTTCTTTCCCAAGCCCCCGGTACCCGAGCATATCGCCTTCTTTTGCAAACCGGATGATCAGTTCCTTTTCGCTGCCCCAGCGCTGGTGAATCTTCACCTTGCCTGCATCTATAAAAAAAACACCCCGCACCATTTCCTCTTCCAAAAAAACAGGCTGTCCTTTTTTGACAACCCGCAGCTCCTTGCTGGCATCAACCGCTGTTTGCCATTCGGGAATGCAGTAACGGTAAAGAATATTGCTCCCGGCTTTTTCTGCCTGTTTTCTTTTCATAACGTCCAAAAATAAAAAATACCATCAAAAAAAAGGCCGCACCGGCAGAAAGCCTTCCTTTTTTGCTTAAAATCATGATATAAATCATACTTTTGCGCCTTCTTTTGATATCAACATACTATGAGCATTCCTATTTCTACTTCACTGCAATCCACACTGGAATCCGAGCACATGGAACGCAGGCCTTCAACAAGAAAGAACCGGCTGGTATTTATTTCCCTGCTGGCCGTGGGTATTGGCATGGTGATCAGCCTGGTTGCCAAGCTATTGGTATACCTGATAAACCTGGTTACCAACCTCTCCTTCTACGGCAGTTTTTCATTGGCCCATACAGCTCCCCAGGGCAATCATTTAGGTGTTTTTGTAATCATCATACCCGTAATCGGCGGCATCATTGTGGGATTGATGGCCCTGTTTGGCTCCCGGGCCATCAGGGGGCATGGTATCCCCGAAGCGATGGAGCAGATCCTGACCAACAACAGCAAAATAAAACCGACCATTACTTATTTAAAACCCCTGTCTTCCGCCGTTGCTATTGGCACCGGCGGTCCTTTTGGGGCAGAAGGACCCATCATTGCCACGGGCGGTGCTTTGGGATCCACCCTGGGGCAGCTGTTGAAGATTTCGCACCAGGAGCGTAAGGTATTGCTGGCTGCAGGGGCAACCGCGGGCATGTCCGCCATCTTCGGAAGTCCTATCGCCGCTATCTTCCTGGCTATCGAACTCCTGCTGTTCGAATTTTCAGCTGCAGCTATCTTCCCCGTAGCGCTTGCCTGTATAACAGGTGCGGCAGGTCATCATTTCCTGTTTGGCGGCGGTCCTGTTTTTGCCATTGATCAGCTCATTGGAACGCCTTCAAACACGGCCCTGTTTCTTTACAGCATTGAGGGAGTCCTGGTCGGACTGCTTTCCGTAGCAGTAACCAAGCTGGTTTACTGGATGGAGGCGCTTTTTGAACGCCTGCCCATTCATTGGATGTGGTGGCCCGCTATTGGCGGGTTAGCGGTGGGTATTATTGGCTACTTTCACCCCAATACGCTGGGCGTTGGTTATGATAATATAACCAATGTGCTTTCCGGAAGCCTTTCTTTAAAAGTGATTGCATTGCTTTTTGTATTTAAATTCCTGTCCTGGGCCATCGCTTTATCCAGCGGCACATCCGGCGGAACCCTGGCCCCCCTGCTTACCATTGGTGGAGCAGCAGGGGCGCTTGCCGGCATGGCCATGCAGCTCCTTTTTCCCCAGCTGGATATTTCGGTTTCCCTGGCTGCACTGATCGGCATGTCCGCCATGTTCGCAGGCGCTTCCCGGGCACTGCTCACCTCTATCCTTTTTGCGCTGGAAACCACCGGTCAGGTCAATGCCCTGCTGGCCTTGCTGGCAGCCTGTTCCATCGCTTACTTCATTTCACTCTACCTGATGGAACATACCATTATGACGGAGAAGATCGCGCGCCGTGGCGTAAAAACGCCGGTGACCTACACCCCGGATGTGCTGGAACAATACCATGTAAAAGATGTTATGAACCACGATGCGCTCCTGATCAGCGATGACAACCCGGTTGCAGACGTCAAAAGCTGGCTGGATCAGCACCAGGACGATCATGCCAACTACTTTATTGTAACAGGCACTGATGATACCTTAAGGGGCGTTATCAGCTCCTCCAGCCTGCGGAGCGAACATCATGCACCGGACAAACAGATCGGCACGCTGATCAAGCGAAAATCGGCCTGGGTGCGTGTTAATGACCCACTTAAAACTGCGGTGGAGATCATGCTCCAGTTTGATATGGACCTGCTTCCGGTGGTTGATCAAAACCAGGTAGTGGTAGGAACGGTTAACTATAAAAATATTATGACGGCCTATAAGCATAACCGCAATGCCAGTGAAGACAAACAGGTGCACATTTCCTTAAAAAGACAAACCTTAAAGCTGCTGATAAAAGGAAACCGGCTTATTTACAGGAACCAGCACCGGCAAAACAGCGGAAACCAATAAACCTTGTCCCTGTGCTAAAAAGGGCATCTTTAGCATAAATGTCATAAACAAAAGTTGTCTGTGGCATAAAGTTTGACCAGGGATCTATTACATAAAACAAACAATATCATCATGCCCCGCCGTTTGCTCAGTGCCGCCCATTTGTGTTTTGTACTTGTGTTTCTTACCGGCTCCTGCGCCTCCGTCAAAAAAAAACAGTATTCCGGCGAAACCGGCTTCAGCAGCGGAAGCTTTTTGAAACAGATCAACGCCATAAGGGCAAGAGGCTGCAATTGCGGCGGCCGTAAATACCCGGCAGCACCTGGGGTAATCTGGAATAACCAGCTGGAGCATGCCGCAACAGCGCATAGCAGTTACATGCAGCGTAGCGGCCAGCTCAGCCATCGCGGGCGCAATGGAATGACGCCCGAAAAAAGAGTAGCGGCCTCCGGCTATCGCTGGGGTTTTGTTGCCGAGAATATTGCCCTGGGGCAACGCAGCATCAGTGAAGTGATTCAAAGTTGGCTGCAAAGTCCCCAACATTGCAGAAATATTATGAGCCAAAGTGCAACCGGGATTGGCGCTGCCCGCTCCGGAAATTACTGGACCCTGATACTGGCGGCACCAGCGTACAGGTAAACAAAAAGGGGCAGCAAAGAATTACCACCCCAACATAGGTAGCCCTTTAGTATTTTTATCGCGCGCTCTAATGCGCTGAAAAGATGCAAATGCATTCCAAATACACAATATCCTAAGTGATCATTATCTGGCAACAAGATACCGCACCTGCCCGGCGGCAAGATTGATTTTTATCATACAAGTTCCTGTCTGTAGTCAGTTGATGTACCTGGCGCTGTATATTTCCGGCTCCCTCATCTCAACAACAAAGCCTCATCCTGCGGCTGCAGGATGAGGCTTTACCTATTTTTTTTAACGACCCGGAAACCTTAAACCAATTCGGCCCTTCTTTTACCTTTAACACGGGCGGCGCTGTCGCGCTCTGTTTCACAGCATCTTTCAAACCGCGTAGCCGTCCACACGTGATCCAGTTCCACATTATCCATCCCGGCATAACCCTTATCGGTAAGTTGGCACCAGCTCCGGTCCCTGTTCAGATCAGTAACGATCTTAGAAGTTGATTTTGGATGCGCCACCCAAAATTTCGTATTCTCTTTAAGGGAAGGCATCACCTCGTTCAAAATACCATTCAGCTGGTTTTCATTCACAGCAAACACCAGCGCAAAATCAAGTTTTCTTGACCTCAACAGGGGCGTCATGTTTTTGGCAAACGATAATTTACTGAATTGTTTTTCTATGGATGAAGGGAGTCCTTGGATTAAGAGATTTTTTTCTTCTGCGTACTGTAATTTTTCGAACACTGTTTGAATCATAAGAACTTGAAGGGGTTTATTAAAAAATCTGACTTAAATACTCAATTAGCAAACAAGATCCATCAATTAAAATGCAAAAGTACGAAAAATTAAGGTTTCGCACAAGCTTTTATAATAAATGCTCCTGCTTAATTAAAAGCAAGAGCATTACATATTAAATATTTATTTAAATTTATTTCCCTATCGGCTTGTAGTAACTCATCGCCTGCGGCATAAATTTTTGCAGCTGCTCAATTCTCCTTTCGGGACCGGGGTGGGTGCTCAGAAATTCCGGTGGCCGGCTACCCTGTGCCTGGGCCTGCATCCGCTGCCATAGCCCGATTGCTTCCTGGGGATTATACCCTGCCATAGCAGCCCATATCATACCATAATGATCGGCTTCCAGTTCCTGCTTGCGGGAAAACGCCAGGATGCCTACCTGTGACCCCAGGCCTACGGCAGTTCCAAATACCTGCCGCATACCGGCGGATGATTTGTTAGCCATAAACGCATCCAGTATATTGGCGCCATACTGGGCGGCCACCGTCTGACTCATGCGCTCGTTGGTATGCCCAAACAAGGCGTGGCTAACCTCATGCCCCATTACATTGGCCAATGCTGCTTCGTTTTGCGTAATCGGTAGCAGGCCGGTATATACCACAATTTTACCACCCGGCATACACCAGGCATTGGCCTCATTGCTTTGTACCAGCCGGGTTTCCCATTTGTATCCATCCAGATCCTTGGTTAAATTGTTCTGTTTGTAAAACGCCGTAACGGCATTAACGATCCGCTGCCCTACCCGGTTCACCATCTCCGCATCCCGGTTATTGGAAGTAGTAACTACTTTATTGGAAGAGAGAAAGGTTTGATATTCCGTTACAGCCATTTGCTGCAGTTCTGATTCCGGCAGTAATTTCATCTGACTGCGGCCGGTGATCGCATTGGTAGAACACCCGGCCCCGGTTGCCACAGCAACGAGAAAGATGAATAAGTTTTTAATCATAGTTAAGGATTTTAATTTGCAAATAAACAATCTTTGTACCAAAATCTGACGGAGATCCCAGGCAATTAGTTTTCAGCACCATTGCATTTAGTTTTGGCACCCGGTATTGAGCCACTGGCATTTAGCCGGAGCGGACTGCTACGGCCTTTTACCGGCCGCGTTGCTTCCTCCGGTCCCGGTTCTTAAAAATCGGCACTTTGTTTTCTGCACCTTTAAAGATGCGTCCGATATTTTTTTGATGCGTCAGGATCACCAGCAGGGCCACTGCAACCGCAAAGACCCTGTAAAAGTGGTTATCAACGTTAAAAATAACCAATATAAAAATCGGGAAGGCGAGGCTGGCGAGTATCGAACTCAGCGATACAAACCGCGTCAGGTAAAGCACCAGCAGAAAAATACCCGAGCAGGCCAGGGCCGTCCAGGGGCTTATGCCAATCACCAGCCCAAAAAGGGTAGCCACCCCTTTTCCACCTCTGAAATTAGCCCAAACGGGGAAAATATGACCCAGCACAGCTGCGATCCCGAAGATCAGCTGGATATTTAAAAATGCAATATCGTTATCTGCAAACTGCGGAAGGAACAATGCAAGCTTTACAGCAAGGAATCCTTTGAGCGAATCGCAAACCATCACAAAAGAACCCCAACGCGGGCCCAATACCCTGAAGGTATTAGTGGCTCCGGCATTGCCGCTGCCATAATCCCTAATATCAATACCAAAAAAACCTTTACTTACCCAAACAGCTGTAGGAATACTTCCCAAACAATACGCCATTAAAAAGAGGAGTACATAATTCATGTATATTGGACTAAGTGAACTACAAAAATAGCGATAATAAACTAACCGGCGCTCAATAATTATTTAACATTATTACAACATTTTAAACAGAGAACCTCATACATAACCAACTGTTTTTTAGCGTCTTACCAACGAAATGGAGACCAGCAGCTACCGCCCGGCCTACAATTTCGGCCTCATCTGCAGCTAACAGGCCGCTCAACAGGAGTACTCCGCCGGGGGTAAGTTGCGCCTTTAAGAGGGGGATGGTTTCCATCAAAACATTTTTATTGATATTGGCAAGGATTACGTCATAAATGCCGTTTTGTACCGCGCTGTCGGATTGCTGCACGGTAACCCGGGAACAGCCGTTAACCGCTATGTTTTCATTCGTGTTCAGAATGCTCCATTCGTCAAGATCGGTAGCCAATACCTGACGGGCACCCAGTTTTTCGGCAAGAATAGCCAAAATGCCGGTACCGGTGCCAAAATCAAAAACCTGTTTACCGGAAAAATCAACCTGCCGCATCTGCTGCATCATCATCCAGGTGGTGGCATGATGACCGGTACCAAAGCTCATCTTGGGGTTGATGAGGATCTCATGCTCCACATTCGTAAAATGCGGATGAAAAGATGCCCGGACGGCTACAAAATCCTCTACCACCACCGGGTCAAAATTGGATTCCCATAAGGCATTCCAGTTCTGCGGTTCCAGGTCCTGTATGGTGTATCCGATGTTCCACGGCCGGCATATCGCATCCAGTTCTTCAACGGCAATCCTGTTTCCACTGAAGAAGGCTTTTAATAAATGATGGCCCTCTTCAAATCCATCGGCCCGGTCTGCCAAAAGGGCCATGATCGTTTCGGCGGCGGCTTCGTCTACATTTTCAAACACCACCTCTGTATATTTTTCGTTGATCTGCATACTGATTTATTTTTAAGCGGAATGCTCCTGTTCCTTTACCACGCGGCGAATGTACAAACTATTAAAAAATGTTTTACCACCAGAAACAGTTTAAAAATGAGCTCGCAAAATATAGTAATAATCATTATTTCCGGCAGATCCCCGCGAATTGGGCAGAAATACCAATTTTAAATCTGCACCCCTTTGTGAAGGCTGCGGGAACTGTATCCTGACAAATCTTTTTTTAAACAGGCACTAAATCTTAATATAATATTTACTTTTAAATTATATTAGCAAAAAGAAGATGTCGGGTCAACCCAATCAATTAAAACGATCGCTCAACGCCACCATGCTCTGGGGGCTTGGTGTTGGCTATGTAATATCAGGAATGTACTTTGGCTGGAACCTGGGCCTTGAAAAAGGGGGCACCCTGGGCATGGGGCTGGCCACCATTTTCATAACCCTGATGTATGTTACTTTTACCTTCAGTTATACGGAGCTGGCCTGTGCCATCCCGCGGGCCGGCGGTGCTTTTGATTATGCAGAACGTACCCTGGGAAAAGACTGGGCTTTCTTTGCCGGAATGGCGCAAAACATCGAATTTATTTTTGCCCCACCTGCCATCGCTTTTGCTATCGGCGCCTATTTCAACCTCTTCTTTCCGCAGCTTTCTATCCTGTCTATTGCCATAACCGCTTATATCTTTTTTACAGCGCTTAATATTTCGGGTGTAAAGGCGGCCGCAACCTTTGAGCTGATCATCACCATCCTGGCTGTGGGAGAGCTTTTATTATTTTCGGGCATAACGCTTCCTCATTTTCAGGTGGAACATCTTTATAAAAATAACCTGCCCAATGGATGGCAGGGTATTTTTGCGAGTATCCCCTTTGCTATCTGGTTCTTTTTGGGCATTGAAGGAGTGGCCAATGTAGCCGAGGAAACAAAGAATCCGCAAAAGACTATTTTTAAGGGTTTTGGTTCTGCCATTCTTACGCTGGTGCTGCTATGCATCCTCACCTTCATCAGTTCTGTAGGCGTTGCCGGCTGGGAAGCGGTTGTATATACAAAAGAAGGCGCCGCCTCTGATTCTCCGCTACCCCTCGCTCTTTCGCATATTGTAGCCGGCAATGATTTTTTATACCACATGCTGATCACCGTTGGCCTGTTTGGACTTGTAGCTTCGTTTCACGGAATCATTTTAGCCGCCGGCCGTTCCACTTTTGAGTTTGGCAGGGCCCGCTTTGCCCCCGGATGGCTGGGGCATGTCAACCGCAGGTTTCAAACGCCCTCCACGGCCCTCCTGGCCAATATGGTTATCGGGATTATTGCGCTGCTCACGGGCAAAACCAGCGAGATCATTATCCTTTCTGTCTTTGGTGCACTTACATTGTATATTATTTCGATGATCGCGTTGATCCGGTTGCGCCGCCGGGAGCCGGATCTGCACCGCCCGTTTAAAGCGCCGTTATTCCCGTTGTTTCCGGTGGTAGCGCTTGTGCTTGCAATGATCTCCTTTATAGCAATAACCATTTACAATTTCAACCTGGCAATGCTTTATACCGGCATCCTGCTAACAGGATATATTCTTTTCCGCATTTTCTACAAGCCATCAGCATGACAATAAAAGAAATACTGCAATACGTAAAAAACCATACATCCGGTAAAGTAAAAATTGCCTACGTGGATATCGATGGTATTTTACGCGGTAAATACATCTCCTCAAAAAAATTCCTGAATATCGCAGAAAAAGACACTTCATTCTGCGATGTGATCTTTGGCTGGGACGCCGCTGATGTGGCGTACGACAACGGCAACTATACCGGTTGGCAAACCGGCTACCCCGATGCACCCGCAAGGATTGACCTCAGCACGTTTCGGAAAATTCCCTGGGAAAACGATCTTCCCTTTTTCCTCGGCGAGATCATCAGCAGCAAGGGAGCGCCGGCAGCGGTATGTCCGCGCCAACTGTTAAAAAAAGTGTGCCATGATGCAGAGCAGATGGGATACCACCCGGTTGCGGCACAGGAATTTGAGTGGTATAATTTTTCCGAAACGCCGCAAAGCGCTGCCGATAAAGGATTCCGGAACCTTACGCCGCTTACGCCGGGAATGTTTGGGTATTCGGTTTTGAGAAGCGCTCTGAAAAACAGCTTCTTTACCGATCTTTTTGAAGATCTCCGTCGGTTTGACATTCCCCTGGAAGGCATTCATACAGAAACCGGCCCCGGCACCTACGAAGCGGCTATTGAATATGCCGGCCTGATTACGGCGGCCGACCGGGCCACGCTCTTTAAAACGGCGGTAAAAGAAATTGCGTACCGGCATGGGATCATGGCAACCTTTATGGCAAAAATCGATGAAACCCTCCCCGGTTGCGGCGGGCATGTGCACCAGAGCCTGCTGGACAAAACCCGTAAAAAGAATGTGTTCTTTGACGCAAAAGACAAACAGCAGATCAGCCCAATATTCCGGCAGTACATCGCCGGCCAGCTGCATTGCCTGCCTTTTATACTCCCGATGTTTGCACCCACTGTTAACAGCTATAAACGGCTGGTAGAGGGAGCCTGGGCGCCCACCACGCTTACCTGGGGTATTGACAACCGTACTGTAGCCCTGCGGGTGCTGCAGCAAAGCGCCACCGCCTGCAGACTGGAAACAAGGGTGATTGGGGCCGATGTAAACCCCTACCTGGCCATGGCTGCGGCCATTGCCTCGGGCCTGTACGGGATCCGGCACAAACTCAAACTGACCCAGCCCGCACAAACGGGCAATGGGTATCTCGAAACCGCTTATGGCGTGCTGCCGCGTACCCTGGAACAGGCCACGGCTGCTATGAAAAACGCGCCCCTGGCCCGCGAGCTATTTGGCGAAGCCTTTACCCGGCATTTTACCGACACCCGCGAATGGGAATGGAAACAACACTTAAAAACGGTGACTGACTGGGAAATGAGACGATATTTTGAGATAATATAAGGAGGCTGTGAAGAGTTTGAGGCCCTTGCTAAAAAAATTATTGCGAGGTGCCCGTAGTACCGGTTTTCAATACAAAAATATAACACGAATCAGATTACAATACCATGGCATTTGACAAAATTTACCAATACAATTTCCCCACCACCATCCGCTTTGGCGCGGGAGCCAGTAACGAGTTGGGCGACTATTTAAAGAAGAATGGGCTTAAAAACCCGCTGATCGTAACGGACCCGGTGATTGCGCAGCTGGATTTTTTCAGGAAGATCACAGAAGCACTCCGGGCCGGGGAAATCTCCGTGGAAGTTTTTTATGATATCCACAAAAACCCCGTAAAATCGGATGTGTACAAGGGAACGGATGCGTATGATGCCACACAACGGGACGCCATCGTCGGCATTGGAGGTGGCGCCGCACTGGATGTGGCCCGTGCCATCGTGCTGCGGGTACAGCACCGCGAAGACCTGTTTAAGTACGATGATCTTATTGGCGGAGATGTATATGTAACCAATGATGTGCCGCATTTCATTACCATTCCCACCACGGCCGGTACCGGCAGCGAAGTAGGACGCAGCGCCATCATCGCTGATGATGAAACCCATCAAAAGAAAATACTGTTTTCACCAAAGCTTTTGGCCAAAGTGGTGTTTGCCGATCCGTTACTCACGATGGACATTCCGCCCGCCATTACCGCCGCCACCGGTATGGATGCCCTTACTCATAATCTGGAAGCCTACCTGGTAAACATGGAGCATCCTATGTGCGATGGTATTGCCTTGCAGGGCATTTCGCTGATCAGCGGGTCTATAACAACGGCAGTTAAAAACCCGGATCTGGAATCAAGGAGTAAGATGCTGATTGCCTCCCTGATGGGCGCGGTGGCTTTTCAAAAAGGACTGGGTGTGGTGCACTCACTGGCACACCCCCTGTCTTCTTTGCTGGATACGCACCATGGCCTGGCCAATGCCGTAAACCTGCCCTATGGCATGCGGTTTAACATTGAGGGGCAGGAGCCGAAATTTAAAAAAATTGCAGCAGCTTTAGACCTGGCGGGAACAGATGGCAGGGATGTAGTGGACTACCTGTTTGAGCTCAATACGGCCATAAACATTCCGCATAAGTTATCAGCAATCGGTGTTAAGGAAGAACACATAGAGACGCTAACTGATCTTGCTCTTGCAGACTTTGCACATCCTAATAACCCCAAACCTGTATCCAGGGAAAACTTCAAACAATTGTACCTCGAAGCATTGTAAACAGATGAAGATTGGATTAACATATACCGGATCGGAGCTCAAACATGCCAATTATGCCAACTGGCTCAAAGGTGATGATACCATTGAGGTAGTGACCCTTTCTGCAGAGCTGGACAACCTGGATGCTGCAGCCGTCTGCGATGGCATTGTACTATCCGGTGGTGTTGATATTGCACCCGGATATTACTCCGCTAAGGCCGGTTATCCCAATGCCCCGGATCATTTTCAGGAAGAACGGGATGCATTTGAAACGGCAGTTTTCCGGCAGGCGCAGGATCAAAACATACCTGTATTGGGCATTTGCCGGGGTATGCAGCTGATCAACTGTATTTATGGCGGCACCCTGGCACAGGACCTGGGTTCAAAGAATGAAGTACATAAAGTGGCAGACAACCTGGACAAAGTGCATGGCATCCGCATTAAAGCAGGCAGCATCCTGCATGAAGCGCTCAGAGCCGAACAAAGCGCCGTAAACAGCGCTCATCACCAGGCTATCGGCAACCTGGGACAGGGTTTACAGATCACCGCCACAGCACCGGATGGTGTTGCCGAAGCCATAGAACGCATGGAAACATCCGGTCATGCTTTCCTCCTCTGTGTACAGTGGCACCCGGAACGAATGTATCATTTCGGACTGGAACAAACGCCGCCTTCAAACGGCATACGAAAAAAGTTTTTGGAAGCTATACAAAGCAAATAATACATGGACGTAATTAACCCCGCCACGGAAGAGCGGATCGCAACGCTTACAGAAGACAACGCACAAACCCTGCAGGAAAAATGGCAGCGGTTGAAAATGGCCCAGCCCGCCTGGCAGGCGCGCGCCCTGGCAGACCGGATTACGGTGGTAAAAAGATTCAGTGAACTGCTGGAAGCCCATAGTGACACGCTTGCGCAGATACTGACCAGCGAAGTAGGAAAGCCCCTCACCCAGTCGGCCAACGAGATCCGGGGCGCCATTGCACGCATCAGCTGGCTGACGGCAAATGCGGCAAAATACCTGGGTGATGAGCTCATGAACGAAACAGCCGATATGGAAGAGCGGATCGTATATGAGCCCCTGGGCGTGATCGCCAATATCTCTGCCTGGAATTATCCTTACCTGGTGGGTGTTAACGTTTTTGTACCCGCCCTGCTGGCAGGCAATGCCGTTTTATATAAACCCTCGGAATATGCTTCGCTTACAGGACTGGAAATAGAACGGCTGTGGAAAGAAGCCGGACTCAATGCCGATTTGTTTCAGACAGCCATTGGACCCGGCAGTGTGGGCGCCGCCATTTTAGACATGCCCTTCGACGGTTATTATTTTACCGGCAGTTATAAGACCGGTCACTTTATTTATAATAAAGTGGCGGCAAAGATGGTACCCTGCCAGTGCGAACTGGGCGGCAAGGATCCATTGTATGTAGCAGACGACGTGACAGATGTTGCTGCTGTAGCAGCTGCCACCGCAGACGGCGCGTTTTATAACAACGGACAGAGCTGCTGCTCCGTTGAACGCATTTATGTACATGAAAACAAATACGACGCCTATGTGGATGCGTTTGTAAAGGAACTGCGCTCCTGGAAAACCGGCGCCCCAACAGAGGAAGGCGTCTATTTTGGTCCGCTCACCCGTAAAGATCAGATCCAACTGCTGGAAGACCAGATCTCCGACGCCGTTCAGAAAGGGGCACAGGTGCGTACCGGTGGTAAAAAGGCGGATGGCCGGGGATATTATTTTCAGCCTACCGTTCTTACCCATGTCACCGGCGATATGCGCGTAATGCGGGAAGAATCCTTTGGCCCGGTTATCGGCATCATGAAGGTAAAGGATGATGCAGCCGCTATTGCACAGATGAAGGATACAGAATATGGACTTACCGCAGCGGTATACAGCAGTAATCCGGAACGCGCCACCGCCATTCTGCAACAGGTAGATGCCGGAACGGGGTATTGGAATTGTTGCGACCGTGTAAGTGCTGCATTGCCCTGGAGCGGCCGAAAACATTCGGGGTTTGGCGCCACGCTGTCCCATTCGGGATTAAGAGCTTTTACCAGGCCAAAAGCGTATCATTTAAAGAAGCCGTAACAGATACCGGTGCCTGCCGGGGGCTGACGCCAAAAGTCCATAGAAGACTGTTGTTATGTTGGCCACATCGCGAACAGTTATCGTTTATGAATTTCAGCAAGCCGTTTATGAAACCAATTTATTTTAGAGGTATAGGTCTGCTCCGATAGCCGATCCTTTTGAGCTTTAATGATGGAAAGTCCCCGGTTATAACAATCTGCTGCTTTTTTGAGATCTCCGGTGCTTTCCAGCATTTCGCCCATACTGTCATACAGGTTTGCATTATCCGGGTAAAGTAAAACGGCCCATTCCAAAAGCCGGATGGCTTCCTCTTTTTTGCCGGCTGAAAAAATATTATAAGCGATGGTATTAAGTTCTCCAATGCCCGGGAGCGGCGCTTTTGTTTTTAATTTCTGTTGCTCAAAATACGCTTTTACATACGCAACAAGATCTCCGGAGCTGTCGGCTTTAAGAAAAGGCTGATACTTTTCATACGGCAGGTTCATAAAATCATTTATAAATACCAGGCCCTTAAAAACGCCCTCCATCGGTGTCGTTGAATGACTGTTATTATTCAGTCCGTCTACTTTGTAATTAAAGTTGGGGATGCGTTGTTGCTTTAGCAGTTCACCCATTTTAATCGTACTTTTTTTAAATTTCTCTTCGGTTTCATCCCCATTGCCATATCCAATATATAAAAACCGGTCAGCAAGCCTGTCCTTTTGGGCCGCTTCTTTATATAGCGAAAAGATCGCTTCATTGTCAAAAACATAATTGGAACTGATGCAAATTCCGGCGTTAAAGATTTTGGGGTATTGAAGCATGGCATACGTAACAAAGGTGCCGCCCAGGGAATGTCCGATACCTATTGTAAATCCATTTGTACGGTATTTTTTTTCAATTAAGGGCTTAATCTCCTTTTCGATGCTGAGTGCCAGTGTATCGGCTCCACCCGCTTTTAAATAATTTTGACGGCCCGGAGTTGTATTTACATGTTTGGGTAAAAACTCGAAATGCCGGTTCTTTGTTTCAATACCCACCAAAATAACCGGATCAAAATAAAAGTTAGCATACCCCGGGAAGAACGCAAGTGTTGCCTTTGTAAAGTCATACAGGGCAGATGATTGCGCATCAATGGAATATTCAATGTCTTTGTGAATATTGAGCGCCTGGCAGGTATTGGGAAAAGCATAATACTCCGCATTAAAATCCGGTGAATCCGATTTTACGAAGTAATAATACTCAATGAATGTTTTTAAGCGTTCTTCCCGGGGATAGAAAGTTTCAATTTCCATGGCTCTAAATTACACCGGACAGCGATATTGGTATCGCCCCTTCTTATCTCTTATTATTTTTGCTGCCACCTCATTTTTCCGGGGCTATAACAACCTGCTGATTGCATAGATCAGCAAACCCACAAGTCCCCCTACCAATGTACCGTTGATGCGGATGAACTGGAGGTCCTTTCCCACTTCCAGCTCCAGTTTATTGCTCAGTTCCTTTCCTTCCCAGTTGCCCACTGTATTGCTGATCAGGACGCCGGCCTGCTTTGTGTTGCGCAGAACATAAGAGTAGGCGTTATAACGGACCCAGCGGTCGATCTTCGCACGCATTTCGGCATCCTGTTGAAGGTTGGCTGCCAGTTCTTCCACTGATTTTATAAAATACCGGCGCAATGCAGAATCCTCTGCAGAAAGATCCTGCAGCAATTGCAACCGCAGCCGCTCCCATATAGTTTCCGCATATTGCTCCAACTTTTGATGCGTAAGCAGATCCCTCTTCAATGCTTCCAGGTCGCGCTGCCACTGGGGGCTTGTTTTTAATACCCCGGTAAATACCAGCAGCTGCCTGTTAAAATCCTTCCGGATCCGGTGCTGCGGGTCCTTTTCGATCTCCTGCAAATAGGTGGCAATACCCACAGTAAGCTTTGTTGCAATATAATTGTTCACAAATCCCGGTATCAGGAAATGGCTTTGTTCCTTTACCCGTTGCTTCACCAGTGCTTCGTTTTCGACCACATAGTTGCGCACCTTCCCCAATACAAAGTTCAGTACCCGTTCATGATCGCCCCGCTCCACAATCAATTCCAGACCATTTGCCACTACCTCATTTAACCGTACTCCATCCAGGAGCTCACCGGCCTTGCGGGCAATAAACCCGGTAATCATCGGGGTATCCGAAGTTTCGATCATGCGCTTTAGTAACCGGGAAGCCTCCATTACCAGCAGCCGCACATTCTGCGGCTTTATGAGCCATGCAGCAGCAAGTGTACTCAATTCGAGCCGGTTGATATAAGGCCGCAACGTTTTCGCATTCAGAAAGTTGGTCACCACAAAACTGCCGAGGTTATCGCCGATGCTTTTCTTGCTGTTCTCGATCAGGTTGGTATGTGGGATGGGCAATCCCATGGGATGATGAAACAGGGCCGTTACGGCAAACCAATCGGCCAGGGCGCCCACCATGGCGGCCTCTGCAAAAGCTTTTACATAACCGATCCATACATCTGTCCGGGTCTTTAACAGGTATACACAACCCAGAAACACCAGCGTCATCAGTAAGAATAAACCGGTGGCCAGGGCCTTGTGTTTTCTCAGTTGTGCGGCTTTTACCGCTTCTGCCGATCGTATTTCATTATTCATTGTTGAAGCGTTGAGAATCGGGATTTGAGAAGTGAGATGAGAAATTCTGGATTCTTGATTCTGGATCCTCGATTCTCGATACCCGATTCCCGAAAGTATAAAAAATTATGCCGTTTAAATGTGATCCCTCGTTTGCGAATGCTAATTTTGCCCGTCTATGAATTACAAGAAAGAGGCCAGAAATACATTACTGCTCGCATTCCCCATTATTCTTGGCGAAATTGCGCAGATCTCTTTGCACCTGGTAGATACCGCAATGATCGGAGCGCTGGGATATAAGGAGCTGGCCGCCGCTGCGCTGGTACTCAATGTGATCAATATCCCTTTTGTATTAGGGATCGGCGTTACCATTTCTGTGGCTCAGATGGTTTCGCTGGCCCACGGGAAATACGATCGTCAGCTGATCTCACATTATCTCTACAACGGGTTTATTCTCTGTACGCTTGCTGCTATCGTAATTGCGGCGGCTATTATTGCAGGTACCGAAGTACTGTATCACCTGGACCAGGATCCGGAGGTAGTGGCCTATGCTGCCCCGCTGATGCGGGTTATGGGCCTCTCCATTATACCCATGATCCTGTTTATGACCCTGAAGCAATTTGCAGACGGGCTGCAGTATACCAAAACAGCTATGGTGTTATCCATAGCCGCCATACCGCTGAATGCGCTCCTCAACTGGGTATTCATCTACGGGCATTGGGGCGTTCCTGAATTTGGATTGATCGGCGCCGGTTATGCCACGCTTATTACGCGTACGGCTATTTTTGTTGCCCTGACCGTAGTGATCCTGAACCACCGCGTGTTCAGGCCCTATATTGCCGTTGCAAAGAACCAGTGGAAACTGAATGGCCCTACGTTCCGGCAACTGTTGAAGATTGGGATCCCCAGCAGTCTCCAGATCGGGATGGAAGCGGGTGCCTTTGCCGTTTCCGGCATTCTGATGGGTACGATCCATGCCACTACACAAGCGGCACACCAGATTGCATTGAGCTGCGCTTCGTTTACGTTTATGGTATCGATGGGCCTTTCGCAGGCTGGTTCCATCCGTGTAAGTACCGCCTTTGGGGCAAAGGATCTGAAACGCATTTCCGTGATCGGCAAAAGCACCATTATGCTGGCGCTGATCTATGGGTCTTTCTGCTGCCTGCTGTTTATGCTGCTGCGTAACCAGCTCCCGCACCTGTTTAACAGTAATACGGAAGTACTGTCCCTTGCCGCTACCTTCCTGTTGCTGGCGGCCGTTTTCCAGATCTCTGATTCCATCCAGGCCATTAGCGCCGGCTTACTGCGGGGCATCAAAGACGTAAACGTGCCCACCATTTTTATTGCAATCGCTTATTGGGTATTGGGCATTCCAATCGGATGCCTGCTGGCCTTTCATTTTAATATGGGTGGCGTAGGCATCTGGCTGGGATTGATCGTAGGCCTTACCGTTTCGGCATTGTTTTTAACACTGCGCTTTTTGAAAAAGGTGAAAGAACGGGTGGGTGCTCCGGAAAGGATATAGCCACAAAGCATCAATCATCATCATCGTCTGCTTCCTTTTTCTTTTCCGGGAATTTTAAGAACGCGGCCCGTACCGGAGAAGGCGCCGGGGTTCCTTTGATGCCCATCCAGAGGATATCATTAAACACCAGGTCCGGAACGGCATCTTCCTTAGACCAGTCGAACTGTTCGCTCCAGACGGCCAGTTTTCCCTGTGCAGGATTGCGTTCCAGCAGGTTAATATTTGCCGGCAGATGATCGAATGCAGTGAGATCGGGAGTGGCTGTAAAACAACGCCACAGGGGTGTTGCAGCCGCATCATATTGCGTCATGGGTGGCATCCCCAGGATCAGCTCAATGGTTCGCAGCATGCCGGAAGTGGAATACATGGTATGATCTACCGACCGCCGTTTTACATAGGGGCTGATCACATAGGCCGTGCTCCGGTGCGCGTCCACATGATCCGGCCCGTTTTGGGCATCGTCCTCCAGGATGAAGATGGCACACTCCTTCCAGATGGGGCTTTTACTGATATAATCCACAAACATTCCCACGGCCAGATCATTGTCTGCCACATGTGCAAAAGGTGTTTTGCGGCCGGCACGCATTCCTTCGGTATGATCATTACCAAAACGAATTGTTGTTAACCGGGGCAGCGCATTTGCCGCCACCAATGAATCAAAGTCCTGCTTCCATTGCCTGAAACGGGTGGTATCGGCCACACTCAGGTCGTAGCCCGTATATCCACGGGCAAAATGTCCCTTAAGCACATCCAGCTTTGCTTTTCCATTATCTACAAATTCTCCGTAGGTACGGAACGACACCTTGTTTCGCGCCGCATGATCCCAGATAAATCCATCCCGGTTGTTGGCAATCTTACGCTCTCCTTCCCCGCCGTAAGTACCGCCACGGCCGCCATAGCTGGAGGGCCAGGTCTTTTCAAGATAATCGGTGGCATAGGCGCCCATGCTCCAGTTATGCCCGTCCGCACTTACTTCCGCATCTACATAAAAATTATCGAGCAATACAAAGTCGTTTACGATCTTGTGTTGATTGGGTGTGATCTTTTCACCAAACAGACAGAGACTGCTGTCGCCGTTCCCCCGGGTAATATCTCCCAGTACCTGGTCATACGTGCGGTTTTCCTTGATTACGTAAAAAACATGTTTGATGGGGGAAGGCGCGCCTACCTTCATGGGTACGGGGTTTCCCGCTTCTCCCTGGGCTGTAAGTTCCTTATCTTTTGAATACGGCGTATTCTGGTAAACTGCATGTGAGTATACCGCCAGCTGTGCCGGTTCAGGCGTATTGACAAAGCTTAAAGTACCACGAAACAACCCGGCAATATATTGTACCCTGGCCGGGCGACTGCTATCGCCGGCATGCCGCAATACCACTTCTTTTTTATTCACCGGGTTGGGGCCGTATGGATTGGCCATTGACGACATTCCCTTACCATTGGTAACAAGGATCTGTTTTCCCAGTACTTTTACATTGGTGGGATACCAGCCTACCGGGATGAATCCTTTGGAAACCGATTTTGAAGGAACCGATACATCGAAAACGGCCAGGCAGTTATTATCGGCATTGGCCACATACAGGGTCTTTTCATCAGTTGAAAGCGCCACCCCGTTGCTGGTAGAGCCGCTGGGTGCATTGGGATAAAGTGCGGCATTTAATGTTTCGATCACTTTATTGGTTCCAGTATGGATCACCGACACAGAATTATCATTGGCGTTGGCCACGTATAACAATCTGCCGCTTTTGCTGATGCAAATTTCGTTGGGATGGTTGCCCGTGGCGATGGTGGCGGTGATCTTTTGTGCGACTACATCCCATACCAGTAATTTCCGGTCGCCCCAAACGCTGATATATAATTTTTTCCGGTCGGGCGATAGTTTACAGGTATAGGCTTCTGATCCAAGACCGGTTTTACTTTTCACCTTTCTTGTAGCCAGGTCAAATATGTACAGACTGCTGTCTTCCCTGGTAACCACAAAAAGCTGGTTACTGGTTTTATCATCCACATCCAGCCCCGCCGTGCCAATACGGTTGGGCCATTTTTTGCCCAGGACAAAAGAATCTTTTAAAGCCAGGCGGTTGTTTTGTATTTCATATCGCTTTACAATATTATCATGACCGCCGGATGCATACAGGTACCGGTCATTGCTACTAAAAGCCAGTCCGTACCAGGATTTTGCGATCACGATGCTATCTACTCTTTTCTTTGCCACCAGGTCGATCAGGTCAATTGTTTGTGTGCTCTGACCATTATTCGTAACTGCTGCCAAACGCCGGTTATGGCCAATCACCAGGTTCAGCGGAAGATCGCCCAGGGGTACCTGCGTGCCGGCGGGCGTCAGCGACCAGCCATTGGGGAGCAGGATCTTCTTTTCTTGCACCCCGGGTTGGCAAAAACCGGGAACCATCATAACAGCCAATGCTATTACAGCAATAAAGCGGGATACTGGATTCATATTACAAAATAATCGTTTTTATTTTTAAAGGCCGCTATCAACGATGATAAATAAGGGAAAGTTAATATAGGGGAATTTGAAGATTTGAAAATGTGGAAATGTGAAAATGTGAAAATGGATATGCCTTAACAGTTCCGGGTTCTTTCCTCCGTTGGAGATTCTACATCAAGTATCAGCCCTTCTCACAGCCATCAGTTTTCGGTTATCCGTGTATCCGGTCAACGACTGAGCGCAGGCAACCGTCAATGAGCAATAGTTAATAGTCAATAAATATACGAGTATGAAACCGGATCTGACATGGAACATTGAACCTTAACATGGAACAAAATCCCCCTCGCCCCTCCAGTCTCCCAGCTCCCCAAAAACGTCCACACTGAGGCAGGCGTCTAACTTTCAGCCTATATTATCAAGTATCAAACGGAACTTAACCTGGAACATTAAACTTTAAACCTCGAACCTGCCCTTAACCTGACAAAATGACCTTCCTCCCCGCGATGGTATTGCATTTGATGTATAAAGAAAAAATTTCAACGAACTATGATACAAGAAAAAGGTTCCATTTCCATTCATACGGAGAATATTTTTCCGATTATTAAGAAATTCCTCTACTCCGACCACGAAATTTTTCTTCGGGAATTGGTTTCCAACGCTGTAGATGCTATTCAAAAGGCCAAACGCCTGGCATCCCTGGGCCAGTTCAACGGAGAGATCGGCGAGCCGCTGGTAGCCGTTAAGCTGGACAAAGAAGCAAAAACCATCACCATTTCCGATAACGGGATCGGGATGACCGCCGAAGAGATCAAAAAATACATCAACCAGATCGCTTTCTCCGGTGCGGAGGAGTTTATGGAAAAATTCAAAGAAGCAAAGGACGCCTCGGAAATCATTGGTCGTTTCGGGCTTGGATTTTACTCAGCCTTTATGGTAGCCGACCGTGTGGAGATCCAGACCCTGAGTTTTCAGCCGGGCGCGGAGCCGGCCAAATGGACCTGCGATGGCAGCACCGAATTTGAGATCAGCGAGGGCAACCGCACCACCAGGGGTACCGATGTGATCCTTTACGTAAACGATGAAAACCTGGATTTCCTGGAAGAGCACCGCATCGAAAGTATCCTGAACAAATATGCAAAATTCCTCCCTGTTCCGGTTCAGTTTGGTACCAGAACAGAAAGCGAACCCGATGGCGAAGACGAAGAAGGCAAACCCAAATATAAAAACGTTGAGGTACCCAATATTATCAATACCGGTGTACCCATCTGGACAAAGGCCCCCAGCGAACTGAAGGACGAGGATTACCTGAATTTTTACCGGGAACTGTACCCGATGAGCGAAGATCCCCTGTTCTGGATTCACCTGAATGTGGATTACCCCTTCCACCTGACCGGGGTACTGTATTTTCCCAAGATCAAAAACGATATTGAGCTGCAGCGCAATAAGATCAAACTGTACAGCCGCCAGGTATTTATCACCGATGAAGTAAAGGATATTGTTCCGGAATTCCTGATGCTGCTGCATGGCGTAATCGACTCACCGGATATCCCGCTGAATGTATCCCGCTCCTTCCTGCAATCGGACGGTAATGTAAAAAAGATCAATACCTATATCACCAAAAAAGTGGCCGATAAACTGGCCGAGCTGTTTAAAACCGACCGCGCCGGCTACGAAACCAAATGGAGTGATATCGGCGTGTTTGTAAAATATGGCGCCATCAGCGAGCCCAAGTTCTGGGAGCGCGCCAAAGACTTTGTATTGCTGGGTAACACAAAGAAAGAATACTATACCCTGGGCGAATATAAAGACAAGGTAACCCCTGCCCAAAAAGATAAAGACGACAACCTGGTATACCTCTATACACCAAATGCAGAAAAACAGGATGGCTATATCCAGGCTGCCAATAAAAAAGGCTATGATGTATTGCTGATGGATAGCCCGCTCGACAATCATTTTATCAGCCACCTGGAGCGCGACCTGGAAAAAACCCAGATCAAACGGGTGGATGCAGACGTTCTTGAAAAACTGATCGATAAAGGAGAAACCATCTCCAGCAATTTATCGGAAGAGCAGACCAAAGAGATCAAAGAAGTTTTTGAAAAAGCCATTACGAAACCAGGTATGGAGGTAAATGTAGAAACCCTTTCTGCGGAAGCCATGCCGGTTACCGTTACCATGGATGAGTTTATGCGCCGCATGAAGGATATGGCGGCCATGGGCGGTGGTATGAGTTTTTATGGCGCTATGCCGGATAAATACAAGGTGGCCGTTAATGCCAACCATCCGCTGGCTACAAAGATTCTGGCAGAGAGCAATGCAGATGCCCGGCAGGCACTGGCAAGGCAGGCATTTGACCTGGCATTGCTGGCCCAGGGCATGCTGACCGGCGCCGATCTGACTTCTTTTGTGGAAAGAAGTGTGAAGATGATTTAAAAAATCAGGATATTGACCTATAAAGAGGTTGTATCAAAAGTCTCCATTTTGTCGTGCGAACTTGTTTCGGCATCTAAAGATCACTGTTCGTCAATAGATGCTGAAACAAGAATAGATCCCGGATCAGGCCCGGGATGACATCTTCAGAACGACATCATGCTGCAAAGCGACTTTTGAGACAGCCTTTTTTATTTTATTGCCATAACACGGGATATGGAACGGCCCAAAGATTTTTACCAAAAGCAACGACATCCTTACCACCATACAACACAATTCCTGCCGAAAATTGTTTCTTAGTCAGATCAGCCAGTACTTTGATACCCTTAAAATCATCTGCATCAACGGAAGCCGTTTTTTTTACTTCAATGGCAACAACTTCCCCATCAGGCCGCTCCAGCACAAAATCCACCTCCTTACCATCACTTGTTCTAAAATGGAGTAGCTTCACAATTTTTCCAGAAAAGCTGATCAGCTTTAATAATTCTGTAGCAACATAATTTTCCAGTACCCGACCAAATAATTCCGGTCGGTTGGTAGCCAGGTCATCTATATCCCAGTCAAGCATGTAACAAAGCATCTGGCTGTCGATCAAAAATCCCTTTGATGATTTTACAAGTCGTTTACCAACATTTCTGTGCCAGGGTTCTATATCAAAATTCAGGAACATCATCTTGAAAATATTGCGGTAAAATTTTGTTGTAACCATATTTAACCCGATCTCACGGGCAATATCAGAATCATTTATAAGACTGGCCGATCTTGTAGCCAATACCCGAAGCAGATGGGGCAACACTGATATTTTTTCAAGATCAGCAATCAGCCTTACATCTCTTTGCAGCATTGTGGATATATATCCCTCAAACCAGATATTGCGTTCTGCTGAATTTCTATTACGAAGCTCCGGGAAGGAGCCACTCCTGATTGCGTCTGTTATGGTAAGCCCCCGATCGGTTATATTAGCAAAATCCTTTTTCAAAATCCTCTCAAGTCCGTCCCCCTTGCCTTTCGTTGCTTCCGCTGTGCAATAAGGATATAAAGTAAGCACGGACATGCGCCCCACCAACGAGTCTGCCAGTTTAGGCAATGCGAGAATATTAGCCGATCCCGTAAGCAAAAAACGGCCATTTGCCTGCGACTTATTGTTGATACGCAGTTCGTCTACCGCGAATTTTAAAGCACGGAATACCTCCGGCACCATCTGTACCTCGTCAATTACCAAATGGGACTTATGGCTGGTAAGAAAATGATCAGGGTTGGCCGCCGCTGCCGCCATTTGAGTCGGGTTATCGAACGATAAATAAGTAGCCGGTGTGCCCTTTATTCCAATTTTATCCAAATTGCTACGTACAAGAGTGGATTTACCTACCTGCCTGGCCCCATTTATAAAAACAACCGGGCTTACCGTTAATGCTTTTAGCATTCCGGAAGTGGCAAAGCGGGGTATTATCCTGTTATCCATTTTGCAAATTTAAAGATTGCCTTTAAAATATCCAAAGATTACCTTTAAATTTGCAAAACTTCCGGTTCATTATTTATCAGGCAGGACGCTGGTGTGGCAGGCTTTTGATCCCGTAAAGAGCACCATTCCCCGAAGACTCAATGCTACTTTATCGTAACCTTGTCTACCAGCTTTCCGGAGGGGTCAAAAACACTAAAGCTGGCTTCAGTCGCAGTTATTTTCGCCTTGATAATATTATTATTTGAGTTTACAATAAGAGGAAATTTCATGGATGCCGATGCCTGTTCGATCCGGTGCCGGTGCTCATGTCCACTCAGCATTATCTGGATGCCAGCCTCGTTGAGAACAGGCACCCATTTCTTTTTGATCTCCTGACTGCCGTGCCAGCCATCCGCGGGAGGTACATGACAAATCGCAATTTTATACTTTGCATTCCTGAAAGCATCTGTCTTTACAACATTACGCAGCCATTCCGTTTGCTCATCCCGGTATGCATCCATATCCGTAATGCCGCTATACTCAATGTCCGAATCGGGCTTATCTTCGCCACCGTCCAACACAATAAAACAGGCATCCCCTTTTGTGAAGCTATAATAGAGTTGCCCATTGGGCCCCGGAAAATATTTGGGAAACTCCGCCGCAAAAGGGCCTCGGGTTTCATGATTTCCCCGCGCATAGTACA
Organism: Niabella hirudinis; assembly: GCF_051201075.1. Lineage (NCBI taxonomy): Bacteria > Pseudomonadati > Bacteroidota > Chitinophagia > Chitinophagales > Chitinophagaceae > Niabella > Niabella hirudinis. The sequence continues at coordinate 26,376 of NZ_JBPEHJ010000011.1, forward strand.
TCGGAACCTCACTCGCAAACAACAGCGTGGCGGTATCCATAAACCCCTTAAACACCTGTTCCTCGCTCATAGAACTGCTAACCATATCCCCGTTGAAAACAACAAAGCCAACGGTCGAACGCTAAAATGATGGAATCAACAATGTACGCAAATATAACAGGATTGATGGATGTTACCCCACCAGTTGCAACAGTAGTTTTTTTACAATTCCTTCTGTTGTGCCGGCCACGCCCGGGTGTACTTTGGAGCACTGGATTACCGTACTTCGGGTAGCCGTCAGCCACCGGAATCGCGATGCTGCATCCAGCCGCGCAATACCGGACGCTGAGCTTTTATCCCCGGCCACGATTGCCTGGAACGCCTGCAGGTTTTCCGCGATTGCTTCGAGGTCTGTTTCGGGATCAAGGCAACGCAATTTTTCGCGGTTCAGGAAAACAGATGCTTCAAGAAAGCGTGTCTTCTTACAAAAAACGACCACTCCCACATTGATGAATTCTTCCCGTTCCACCCGGGGCACTACGCGGATCACCGCATACTCATATACCAGCAGCTCTTGCATCCAGTGCCATTTTTAAAAAAATTGAAGAATTGTTTAACCGCCAGGTGAGGAATTGCAGGTACACTTCACGCGCTGCCTCCGCATCTCCCAGCACTTCCTCATACATCAGCCATTCCATCGGAATCAGATTCACAATTTTGTGCAGCAACTGATCCGTCAGTATCGTTTTACAGAACACATCTGCTTCTTCCAGCATGGAAGCGTTCTTTAATAAGACGTGATCCTTTATCAACGGAAAACCGCTTTTCATTTGTACCGGCCAGCTTTCCCAGTTGTGGTGAAAGTAAAGACAAGCGCCATGATCAATCAGCCAAAGCTCCTTGTGCCAAAGCAGCATATTTGTATTTCTTACGGTACGGTCCATATTGGTAAGAAAGGCATCCAGCCATACGATCTTAGAAGCCAGGAGCGGGTCAACATCCGTAACCGCCGGGTCAAAAGTAACCGACCCGCCCAGGTAATGTAAGGCCAGGTTCCATCCCTTGCTGGCTTTCAGCAGGTCCTGTATTTCCTCGTCTCCCTCCGTACGGCCAAAGGCTTCATCGAGGTGGGCAAATACCAGCTCCGGCACTTTCAGCTGCAACAGGCGGGCTACTTCGCCGCCGATAAATTCGGCCACCAGCGCTTTTACGCCCTGCCCGGCGCCTCTGAATTTAAGGGCATATAAAAAGCCGTCATCGGCCTCCGCTATCGCAGGAAGCGAGCCCCCCTCTCTCAGGGGAGTTACATACCGGGTAACATTCACCGAACGGATCTCAGGCATATTCACATCAAATTTGGATCAAATGTAGGCAATAGTGATTGGCAACTGCATTTATTTTCAGTACTCATTTGCAATAAAATACTTACCCCGATTGTTGCACCAGCGCTTTCTCCTGCGTTATCATACTGTGTCCTTGATAAATTTGGGATAAAATATGCTCATTTGTTCCTGCAAGCCAGCACAAATATGTTTGAAACAACGTATAATCTTAAACACTTACACATTTATGAAAAAAGAAACGCTGTTTGTTATTGCTATCGCTTTCTGCGCCCTTCTATCCTGCAACAAAAAAAGCAACGCTACAAAAGAAACGCTCACCAAGGATGATGTACCTACCCAGTACCAGGGAATCATGCAGCCCGGATCCCTGCAACTTAAAAATGATTCCGTAACCATGGCGCTGTACCCGTCTGCCCCAATGTACTACCTGGATCTGCGGCTGAAAGGCAGCAGCGGGTATTACGCCTTATTAAAACAGGCTACGCAAAAAAACATCCCGGTGCGCATCTGGGTTTTTAAAGAAGATAAAAGCCCTATAGAAGTAGCTAAAGTGGAGCCTGTGTCTGATGAGGAATTACTTCAATGGAAGAAAGCTGAAAGTCCCCGGGAGCAGTAGCCATGTATAATGTAGGTGTGTGATATACGTCTGCGGATTGTTTCCTGTATTGCGATGAATGAACCTCCTTTTTAATCATTTCGAATCGGATTAAGGAATGCCTCCCTCACAAAAAGTGAAAAAGAATTTTATGCTATGTCCTTTGCCCTTGGCATCTTTGCCGCCATTGCTGTACAAAAGAATACGAGAGACAGTAGACCGGTCGCGGATGAATATAAAAACAACCACCCGGGAACAATCCCGGATACGTTAGAATAACCATCCTGCAGCACTGAGCGCTTAGTTCCGGGCAAGGCCTGTCCATCATCTGATATCCCCGTTACCGCTGTATTCCTCATTCAATCTTTTACACTTTCATCAGAATATTCCGATGTTGTCCGGGGACGTTCTCCGAAAAGAAAAAGGGCGTAACCTGGTTACGCCCTTTTTCCTGTCTGCTATAAAAACTATTTTTAGAAAAACACACCCAAACGAAGCGCCCAGCGGTTCAGGGCCACCTTGTCATCGTTCCAGTCTTTGTTTTTAGTAATATCCGTAAACCCATTCTCAAATCCAACCCCAAAATACAGGTCCGTTTTTTCTGCAAGGCGGTATTCGCCGCCTGCTCCCAAAAGCAATCCCATATTTACTTTGTTGGTTTTTTTCATAATGTTCACATTGTCTTCCGACTTGGCGCCGGAAGTATAATCTAACCGGGAACCAATAAGCGCCCCCATATAGGTACCAAACTGTCCCCACCACCGGAAACCATTCTGATCATTTGTTTTCAGCTTTACACTCAACGGAATTTGCAGGTATTGCAATTTCAGTTTATACTCCTGGTTGTCGCTTCCGGAATACAACCCTTTTGCAGCGTCTTTGATCAGGATAGAGGAAGATGCATGCGCTACCTCCAGCCCGGTGGCAAAAGCGCCGCGGGTATCGGAGAACTGTACATCGGCCATCAAACCATAGTTCACACCAAAACCAGAACTGCCTTTTTCAAGACCGTTTTCCAGGGGGCGCAATGTATTCACAAATACAGGATCAACCTTAAATCCCAAACGCACCGGCCGGCCGTAAAAACTTCTTTGTGCAAACAAAGACATTCCGGTTAGCAGGCAGACCATTGTTAGCAATAATGATTTTTTCATTTTTAAAAATTTGCGCAAAGGTAGGCATTTTGCTTTTATAATATATTCACTTCCGGGTGCAGCTCCACGCCGTATTTTTTGAAAACAGTATCAATCACCAGGTTGCAAACGCTCAGGATCTCGCTTCCCGTTGCCTTGCCATAGTTCACCAGTACCAGGGCCTGCTTTTCGTGCACGCCCGCATCCCCGCTCCGGTAGCCCTTCAGGCCGGCGTGCTCAATAAGCCAGCCGGCGGCCAGCTTCATCGTGCCATTTTCATTTTCGTAGGCTACCAGGTCCGGGAACGCTTTTTTCAGCGATTCATATTTTGCAGGATCAACAGAAGGGTTTTTAAAAAAACTGCCGGCATTGCCAATCACAGCCGGATCCGGCAATTTCGAGGACCGGATATGGATCACCGCACGGGCAATCGCCTGTATCGACAATTCGGTAACATGCTGCCGCTCCAGCTCCTGTCGTATGGCTCCATATTCAATATGAAATACCGGCTTTTTCCGAAGGCGGTAGGTAACATCGGTAATTACAAACTGGTCTTTGTACACATGCTTAAATACACTTTCCCGGTAACCAAAAGCACAATCTTCATTTGTAAAAGTTTTTGTATAGCCCTCATACCGGTGAACTGCTGTAAGTGCATGAAACACTTCCCGGATCTCTACACCATAGGCCCCGATGTTCTGCATGGGCGATGCGCCTACACAACCGGGGATCAGTGCCAGGTTTTCTACACCGGCATACTGGTGCTCCAGGCAATGCAGCACAAACCGGTGCCATATTTCTCCCGCACACACTTTCACATAAATAAAATCCTCATCTGTTTCCAGCACTTCATACCCCCGCAACTCATTTTTAATTACCAGCCCGTTGTAGTTTTCCTTTAGTAAAATATTACTGCCGCCCCCGATTACGAGGCTGGGCACTTTTGCTTTCCCGGCCCAATCAAGCGCCTCCTCCAATTCAGTAACAGAAGTAACACTGGTAAAATACCGGGCTGCGGCTTCAATACCAAAACTGTTATAAGGTTTTAACGAAATATGATCCAGAATTTCCATAGCTTTAAAGTATTGCAAAATAACATTATTCTTTTCTATGGGGAAAAAAACCGCGGCGATCATTGGCTCCGGGGGCCTTATTGGAGCGCACTTGCTTCAATCTTTACTGGAGGATCCTGAATACGGCACGGTAAGAACGCTGGTGCGGTGGCCGGCCGGATCCGTGCACGCCAGGCAGGAAGAAAAGCTGGTCGACTTCAGCGATGCAGAATCCATCCTTTTAGCGCTTGTTGATGTAGCGGTGGTATTTTGCGCTATTGGCACCACACTTAAAAAAGTTAGTGGCGACCGCAAGCGATACTGGCAGATCGACCACGACATTCCCCTGCGGGTTTGCCGGATGGCGCTCGAATCCGGCTGCCGGGAAATGGTGTTGGTTTCCGCTATTGGAGCCAACAGCAACAGCAGTAACTTTTATTTACAGCTAAAGGGAAAGACGGAGGAAGACCTGGTTGCCACAGGAATGCCCACGCTCCATATTATGCAGCCAAGCCTTTTAATAGGGCCGAGAAAAGAAAAACGGCGCATGGAAGCCATCAGCCAGCGGATTATGAAACCCGCATCCGCCCTGCTTTCAGGCTCCTGGCTAAAATACAGGGCCATAGATGCCAGCGATGTTGCCAATGCCATGATTGAGGTGGTACGCAGCAGCCGAACAGGCGTTTTCCGTTATACCTGGAAGGAAATGATGCACTTTTCGGATCAGTATACTTCGGACCCCGGGAACAACGGGGAGCAAATTTAAAAAACTGCGCTTTTTTTTGTAAATTACTGTATGAATTGGGATATACAAACCTTTTCAGCTGCCGCTCTGGGTATTGCGCTGGCCGCCTGCTGCGGCTTCAGGGTTTTTGTACCGATGCTGGTGGCCGGCTTTGCGGGACGGTTTGAGCTTTTCCACTTTTCGGAAAGCTTTGTATGGCTTTCTTCCACGCCGGCCCTGGTTGCGCTTGGTATTGCTACTGTTTTTGAAATTGCGGGGTACTATATTCCTTTTATTGATAATATCCTGGATACCATTGCTGCGCCCCTTGCTGCCATTGCCGGCACATTGCTGGCCACCTCGGTAATCCCTATCGAAAACGACTGGATGAAGTGGATCGTTGGCATTGTTGCGGGCGGCGGCGGCGCAGGATTGATTGCCTCCGGTACCGGGCTGCTGCGCTTATTGAGCAGCAAAACAACCCTTGGGGCAGGGAATAATGTGGTGGCCACCGGCGAAAACGCCGCTGCGGTCGGAGGCTCGGTACTGAGCTTCCTGGCCCCCATCATCATGGCCTTATCATTTATCCTGTTCTTTATCTGGATCATTAAAAAAATGATTCGCAAACTAAGGGGCAAGTCTTCAGCGGCCCGGGGACATTGACAGTGCTGAACCATCGTCCGAATGAATGATATCATAATCCCGGGCCTTCACTCTTTATCAACCCGGAGTATTATTATTTTTCCATCCATAGTGGTTACCGCTATTTTGCGGTCGCTGATGAACCGGAGATCATGTACCAGGCAGTTGGCCACTTTATGCACCCATTTGGTGGCGCCTGTCTTCCGGTCAAAAGCGGCAATTACGCCTTTATCGCTGAAGGCATAAACGCGGCCCTTGCGTTCGATTATTTTTGAGGGGTTCAATTCATAATTAAATACATTATCCGTTTTCCATACAATAACAGCGCTGTCGGCCTTTGTATCCACGCCTACCAGGTGCCCCTGCATGGTTTTGGCAAATACGATTTTTTTATCAGCAGAAAGCCCCATCGATTCCCTTACCGAATGTTCGGTCCAGCGATGTTTCCATATCAGTTTGCCCGAGCCCGCGTCCAGCGCCGTCATATACCGGTCTGGCGCTACTATAAAAATGCGGCCAAATGCTTCCACCGGCAAACAGGATGCGGGTGAAAGCATGCGATTGCTATAACCGTCATGAAAAACCCATTCGGCTTGCCCGGTTTTACTATTGAGGGCATACAGCTCATTGCCCCAGCTACCAAAAACCAGTTTGTTCCTTGTATAGAGCGGTGTTGCTTTTACAAAGTTTTTTACACCGTCATACTCCCATATTATTTTACCATCTGATAACCGCAACGCCCTGAATTTCCCCTCGGAAGAGCCAACAAAAACAATTCCTTTGTTGATGACCGGCGTGGCTACAATGGACCGGGTGGTGGCTGTTGACCAAAGCAGGGCGCCATTATCAGCATCCAGGCAATAAATAGTGCCATCCGTTGAAGGAATGACCAGGCGATTCTTCGCTATGGCGGGCGCCGCATAAATCTTTCCTCCCGTTGCAAACCGCCATATTACCCGGTTAGCGTCAGGGTCGAAGGCCAGGATCCTACCGCGACTATCCGGCGTAATGATCCGGTTCTTATACAATACAAAACCGTTGCCGATGTCCGAAGAGTCCTGGTAACGCCAGGTTTCCTTTACCTGCGGATAGCGCTGGTTGATGGCGTACGAAGGCCGGGGCCAGCTGCGGGTGTCTGCATCCAGGTGATGATCTTTTAAGACGACAGAAGTCCACTCTTTTTTTGTTTCCACGCCCGGTTTGCGTTCCTGGTAAACAGCGCGGCCGTTGCCGATAGTGATTATATTGTAGCCGCCCACACTGTCTCTTGCCCTTAGGTTGGAGCGCCCCATTACCCCGGGGATGCCTTCAAAATCATAGCGGTGGTTCTGGTGCCCATGACCGCACATATACAATTGAATATTGTGTTTTTTTAACCGGTCTGCAACCTCGTACCAGTTATTAAGTGATGAATCGAGCGGGTAATGATCCACAAATACTATCGGTGCCCTTGCCGGAATGGTAGCCAGTACCGAATCCAGCCATACAATATTTTCGTACGGCACCTGTCCCGGGCTCATTTTCATATTGGGTCCGCAATTGGCACCCAAAAAATGAACGCCTTCATAATTAAAAGCGAACACCTCGTTACCAAATATGCGGTTAAAGGTATTGGTTCCGCTTTCAGACCAGTTATCATCATGATTGCCGGGTATAATGTACCAGGGTTTGTTCAGGGAGTCGAGAATCTGTTTTGCCAGTTTTATTTCCGCATCCGCTCCAAACTCGGTGATATCACCCGAAACGATTACAAAGCGGATAGCCGGGTTACTATTAATATCCCTTACGGTTCTCCGCAGGTCATCATCAGCATCGTGGGAGCCAATATGCAGGTCTGATATCTGTGCAAACTGAAAGGCGGATTGGGCTACAGCCAGTTTTACAAAAAAGCAGCAAAGGGCAATACAAAAAATTCGTTTCATTGTGGAGGCGAGGGGAGTCGAACCCCTGTCCAAACATATCCTCCAAAGGCCTTCTACATGCTTATTCCTTATATTAGTTGTCGGCGCAGCACCGGAAAAGGACAAACCAATGGAACGCTTAGCTGTATGAGTCTTTTGCTACCGGCACAGCCTATTGCAGCAGCATCCTGTTTTTGTTTGATGAGTCGGCGGCGGAGCATGGTAACAGAACAACCGGCTCAACGCGGCCCTAATGACTACTTAATCACTGATTAGGCAGCCATGGCATACTGAGTATTGCCATTTAGAGTTTGAGTATTCAGATTAACGGGCTAATTACACAACGCCCGGCATGCTTCTACCTTCAAAGATCTACGCTGTCAAAACCAAACGCCCCCTTTACAGCCGTCAGCTATCAGGCTCCGGCCTTCTGCTTTCAAATCCCGGTTTCCGGGAAACAAAAATCAGCATACGAAGATACGGATTATACTTCAGAAGGGATGAATTAGTGCGCTTTTATAACTTGTAAATTCACTTTTTGCCCTTGTTCCGTATGAAACCTTCCCGCTACTATTCATCCGGAGCAGGGAACCAGGCTTACCTGAAGAGCCTGAAAATATCCAGTCCCAGTGCGTAAGCCATCAATCCCAATAACAATACCATCCCTGCCATCTGCGCGTACTCCATAAATTTATCGCCCGGCTTCCGCCCGGTAATCATTTCATAAAGTGTAAACAGGGCATGACCGCCGTCAAGCGCCGGTATGGGCAATACATTCATAAAGGCCAGGATAATGGAAAACAACCCCGTCATGGTCCAGAACCGCTCCCAGTCCCAGGTACCCCCAAATGTTTTACCTATGCTGATAACGCTGCCCAGATTGTCGCTTACTTTGTGTTCCTTTGATGTAAACAGCAGCTTTATCCCCTCCACGTACTCTATCAGTTTATTGACGCCATATTTAATACCCGCAGGTATGGCTTCAAAAAAACTATAGTGGATCATTTCAAGACCAATGATCTCTCCCGGATTCCTGGGAACAAATTTCGTTGCAGTGTTTTCATCCGTCTTTACCACTACATTTACGGTATCTTTTCCCCGGAGGGCATGCAGTGTAATATCCTGGTTCTTTAAATTCTTTTTTGCGGCAATATACTGATCAAAATACTGAAAGTACTGGTTGTTCAGGCCAATAATTGTATCTCCTTTCTCCAGTTTCCCACTCACATATTTCACTTCTTTATCCTCGGCAATAATTACGGGAAACCGGGCCGTAAACAACTGGGCCGACTTAGCCCTGGTCAGTTTGCTTAAAAACCCTGATGGCAACACGATCGTTGTATCGCTCCCCTCCCTTTTAACACCCAGTTCGATCTGCTTATCGCTGAAGAACATCCCTTTTCTCAGGTCATCCAGGTACACCACTTTTTTGCCGTTCACCGAACGGATCATGTCTCCATCTTTTAACCCCACGGATTTTGCCAGGGAATCCACTGCGATCCCGTACCGGAGATTTTGCATCGGCGTTTTCTCCTCGCCCCATACAAAAAGGATCATGGCAAAAATAAAGAGTGCCAATACAAAGTTAATGATCACCCCGGCCAGCATGATAATGAGGCGCTGCCAGGCGGGCTTTGAGCGAAACTCCCAGGGCTGGGCGGGTTGTTTCATGGCTTCCTTATCCATGCTTTCATCAATCATCCCGCTGATTTTTACGTACCCTCCCAAGGGTACCCAGCCGATACCGTATTCGGTTTCGCCTATTTTCTTCTTCCACAGGGAAAACCAGGGGTTAAAGAACAGGTAGAATTTTTCAACGCGGCAGCCAAACCATTTAGCGGTAATAAAGTGCCCAAACTCGTGTAAAGCAATCAGGATGGAAAAAGACAAAATAAACTGGCCTACATTTGCGCCAAGGGCCGACCAATTAAACGCTAATAAAATCATGTATTTTTAATATATAATTTCTAATGTTCGCAAAGATAACAGTGAATGGTGAATGGACAATAGGCCATAAAGTTCCTGTTACAATTTAATAATATCTGCGGCAAGGGTTCTCGCTTCGGCATCGCTTTCGAAATAATCGGCCAGTGAAGGCTGCTGTATAAAGGTCACCTGCTCCATTATCTTCTCAATAACATCGGTCATTTCGAGGAACCCGATGCGGTTCCTTAGAAAAGCGTATACCGCAATTTCATTGGCGGCATTCATAACGCAGGGAAGGTTGCCGCCTTTTTCGAGCGCCTCCATAGCCAACGCCAGGTTGCGGAAGGTTTTGAGATCCGGTTCTTCAAACGTAAAGGTATTCATCCGCTTAAAGTCAAATCGGGGGTGGTCATTCAGGATCCGCGATGGAAATCCCAGCGCATACTGGATGGGCAGCCGCATATCGGGCAAACCGATCTGGGCTTTGACGCTGCCGTCTTCAAACTGCACCATGCTGTGAATGGCGCTTTGCGGATGAATGAGTACATCGATCTGGTCCGGCTTTAGATTGAACAGCCATTTGGCTTCGATCATTTCCAACCCCTTGTTCATCAGGGTAGCGGAATCAATCGATATTTTGGCGCCCATTTCCCAATTGGGATGCTGCAGGGCATGCTCTCTCTTAACGTTGACCAGGTAATTGGGTTTGCGCCCTATAAAGGGCCCGCCGGAAGCCGTCAGGTATACTTTTTCGATTTTATTGCGGGTTTCTCCAATCAGGCACTGAAAAATAGCGGAGTGCTCTGAATCTACCGGTATAATGGGCACGCGGTGTTCTACGGCCATTTGCATGACAATATCTCCGGCTACCACCAGGGTTTCTTTGTTTGCAAGGGCAATGGCCTTTCCATTTTCAATGGCTTTAATAGTGGGTTTAAAACCGGCAAAGCCTACAATAGCGGCCAGCATGAGGTCATACACATCCATACCCGCTACTTCCTCCAGGGCGTCTTCACCGGCAAATACCTTAATATCCGTTTTTGCGAGTGCCTCTTTTACGGCACCATACCTGTTTTCATCCCCGATTACGACAATATTCGGGTTATATGCCAGCGCCTGTTCAACCAGCAGCTGGTCATTTGAAAAGGCCGTTAATACTTCTACAGAAAATAGATCGGGGTTCTTTTCGATCACGTCCAATGCCTGCTTGCCGATAGAACCGGTTGAGCCAAAAATGGCGATTCGTTTTATCATGAGTTCGTCTCCCATTTACTTTTGTAGTGTACCTGTCTTAAAAGGGGCTAAGATAGGGGCTGTTTCAGGAATAAAAAAATGCTTAACTCCGTATCCACCGGGTAAGGCTTTCTGCGATTTTCCGGTCATTGCTCAGGCGGGGTACTTTGTTTTGTCCGCCCAGCTTCCCAACCGATCGCATATAGTCGATAAACCCATTCTTTTTCATAGGGGTGATGATCAGCCGTTGCAGGATATTACCGGAAATGAGATCGTCATAATACGCATTCTTTTCCCGGAGGTACTGATCTACCTTCTGCGAAAAGTCATGCATATCTTCCGGTTCATTTTCAAATTCGATAAACCATTGGTGGTACGATTTGCCGGCATCCGCGCTCACGTAGGGCGCTACTGTAAACTCCGTAATGTGTACATTTGCTTCTTTGGCGGCTTTTAAAAGACTGTATTCCACTTCTTCGCCGATTACATGCTCTCCAAATGCCGAGATAAAATGTTTGGTGCGCCCCGTTACCACCAGGCGATAAGGATCCACGGATACGAATTTTACCATATCGCCGATATCATAGCCCCACAAACCCGCATTATTATTAATGATCAGCGCATAATTCACGCCTGTTTCCACTTCTCCAAGGGATAGCCGCCGGGGATTTTCCTTACCGATTTCATCTGCCGGGATGAACTCAAAAAAGATCCCGCTATCGGTGTTTAGCAACAGCCCGGGTTCCGTTTGGGTATCCTGGAAGGCAAAAAAACCTTCGGATGCCGGGAAGGTTTCAATACCATCCACTTTTCGTCCGATGCTTTGAAGCAATTTTGCCTGGTAGGGTTCAAAGTTAACCCCGCCATATACCATTACGGAAAAATGCGGAAACAACTCTCCCACCGGTTTGCCGGATCGCCGGATGAGTTCATCAAAATACATCTGCATCCATGGCGGTATGCCGCTGATAAGCGTCATATTCTCCCGGATGGTTTCGTCTACAATTTTCCCCAGTTTGGTTTCCCAGTCTTCAATACAATTGGTTTCGTATTCCGGGAGCTGGTTTTTTCGCAGGTAACGGGGTATATGATGGTTTACGATGCCGCTTAGCCGCCCTGTGGGGATGCCCCCCACCCTTTCCAATACCGGAGAGCCACTTAAAAAAATCAGTTTTCCATCGGCAAAAGCGGTGTTACCGGTTTCGGCCATATAACATAATAAGGCGTTGCGGGCGCCATTTATATGGTTATGGATCGACTCTTTAGAAATGGGAATATACTTGGTACCGCTTACCGTTCCGGAGGTTTTTGCAAAATACAGCGGCTGCCCCCGCCATAACACATTGTGTTTTCCGGCCTTTATTTCTTCAATATAGGGCTTTAAATCTTCGTAGTTCCGCACCGGAACAGACTGCTTAAATTGCTTATAATCATTTATTTCCGAAAAACGATGTTCTTTTCCAAACTGGGTAATCCGCGCCGTTTTGACCAGGTATTTCAGTATATTTTCCTGGTCCTCAACCGCCGTTTGCATTCCTTTTTTAATATTTTTGGATACAATGGAAGCAAAGGGCTTAGCCAGGAATGATTTGAATTTCATTGCATTGATCTGTTTTTTCTACACTTCCGGGAAACCGGAACTACAAATATAACGCTTGTTATGGGAGAAGGAATATATATTTAAAGGATCTGTTTGCGAAATTAAAAAATCTCCTTACCTTTGCCGTCCTAATTTTTAGACAATGATAGCAATTATTAAGGTGGCCGGTCAACAATTTAAAGTTGAAAAAGATCAAACCCTGTTTGTGCCACATCTCGAAGGCAAATCTGGTGATGCTGTAACCCTTGAGGTTTTGTTGGCGCACGTTGATGGTCAGTTATCTGTTGGAGGCAGCGTTGCCACAAAGGTAAATGCAGAAATTGTAGACCACGTAAAAGGGGATACAGTGATCGCTTACAAAACAAAAAGAAGAAAGGGCTTTCATAAAAAGAAAGGCCACCGTACGGCTTATACAAAAATCAAAGTAACCAATATCGCTTAATTAAAGTTGGCAAGCTGAAAGGTTAACCGGTTGACATGAAACAACCCGGTAACTTTTAACTTTAAACTTTTAAACTAATAAAAAATGGCACATAAGAAAGGAGAAGGTAGCGTTAAAAACGGCCGTGACTCAGAAAGCAAACGCCTTGGAGTAAAAATCTTTGGAGGTCAGCCTGCTATTGCCGGTAATGTTATCATTCGTCAGCGTGGCACTGTTTATCATCCTGGCAAGAACGTAGGTGTTGGAAAAGACTTTACGCTGTTTGCGTTGTCTGATGGCGTTGTTGAGTTCAGAAAAGGAAGAAAGAACCGGACCTTCGTTTCGGTAGCTGAAGCACAGGCCTGATGCTCTTTGCTGTAACTGAATAAATTGTGGAAAAAAAAATTGACGGCATTAAATAATTGTATAACTTTACCGTCGATAATCCATTATTTACTAATCATTAAATTCAAAAAAAATGGCAGTTAAGAAAGCAGCAGCAAAAAAAGCGGCTCCCAAAAAAGCAGCAGCTAAAAAAGCAGCAGCTCCTAAAAAAGCAGCGGCTCCTAAAAAGGCAGCAGCAAAAAAAGCGGCTCCTAAAAAAGCAGCAGCTAAGAAAGCAGCTCCTAAAAAAGCAGCAGCAAAAAAAGCGGCTCCTAAAAAAGCAGCAGCTAAGAAAGCAGCTCCTAAAAAAGCAGCAGCTAAGAAAAAATAAGAATCCTTTTTTAAAAGAATTCAAAAGCCTTCCGTCCGGAAGGCTTTTTTTATTGCCCCCTCTTTGCTACTTTGCAGCTATGAACAACAGTACCATTGCAGATCATTTCGGATTGCTTGCGAAATTAATGGACATTCATGGCGAGAATCCCTTTAAATCCCGCACTTATTCGATAGCAGCTTTCCACATTGAACGGCTGGAGGAGCAACTAACCGCAATGGATCGCAGTACCTATGCCGGTATTAAAGGATTGGGCGCATCGGTGGCCTCCAAGATTATTGAACTGATCGACACCGGAAAAATGAAGGCATTGGATGATATCGTTGCCGAAACCCCGGCAGGAATTACGGAAATGCTGCAATTAAAAGGCATTGGCCCCAAAAAGATCCACATCATCTGGAAAGAAATGGGCATCATTTCCGTAGGAGAGCTGGAATATGCCTGTATAGAAAACCGGCTGACCCGTTATAAAGGATTTGGAGCAAAAACCCAGGTCAAGATCCTGGAATCGATCCATTTTTATAATCAAAATAAGGGGCATTTTCTTTACGCACAGGTACAGGAAATCTATCCATCGATCCTGGCTTATCTTGAAAAAATTTTTGGAACAGGGAAAGTATGGAATACCGGAAATTATTACCGGCAGCTGTCGACCCTGTATGAGCTGGAATTTATTATTGCAGAAAAGCTGGATACCATACGGCAAAAATTTCAAACGGCTTACCCTCCGGAGCTGCTGGAAGAAACAGATAGCAGCGTGCTTTATAAGCTGAACAACGGGCTGCGCTTACGGATTTATGCAGTGCAGGAAAAGATTCCGCAATTGTTGTTCAACACCTCCTCTTCTGCTGAATTTTCGGATGCCTTCCGCGAACGTTTCTACCCCCAAAACTTTGAAGCAATGGCCTTTGACAGCGAAGCGGATATTTTTGAAAAAGCCAACCTGCCCTATATCCCCGCCTGCTTGCGGGAATCTGTTTCCATAATTGGCCGCGCCGAAAAAAATGAACTGCCCCCGCTGATCCAGGTAAGCGATATCCGGGGCATTGTGCATAATCATAGCAACTGGTCCGATGGCCTATATACGATTGAGGAAATGGCCAGGGCGCTTATTGACAAAAAAATAGAATACCTGGTTATTTCTGATCACTCAAAGTCGGCTGCCTATGCCAACGGGCTTACCGAGGAACGGATTGTACAACAACACCAGCAGATTGAGTTGCTCAATAAAAAGCTGGCACCTTTTAAAATCTATAAAAGTATTGAGTGCGATATCCTCGGCGATGGCAGCCTCGACTATAGCAACGAGGTATTGGCAACCTTTGACCTCGTGATTTCATCGGTACACAGCAACCTCTATATGAACGAGACCAAAGCGATGGAGCGCCTGATGAAGGCGATCGAAAATCCTTATACCACCATTCTCGGCCACCTTACCGGACGGTTGCTGCTCAGCCGCAACGGGTACCCCATCGATCATAAAACGATCATTAATGCCTGTGTGGCGCATAACGTGGTAATCGAAATCAATGCCAACCCCCATCGCCTCGACCTGGATTGGAGCTGGATCGACTATGCCATCAATAAGGGAGCACTATTGTCTATTAACCCCGATGCGCATACCATTGAAGGGTTTGATGACATTCGTTTTGGCGTACTTTCTGCACAAAAGGGCGGCCTTACCGCGGCCCGTAACCTCAGCAGTTTTACGCTGGAGCAGTTTGATGCCTTTGTCGGCGCAAGAAAAGCGGCTACACTTCGCAAGGGATGAATTCGTAATTTTTACACCAGATCGTGTTAATTTGAAAATGTGGAAATGTGATTCGGGTAGTGGCGGAGTTTTCGTATTAATTTGAAGATTTGAAAATGTGTGAATGTGTGAATGAGATCCGGGGATTGACGGTATTTTCGTATCTCAACAGGTTTGTCGAAATCAGAAATCAGAAATTTCAGTGTTTCGGTAGCTCAACAGCCTCAACTGCATCTGTCATCACAAGCGGAAACCGCACATAAAACGTAGTTCCCACACCCAGCTCCGTTTCAAACCAGATGGTTCCATTTGCTTTTTCAACAATGCTCTTGCACATAGCCAGTCCCAGGCCAGTTCCAGAGCTTTTGGTGGTAAAATTGGGTGTAAATATTTTGCCGCGCATCGCTTCGCTGATGCCGGTTCCGTTGTCGGCTATGCTAATGGTAACCGCTTCATTATCGGGTATTTCCTTTACCCTGATGACACCCTGCGCATCCTTATCGCAGGCATCAATGGCATTCACCAGCAAATTGGTAAACAACCGGTTCATCTGCGTTTTGTCCGCCTTAACCCTTACGGCACCTCCAGTCATCTGCCAGTGCAATATAACATCGGGGTTTTTGCTGTAAATGCTTTCCAGCGGCTGCAGCACTTCACGTAAATCAAAGATCATTTCGTTTACATGGTTGATATTGGCAAACTGGGAAAAATCTGCCGCAATCTTGGAAAGATAGTCGATCTGCTCTACCAGTGTTTTTGCCACACTGGAAGTAAGCTGCTGTACATTGGAACTATTGCCTGCAATGGCCTTTTGAAGATATTGTAAACTCAGCTTCATGGGTGTAAGCGGGTTCTTGATTTCATGAGCCACCTGCCGCGCCATTTCACGCCAGGCTTCTTCCCGTTCCGATTTTGCAAGCCTGTCTGCACTTTCCTGCAATTGAGACACCATTTTATTATACTCCTTTACCAGCTGCCCGATCTCATCATTCCGCTCCCAAAGGATCTCCTCGTTGACCCTCGAAAGGCTCACCTCTTTCATCTTATTGCTGATTACGGTAAAGGAGCCCGTAATCCGGTTCGTAATCAGCAGTGCAAGCAATCCCGTTAAAAGAAAAATAAATGCATACAGGTTGATCAGCGTTATCAAAAAGTTGGAAATCTCCTGGTTGAGCTCCTGCTGTGAAGTAAAATAGGGAATGCTCAGGTACGCATAGGGTGCCACACTTTTTGCCCCTACCGGGGCATAAATGGTGTTGTAGGAAAGCTCCGAAACCTTTTCCTTCTGTATGTATTGGGCCCGTCGCAACCGTAACAAACTATAGAAGGCGCGGGGCGACATCTGTGTGCTCAGCACCCCCCTGCTGTAAACATCGGCCTGGCTGGTAGCCCTTAGTTCCCCCGTAAAATCGTAAACATTTACATCCAGGCCATGAATATCCGAAACCCGTTTTACAACGGCATTGAATGCATTGGCCTGGAAAAGATCTTCATTAAAACGGCCACTATCCAATACAGTCCTTAGGCTATCGTGAAAATTAATTTCATTCAGCATAATATTCATCGTGCGGCCAAGACGGTCATTATTAGACTCTTCAAAACGATTGACAAAGAACGAAATGGTAGCCGCCCCTACCACTACAAAGGCCAGCACATTGATGAGGATAAAGGTACCGTGGATCTGGCTGCGAATCGTAGGAAAAAAAGCGGAGTTGCCAAAGAGTCGCTTATTCATAAAAGCTCCCAGCACAATCATCAATACATTGATGAGCGCCACCAGGAATAAAAAAGCACAAAAAATATAGGAAAACAAGGTAGTGGCTTCCAGGAACATTTCCCTTTTCCGGACCATGATGATCACCTTGGAGGCACCGGCCCGGTACCAGACCTCGCTATACCCTCCCCGTTCCCGTACATCTACCTTTTTTTGAGGAAACTGGCTTTTTGTAAGCGTAGTAGTAAAAGGATATTTTTTTGAAGCAGACGAAGAGGTAAGCTGGCTGTTATGATAGATGGCGTACTGGTATACGGCGGAATTGGAAACCTCGCCCTGCCTGAATTGCTTAAACAGTTCGGGCTTAATATTGGCAACAGCAAAACGCCGGGGGTTGGATACAATGTACACACTACCGATGAGCCGGCCGTTTTCAGCATTCTTAATAATCCGCCGCGTGATATAGGCAAAATTATCAAACTCCTCTGATTCGTAAAAATACATATCCGGGAGAGATGTGGGGCGCGACCTGTTTGCAATCGTTGTATTCAGCGACGCCACCGTTTGCGGAAACTGGTTGTACAACGGGTTGTCCAGGCTGTCAAAAACATACAGGTTGGTTACATAATTATTCAGGTAGCCAATATAATTGCGCTGCCGCATACTGTCTCTTAAATAAGCATTCTGCTCCTCATCATACAAGCGGTGAAAATTATTCCTGAAATAATTACTATCCATGTATTTATTGGCGATACTGATGAGCCGCTCGCTGGCAGGATCCGTTTGCGTGGCCAGCTTTTGACAATAGAGGGTACGCAGGCTCAGCTCCGCTTTGGTGACCTCGTTCAGCATGAGCAAACAGAGGCTTATGGAAAAAATAAAGATCCATAACACCGTTCCGGAAACGCTGAATTTTACAAACCGGTTAATGGCTGCTTCTTTTGTAAAAATAAAGGTATAGGCCAACAGCCATATCAGAACCGGCAGGCAAAAACTCACATCTCCGCCGTTTACGAAACCGGTGATAAATGCCAGCCCCAGCACGGCGGTCCAAAGGTACACCTGCCATACATGGGTTTTGAATACCTCAAAAATGTATTTATAAAGAATCCTGCTGAGATAATAAAACCCGAGGCAAAGACAAGCCAGTATCAGAAAGCCTACAATCGTAAATACACTGAGGCTTTCGATATTGGTAACATCGAATGAGATCTTCGACCTGGCTATAATATTTTTTATCACATCTGCAATACTAAAGGTGGCAGTGATCAGTATCACCAGAAAACCGGCGCCGGCTATCCGCAGCACTTTCCTGCTGTATTTATCTGCCTTGAAGGGTCTGGTTGCAACACGGTTCCAGACAAATACACAGATCCAGCAAAAAAGAAGGCTGTTAATCAACAAATCGCCAAAACTGGGCAATAATGGTCCCGAGCTGTACAGATCCGGATCAAATAACCGGAACCCTGAAAGGTTCCAGGCGCTGCTCATACAGTACACCCCTATGCGGAATGCCAGTAAACAAGCCAGCAATAACCAGATCTGAAGTTTGTAATTGGATGCAGCAAAACGTTTTGCCAGCAGCAGGTAACCGGCCAGGAAGATTAAAAATAATCCACCGATCTTCAATACAACGGAACCCACAGAATCCTGCGCCGGCTTTACGGTAGACATATCTGTACGAACTCCGGTGCCCATTGCAGCATCCATCTTACGGGCAAATTTCACTTCCGGTTTCCGTTTCAAATAAAATACCGGCGCTCCCGTTGTGCCCCTGATGGCATGTTTGGTGGGGATGGTACCAATATCCATTATCGGGTCCATCGCCTTATCAAATGGGTAGGAGTCCCGCAGGTAGTCTGTTTCCACAAAAAAGGAAGACTTCATCAGGATCAGGCAAATGGCCGTAAAATCCGGGTGACCCGGCACCGGCTTCCTGATGGAATAATAATACCCATTGGCCAGTTTAATGCCCTGCTCATCCTGGTCGCTGTACAAAAGCTCATCAGAAGGAATAACGATGCCCGTATTCCAAAACCGCAGGAACGATTTATCCTGAGCGTTTTTGTATAAATAGAAATAGAACCGGCTGTCCGGAATTGCGGACAGGTCTTTCAGTGTTTCTTTCGACTGTGTAAGGCGGTCCATTAGGCTCGTCCTTGCCAGGATTTGATCAAACGCCTCCACACGTGTTTTGATCTCTCTTTCAAAAAGCCGGGTTTGTGCATCCAGGGAGGTATTTTTCAGATAGTTGGAGTTCAGCAGGAATGCGCCCGCAAAAAGCACGAGGGCTGCCGACAAAAGCAGCAGCTCCCATAGGTATTTATTCCTGCTGCGAGGCCTCATAGGATTACTGCTCTGATTTTACCTGGTTCCATAATATGTCCATTTGCTCCAATGTGAGTGCAGCAAGCTGGTTGCCATCCGCCGCCGCCAGCTGCTCCATCCTGGAAAAACGATGGATGAATTTTTTATTGGTACGTTCCAATGCAGCTTCCGCATCTATATTCAAAAACCGTGCATAGTTGATGAGCGAGAACAATAAATCGCCAAGCTCCTCTTCCATTTTGGCCGCTTCGCCGGTTTCAACCGCTTCGCTAAGCTCTGCAGTTTCCTCCGTTACCTTTTCCCATACCTGCGGGGCGGTTTCCCACTCAAACCCAACCTGTTTGGCTTTTTCCTGCAACCGCATTGCTTTTACCACCGCCGGCAAGGACCCTGGCACACCGCTCAGTACCGACGTTTTTCCTTCCTTCAGCTTCAGCTGTTCCCAGTTTTTTTTAACATCCGCTTCGGAACGGACTTCCCGCAACCCGCTGATGGCTGTATCCGGCGGATAAATATGCGGATGTCTTTTGATCAGCTTTTCCGTAATCCCCGTTAATACGTCTGTAATACGAAAACGGTTTTGCTCCTGTGCAATTTTCGAGTAAAAGACAATATGCAGCAGCAGATCGCCCAGCTCTTCCTTTATCCCCGCCCAATCTTCCCCAAGAATGGCATCTCCCAGCTCATAGGTTTCCTCAATGGTCATCTGGCGCAGTGTATGAATGGTTTGCTTGCGATCCCACGGGCATTTTTCCCGCAGCTCATCCATTACCTGTACCAGCCTGTTAAACGCTTCCTGGCTCATTGTGATTTTTTCTATTATTTCGTCTTGGTATCGGTTTCTGAAAAAAAACGATCCATAAACAACAATTGATACCGGATGGCATTTTGCCAGTATGCACTGTTATGCGCCCCCGGCCGCGTAATATAGTCATGTGGAATATTGCGAAGCAGCAGCGCCTGGTGCAGTTCCTCGTTTACCTTATAAAAGAAGTCTTCCGTTCCGCAATCAATAATGATCCGCAATGTTTGCGGCTCAATAAGGTGCAGCATATTAATGACGGTGTTCTTCTCCCAGCGTTCCGGATACTGCGCATACCGGCCCAGTCGCTTTGCCATATCCCAGTTGTTGGGAAATGGCCGGATGTCTACCCCGCCGCTCATACTCCCGGCAGCACCAAAAATATCCGGGTGCCTGATGGCAAGGTACAAAGCCCCATGACCGCCCATACTCAACCCGGCAATACCCCGGCCCTTTGATGTGGGAATAGTAGCATAATTCTTATCTACCCATGACACCAGTTCCCCGGCTACAAAGGTTTCATATTTAAAGGAGGGGTCAACAGGGCTGTCCCAATACCAGCTTCCGTAGCCGCCATCCGGGCAAACCAGGATCATCTGATACCGGTCTGCTCCCTCCAGCGCGCCTTTGACACCCGCCCAGTAGGCATAACTGCCGCTATAGCCATGCAGCAGGTATACCACCGGATAGTTTCTTGTTTTGGCATATCCATCGGGCAGGATAACGGCTGTTTTTATATTTTTTTTCATCGCTGCGCTGTAAACTTCCAATGTATCAACTTTGGCTGCCAACACATGCAAGTTTACCAGCATCAATATCCCGATCGCAAAGAATGGCCTCAATTTCGTTATTATATTCCTAAACATACGGACGAATTTATACAAAAAAAGGGAGCTGATCCGAAAGGGGGTATAACATTTTCGTATTCCCTTTTAATTTTTGCCCGCCTGAAGCTGCAGCACAACGCTGATCCGGTAGGTAATCGATCATACTTGCAATAAAGGTGCAGCGCACCGGTAATGATTGGTGTTTGTACAGGCCCGATGTACAAAGTCACCCTGGCGCTGCGGCCAAGGATCGTTTCGTATGCTCATAGTTATGAGGGTTAACGGCGCACTGCGCCTGATTGCCGTCAAACCCGGTTCCGCAATATTTAAACGGCCGCAATATGGGTCATGAACGGTCCATAATCAACAGCGTGTCAACATTGTTTCCATAAACAAAAGCAAACCTTTTAAAAGCGTTTCTGATTTGCCAGGGCCTCCTTTACACCCGGGTAGTCCGTAATCAGCGCCAGCTCATACCCCTGCCGGCTTTTCAGTTTCCGGATAAATTCATGTAGCCGGAGCGAATCGGCCGAAGACCGCCACATCTGATCATGTGCCAGAATTACAAGGTTATCGGGCTTAAGCGTTTTATTGGAGGCAAACAAATGATCTACCTGAGCCATCAGCTGATCCGGGGTTTGTATGGGCTGTGCATTTTTGTGATTAAACTGCCACTCCAGGTCCCAGCCGATCAGGACATAGCCGCCCTTTTTTTGAAGGGAGTCAATCACCGGCTTATTTTTTAAAAGATCGGTACGGGAGGTGCTGTCGATGCGCCAGGTATTCCGGCCCGGAGTGCGGGCTATCGGCTCCTTCAGCATCATCATCGCCTGGGCGCGATTAAAATCGGAAATAATCGAGTCGGTGTTCTTATAAAACCCCGTGAAATGGTTTCTCCAGGCATGGGAATAGCTGTGATTGAATAACTCAATACCCGGGAAGGTCTGCAATTCCTGCCACATCAGCTTCTGTTCGGTGCTGGCCCTGGTATGTTGCCCGATTAAAAACATAGTGGCGGGCACTTTTTCCTCTTTCAGGATCGTTAACAGATTACGGGTACCCAGGTTAGGGCCATCGTCAAACGTCATAAAGATCCGTTTCTTTTTGGGCTGCTCGCTTTCCCTTTGCGGATCCTTTAAGTTGATCTCCACCGAATCCGGGATATCCAAATCCGCGCCCAGTTTTTTTCCCCTGGATTTGGATCCATTACAGGATAAAAGCAGCAGAAATACCGGCAGCCCTAATAAGCAGCTCCATTTTCTCATTAAAGCGGGGAGCCTGTTACCGCCAGGCTCGTCCATTAATTGTTTCATATACTTTATCTAAAAAACCGTAAAACAGGGGAGCCAGCAGATAGGTTCGGCCATAAAACAAAGACCACCGGGGGATGGGCAGACTTTTCAGATGTGCATTCCATGTTATTTTACAATTCGATTGTAAAACTAATCAATAGCAGCAGGATTACAAAATTATCTTATGACACCCTGTTTTTGCAACAGGGCCATTTGGGCCAGGAGCTCCAGCATACCCCCCTGGGGTACCAGGTTCAGCGATGTTTCTTCCTTTCCGATCAGGCCTTGTGTTGTTTTATGCGCAATAGCATGATCAATGGCTCCGCGAAACGCTTCGAGGTAGCGCCGATCGCCGTCAACACGCCAAAGATGTACAAAGCCCCGCAGCAGTACGGCATTGAACCAGAAATTATCGTTTAACTTCTGGTTTCGCAAAAAATAGTTGTCTGCGGCTGCGGCCATGGCCTGTGCAGCAGCCAGGTAGGCAGAATCGCGGGTTATTTCATAAAAAAGCACATTGGCCTCCAACATCGTTCCGGTATTGTAGGAGTATACCCGTTTATCGATCCGGTGGCTTTTCACATTCAGATTGTCATAGTACAGCCCTTCCGGCGTACGAAGCCAGCGGTTTACCCATTGATACACGCCGGCTGCTGTTCTCAGATAAGCGCTGTCGCCGGTGGCTTTGTATAATTCGAGCGCCAACACAATGCCCGGCCCGTTGCTGCAGGTATTCTTGGTATTTTGATGCCCTTCCTGCCAGTAGAGTCCGCCTCCTGAAGCGGTATCGGAGCCGGTCATCATAAACCGGTAAATCTCCTGCCCTGCCTTCAGCCAGTGTGGCGCTTTTGTTAGTTCATACTGATGCATCACCGTAATCCCGATCCATTGATTGTCATCATAAAAACGATCTCCTCCACCCAGCTCCGGGGGATAGGAAGCATAGCCTGCTGCCGGCGCCCGTTTATCATAATACTTCCGGATAATCTCAAAAGTATGTTCAAAATCCCGGGTGTTTTTTTCCAGCACTGCGCCCACCTGGTAGGCTTCAAATAGTGCGCAAAGGGGCCAGAGATAGGATGCCTTCCGGTCGCCGGGCCGGGCGGGCGCCTGCTCCATATAGTAATTTGCACCCGGCTGGTAATAGTTTTTTTTAATCTGCTCTTTGAGCAGCCTATATTCCTGCGCATAGCCCGTCTGCTGAGCTGCCGCAGCATTTGCTGTTAAAAGCAAGACAAAAAGAGCCCATGCAGGGATGTTGGTGCGTATCGATTTCAATTTATTTTTCATTTGTTGATCCTGAGCACAATTCGGTAAGAACGCCATGTGTAGACTTTGGGTGCAAAAATGCAATCTGCATTCCTTCTGCGCCGGGCCGCGGCTTCGTATCGATAGGAACAATATTTTTATCCTGTACTGATTGCAGCGCCTCTTCAACATTGCCAACAGCAAATGCAATATGGTGTACCCCCTCGCCTTTTTTTTCGATAAAACGGGCAATAGGGCCATCAGCGTCCATGGATTCGAGGAGCTCAATTTTTGTATCCCCGATTTTAAAAAAGGCCGTTCGCACCTGCTGATCGGCCACTTCTTCTATGCGGTAACATTTCAGCCCAAACACCTGCTCCCAATAGCGGATGCTTTCCTCAAGATTCCGGACGGCCAGGCCAATATGTTCGATATGCGATGGCTTCATTACTTGCTGTTTTTATTGAATAAGGAGTTCTTTTTTTGCAAAGGTATTGGCACTGAAATAACCCAGGGCTCCGCCCCTGATATTGCTTACCGGGTTACCGGGTGATGCGCTTTGGCTTTGCCCCAGCGCACTCTGGGATAAACTATACCAGAAATTATACGTATCGGTATTAATGCATTGCATCTCTACACGAAGATTATCACCGCGTTTCAGATCAGAAGTGCTGTCGCCGGAAAACATAAGAAGCTCGTATACGACATTACGCCCATTAATCAGTTTGTCGTTGGTCACAAAAATGGTATTTTCTTTTTCTCCATCTACCAGCTGTATAAAGCGGTAGGCGTTTCCCATCCCGGGCGGGTCTTTAAATGCTGCGGTAGCAATCAGCTGTTGCCGGCCTACAAGCTGCCGGCTGGTGATGTACAGGGAATCGAACGCGACTTTTTGCGGCATCGTGGAACGGGCGGTAAAAACCCCGGAGTCTATCCGCACATGCAGATCATAGGTTTTGCCCGGCTTCCCCGATGCGTTTGCCCGGTAAAGCCCGTTGCCCTTATGCTGCAACACCACAGGGGTTCTGCCTTCTTCGGTAATGGTTACAACCGCATCGTCTACCCCTTTAAACAGGTTATGGTCCAACACATCAAGCGTTTGTGATACAATAACGCTGTACGCATTTTCGGTATCCGAAACGGTGCCCTCAATAACATATTTTTTACCAACGCCATCGATAGACACATTGATCACCTTTTGGCAGCCTGTTGCCGCCATCAGGAGAAAAAGCAGCCAACAATAATGAAGGGGGCATCTTTTTTTCATTTCGGCTCAAAATTTAAAGTGCCAGGAAATAGACGGTACAAACCGGAACAGGGAGGTTTGCATCACTTCCGTCACATCGGGATTATCTTCATTTTGCTGAAAGCTGATCAGATAAGCATTCTCACGACCATAGGCATTAAATAAACTGAATGCCAGCTCTGACGATCTGTTTTTATTCCGGGTTTTTAATTGCCGGGTGGCTCCCAGATCAAGCCGGTGATAGGCGGGCATCCGGTAAGCATTCCGTTTGGTATAATAAAACACAATTTGCTTATCCACCACATATTTGCCACTGGGAAACGTAACGGCATCGCCGGTATAGTATACCCAGTTGGCAGAAAGATTCCATTTTTTGTTCAGCTGGTAATTTGCCACAATGGCCACATCGTGTGTACGGTCCTGGCGGGCATTGTACCATTCGCCATCGTTGATACCGGTTATTTTTCTTTCGGTTTTTGAAAGGGTGTAGCCCACCCACCCGGTAAACCGGCCCCGTTTCTTTTTCAGCAGCAGCTCCAGACCATAGGCCCTGCCGATGCCGGACAATAACTGAGTTTCGATGGCATCGTTGGTGTACACATCGGCCCCTGTGCGGTAATCGATCTGGTTTTGGAATGATTTATAATAGGTTTCGGCTGTCAGCTCATACCGGCCGCCGGAAAGATTCTTGTACCAGCCTACAGAATAAATATCCACGATCTCCGGTTTGATACTATTGGTGCTGGCAATCCATTTGTCGGTTGGAAAATTGGCAGCCGAATTGGCAATCAAATGCAGGTTTTGCGTATTGCGAACATAGGACGCTTTTAAAGACGTGCTATTATTCAGGATGAAGCTGGCAGCCAGCCGCGGCTCCAGGTTCCAGTAGTTTTTTACCAGGGCGCCTTTGGGATACCGCAGGGTATCGGTAACGTCTCCGGCGGCGTTCACCTCGTAAAAATCGCCGGGGCCAAAAATAGCAAAAGAGGACAGGCGCAGCCCAAAGGTCAGGTTTAACCATTCCGCAGCCTTCCAGGTATCGGTTGCAAAAAGCGCGGTTTCCCAGGAGTATCGATCCTGCAGGTACAGGTTGTTATAGCTGGTTTTGCCGGAGCTGGTTATTTCTCCCGGTGTAATGGTATGATAGATCGAATTGAACCCCATACGCAGGGAATGATTGCTGCCCGCATACCACTGCACTTCTTCTTTCAGATTCAGATCCCTTATCTGGGAAAAAATATTGAGGTCATTATTAGAGTTGTTGATGGCGATATTGTAATTAAAATCGCTGTAAACAAAGGAGGTATTGGAAAAGAGCCGGTCATTAAAAATATGGTTCCACCGCAATGTACCGGTTTTATTCCCCCAGTTCATCCCAAATTGTTTTTCCAGCCTCAGCACATCACGCCCAAAATAACCCGACATATATAATCGGTCCTTTTTACCCAGGGTGTAATTCATTTTGGCGTTTACATCGTAAAAGAAGAGTCGGGTATTTTTGTTGGAAGAGTCGCCCAATACCGGCAGGAACAGGTCTGCATAAGTGCGCCGGCCCGAAACGAGGAAGGAGGACTTGTTTTCCTGGATGGGGCCCTCTACATTGAGCTTTGCCGAAATCAGCCCCACCCCGCCGCTCACTACATAGTGCTGATTATTCCCTTCGTTCATTTTTACATCCAGTACAGAGGAGAGTCTTCCGCCATACTGTGCGGGCATCCCACCTTTGTAAACGGTTACATCTTTTACAATATCTGAATTGAAGGTAGAGAAAAAGCCCATCAGATGCGAGGCGTTGTACACATTGGCTTCATCCAAAAGGATCAGGTTTTGATCGGTAGAGCCGCCTCTTACATAAAAGCCGCTGTTGCCGTCACCGGCAGACTTTATTCCCGGCAGCAGCTGGATCGCCTTCAGGATATCCCTTTCACCCAGAAGCATAGGAATGGTGTTAACCTCTTTCATCGTCAAACGTTCCACGCCCATCTGTGTGCCCCGGATGGTACGCCCCCGGGCATTGGCCGTAACCCGAACACTGTCCAGGTCGGTTACCAGCTCCCTCAACGCCATAGGCTGTACTTTGTTGCCGGTTAGCCGGATAGTTTCCGTTGCCGGTTCAAAGCCGACCGCGGAATACGTAATGCGATATTCTCCAACCGGGAGTGTTAATGAATAAAATCCATATTCATTTGAAACGGTGCCGGCTTCGCTGCCTTGTACCTCCACGCTGGCACTGATCAGTGTTTCTCCACTGATCGCTGCTTTTATTGTACCGCTAAGGGTAACCTTTTCCTGTGCCAAAGCGCCGAGCGTGAGGAAGACCATTATAAAAAAAATGCCTGTCTTCTTTATCATAAATGCTGTCGTAAAGGACCTCCAATTCAACAAAAATAGCGGAACTTATGAAAAGATGGTTACCGACCAGGATCTTACAAAATGCCGGCCGGGCTCCAGTGCATGAATCCCTTCTTTTTTTGAGAGATCGCCGTCTGCGCCAACGCCATCTGCAATACCGCACCAGGGCTCAATACAAACAAAATTGGCGCCTGGCGTAGCCCATAGGCCCAGGTAGGGAAAGCCCTGCCAGGAAAAATCAAAACCCATTTTCGTCCGGTCAGAGCGCAGCGCCAGCTTCCTGGATTTCAATTCTTTAAAAACCACGGCGTCTTTTGCAAACAACCCTTTATTTAAACGCAAAACCGGAGTATTATTCAGGAAGGGTACGGGAGCTGAGGCCAGCAGGCCTCCTTCTTCAATGGGCCACCTTCCGGCATCTTCTTTCTCTTCAAATTCAAGATAATATTCTGCATAGGCATCTCCTTTAAACAGCGGCAGCTTAAACGCCGGGTGTCCGCCGATGGAGAACCACATTTTTTGGGCGCCGGTGTTGCAGACATCATAGGTCACTGTCAGCATTTTTCCATCGAGCCGGTATTTTAACTTCAGATCAAATTCAAAGGGATAAACATCCAGGGTTTCCGCAGTTTGTTTCAGTAAAAAAACAAGCTCATCGGCCAGCCGGCCAACCGGCAAAAAATTCATTTCGCGGGCAAAACCATGGCGGTTGAGCTGATAGCTATGGCCTTCATACTGGTAGGTATTATCTTTTAACGCTCCTACGATCGGAAAAAGCACCGGCGAATGCTTACCCCATATTTCGGGGTCGCCGCTCCACATATATTCCTGCCCTGTGGTTTTATCTACAAGACTTTGCAGTTCTGCTCCTTTTTCTGAAACCGCAATCTTCAATACGCTGTTTTCGATCTGGTATATTTTAGCCATAAAACTCCTGGTTTGAACATTAAACGGGAAATAGACCGTTTTAGTATTCCGTTTTGCAATAAATTCCTGTTTTTCAATGCCGGACAATGGTCAAAAAACAGGGTATCTATTCCCGGATGTCCCAGTTAAAAGGAGCATTAAAACTTTTTTTCCCCTGGCCATAGGGCGGCACATTTTCTACAGGCACGATGGACTGGTATTTTTTTGATACTTCGAGCAGCTCCTTTACCTTGCCGGGGTAGCGCGCGCCCAGGTCTTCCTTTTCGGCGGGATCTCTATCAAGGGCAAAAAGCAGCGGAGCTCCTGCAATGGACGGATCTCCCGCTCCGGGTACTACCAGCTTCCACTGGTCACGGATCAGCGTACCGTGCCCGAGGTAGAAGTCCCGTTTCAGTTTTTTCTTTCCGGTAAGATTTTTTAAAACCGAGATGCCATCGTAGGGCTGCGGAGGGGGTGCTTTTATACCGGCGATCTCGCGGAGAGTAGGCGCTATATCTATATACCCCATTACCTGTTCGGAGGTCCAGCCGCCCTTAAAACCGGCGGGCCAGCGGATCACGGCGGGCACCCTTACTCCCCCTTCCCATTCCTGAAATTTAAAGCCCCGCAGCGGCAGGTTGCGGCCGCCTTCCCTGGGAGCAGCGCCATTATCGCTTTGAAAAAGGACCAGGGTATTTTGATCCATACCGGCGGTCTTCAGCGCCTCCATAATGCGCCCGATGCCCGCGTCCATGGCGGTCACCATCGCAGCATAGGTTTGCCTGCGGGTATTTCCCCTCCCCCTGGTGCCTTCACTGCCCGGCGGCTCTTTTCCAAAAGCCGGTTTTGAGGGATCAAAACCATACGCTATCAAATCCTTTTCTTTTGCCTGCAGCGGGCCATGGGGCGCATTATAGGCCACATATAAGAAGAAGGGGCCCTGTTCTTTAAAGTGATGGATACAACGAACGGCTTCTTTGGTGATGAGGTCCGTTGTATAACCGGTATCGCGTACACTTTCCCAGCCGTTATGCCAATCAGCTTGTCCCTCCCGTATATGAGTAAAATAATCGATGGCTCCGTTGTAATGACCGTAAAAGTGGGTAAAACCCCGGCGCAGCGGAAGGTATTTCCGCTTTGAATGTCCCAGGTGCCATTTGCCGATGGCGGCCCGGTTCTTATACCCTGCCTGCTCCAGCATCCGGGGAAGAAATTCCGCAGCGGTATCTACACCAAAATCCAGCCAGGGCGCAATCACATTTTCACGCAACCCATACCGCTCCGGCAGCCGGCCGGTCATTAGCCCGGCACGGGTGGGCGAGCAGATGGGACTTACATAATAACGGTTCAGCACAATGCCTTCCTGTGCCAGCTGATCGATATGCGGCGTGCGGATCTCGCTGCCATGAAAACCCACATCGCCCCAGCCCATATCATCTGCAACGATGATGACAATATTTGGAGGCGGGGCCTGCCCCCGCGCCCATGATGGCAGCAGGCAGCAAAGGAACAGCATACAGGCACCATAACCGGCCTTTGGAATCTTTATCATTTTGCCTTCTTTTTAACGGCAGTATCCGGCACTTCTGCATCTACCGCTTTGAGCCATTGATCCAGTTTCTTTTTAAGCGCATCGCGCTTTTCCGGCATCAGGGCGGCTATGTCGGTTTGCTCCGACGGATCTTTTTTCAGATCATATAATTCGATACGGTTGGCTTTATAAAAATACAATAATTTATAATCGCCGTCCCGCACGGCACTGCACATGCGGTTTACCCAGCGACCGGTCTCGGAGGGATAGTGCCAGAAAAAGGGTTCGCGCTCTGCCATTGCTTTTCCCTGCAGCAGCGGCAGGATGCTTTTACCGTCAAGCAGGCCGCCTTTACGTTCTTTTGTTTGCGCCAGCTCCAGGAAGGTGGGATAAAAATCCGTAGCCATTACCCGGGTATCAATAGTAGTGTGTGATCGTATTGCGGCAGGCCAACGTGCAATAAGGTTTTCGCGGATACCACCTTCATATAGCCAGGATTTACCGGCACGGAGCGCGCCGTTGTTGCCCAAATGCCATACGCCTCCATTGTCGGAGAAAAAGATCACCAAGGTATTTTTGTCGATTCCTGCTTCTTTGAGCGTTTGCATGATATTGCCTACTCCGGCATCTATCCGTTCGATCATTGCAGCAAGATACGGGTTGTCCAGATGATCGGCTTCGTGGCGTTCATTCTGCGGGCCATATAAGGCTTCGGCTTTTCCTTCTCCGTATTTTGCATCAAACTTTTTTTTATACTTTTTCACCAATGCTTCCGGTGCATCCAGTTTGGTATGCACACTGTAAAAGGTAAGATACAGGAAGAAGGGATTTTTTTTATTGCGCATGATAAACCGGGATGCTTCATCGCATTGGCGGTCGGTAAGGTATTCGCCTTCGGCGCCCTTATCAAAACTGCTGATTTTATCATAAGGGTAAAAATAATCGCCGTCTGCAATGTATTTTGTTTCGGAGCCGATCACCTCATCGAAACCATGCTGCTGCGGGTTGCCCTTCGGGTTGCCGAACCGGGTATCCAGGTGCCATTTGCCAATGATACCGGTATGATATCCTGCTGCAGACAGGGCCCGGTTAACGGTAAAAGAGGTTGCAGGATCCAGGTAACGGTCGGCATTATTATCCAGAAAATCGGTAATCCGTACGCGGGCCGGGTATTGCCCGGTCATGATGCCTGCGCGGGAAGGCGAGCAGATGGGCGCTGCCGAATAAGCCTGGGTAAACCTTGCGCCTTCGCCGGCCAGCCGGTCCAGGTTGGGTGTTTCATTAAACTTATTACCATAGCATCCAAGCTCCGCCGACCCCAGGTCATCGGCCATTATAAAAATAATATTCGGACGCTGCCGGGCTGTTGCCGTCATTGTCCACAGGCTTGCGGCAATCAAAAGGATCGATCTTGTTTTTTTCATTTGTTTATGTTCGGGGTTTATTTTACCAGGAGTGTTTATTTCCGGTCAAAAGGCACATCCAGCGCCGCGCCGGGGTCGTCCTGCTGCCGCATCCATTGCTCCAGTTTAGCGCGGTAAGCAGCTATTTGTGTTGCATATTTTTTATCACCGGCTAAATTGTGCAGTTCATAAGGATCCTTCTCCAGGTCATAAAACTCAACCGGCGGCCGGCGTATATTCCGTTCTACCCGTATTTTGTCCTCCGGCGATTTTTCTGCTTTTTCTTTCCAGCTTACCCAGTAGGTATTTTTGGGATTCATCATGTACTTGATATGATAGTTTTTACCAGGCATCAGGTTCAGCAGTAGTTTGTACTTACTGCCTCTTACGCTGCGGATGGGGTAAGGCGGCCCTTCGGGGAAATTATTGTGGATACCATAGGCCACATCCCTGGCCTGCTGCTTTTTTCCCTGCAACACGCCCAAAAAACTCCGGCCATCCAGGTTGGTCACCGGTTGCCCGCCTGCTATATCAATAAAAGTAGGCGTTATGTCTTCGTATTGCACAATGGCATTAGTAACGGTTTGGGGCTTTACCACACCGGGCCAGCGAACAATCATGGAGCTTTTTTGCCCCGCATCCCAAAGGTTCCATTTGGCGCCGGGAAATTGGGCGCCCTGTTCCCCAAGAAAAACAAACACCGTATTATTTTCTTTTCCGGTTTCTTTTACGGCCTGCATCAATTCGCCTACCTGGTTATCTAACCGGCGCACTTCCGCCAGGTATTTCTGAAACTGGGTTCTTGTTTGCCGGGTATCTACCCAGTGCGGGGGCAGCACCAGTTTTGCCGGGTCAAACTCGGCAGTATCGCCCATCGTCCAGGGTGCATGGGGGTTAATGCTCATTACAAAAAGACAAAAGGGCTTTTGCTGCCCACGCATGAAGCTTTTTACATCTGCAAGGGAGTAATCATCCGTGGGCGAAACACAGTTGGGCTCAAATCCTTTGATGATCTCAAAAGGAAAAACCGTGCGCGGCTTTGTGCTATGATCCTTGCCGGTTAATGCCACGGTATAGCCCAATGCCGCAAGATAATGCCCGATGCTTTTTAAGGTATCATAAACGGGTTTATGGTTTTGGTAAGAGCCGTGCCGCACGGGATACAGGCCCGTAAACAGGGATGCCCGGGTGGGCACACACATTGCCTCCGAGGCAATGGCCTGGTTAAATTTCAGGCCTTCCGTTGCCAGCCGATCGATATTGACTGTTTCCAGGTTCCGGCCGCCATAGCAGCTAAGCTGCCGCGAGTCCAGGTCATCGGCCATAATGACTACGATATTGGGCTGCTTTTCGGCTTGCGCATAACTTTTTGCAACAAAGCCATTGAAAAGTAATACCCAAAATAATAGTGGTACTTTATGATTCATAATCATCCCTATTTTATTGGCTTGAAAATACATGGTTATTTTTTATCGCCGCCAACTCCACATCATCGATCCATATTCCCGATCCGGGCGCCGCCGTTCCAAAATAAAGACCCACGCGGTACATCCCGTTTTGGGGAATGGCTGCCGATGCAAATTCGAAACTTTCTGTACCGCGTTTCAATTCCACCTCTTTATCAATAACCTTTGCGGCGCCGGGCGCGGTGCTTTCCAGGCGAACGAAGAAACGGGCGTTTTTACTGGTCCTTGCTTTCATTTTCAATAAAAAATGTTCGCCCTGCTGTGCTTTAAAAGGCCAGAGCATGGAAAGCGCCGCAGGTTTTGCTGCCGGCTGCTGTACCTGTACGTAGGCCGATTTTCTTCCGGAGATGCGGCTGTTTGCATCGATTACTACGGTTCCTTTCATCTCATCTGCCTGGTGAATATTCCAGCCTCCAAGGTTATCTTCAAAATTACCGTTGATATTTCTGCGATAGGCCTGCATCCGTACGCCGTATTCTCTTGTGTCCAGCGGAAACGCTCCTATCCGGCGGGCCCAGCGTTCCCAATCGGCATACATTTCTTTTACGCGTTCCGGGTTGCTATGGCTGAGGTTGTTTATCTCCGTTGGGTCCGCATCCATATCATATAGCTGCAGGGATTCCATTGCAAATACGGAATCCTCGGGGGTTTTGGCCACCAGCTTCCATTTCCCATCCCGCAGGGCGATATTGGCCTCATGTTCCCAGTAGATCCTGCCGCGGTTATTGGTCCGGCCCGAAAAATGCGGCAACAGGCTTTTCCCTTCCATGGGATGAATGCGATGTCCCTGCACTTCGGAGGGATACTGTGCCCCGGATACCGCCACACAGGTAGCCATAATATCGGTAATATGCCCATAATCCGGAATAAACCGGTTATTGAGCTTCGCTGCAATGCCCGCGGGCCAGTGCACAATCAGCGGGGTTGCGATACCTCCTTCATGTGTAAAGTGTTTGTATTGCTGAAAAGGAGTGCTGCTTACATTGGCCCAGGGCAGTCGGTAACTTTCAAATGTATCCTCCGTTCCGTCAACCGCCTTGCTTTTTCCGCTGCTGATAAATTCGGCGCAGGCCCCGTTATCACTAAGAAAGAAGATCAAAGTATTGTCGAGCGCATCGTTGTCCTTTAGCGCCTGCACAATCCTGCCGATCCCTTCATCCATAATATCGATCTGCGCAGCATAGATAGCCATGCGCATGCTCATTTCTTCTTTTTCCTTTCCTGTCAGTTGCTCCCAGCCAGGCACGGCAGCATCCCTTGGTGTGCAGGCCGTTCCGGCGGCAAACAGGCCGATCATCTTTTGTCGTTTAAAGCGCGCGGCCCGCACCGCGTCCCAACCTTTTTTATAGGCCTCTTTGTATTGTTCGATTTTTTCTTTTAAGGCGTGCAAGGGCCAATGGGGTGCTGTATAGGCCACATACATAAAGAAGGGATCCTGTTTGGCATGGTTAAAATGTTCGTTAAGAAAACGCACGCTGGTATCGGAGATGGCATTGGTCAGGTAAAAATTACCCGGAGCCTTGTAACGCTGGTTATCGCTGTAGATAACCGGGGCAAAATAATTGGCCCCTCCGGGGATGATGCCAAAGTACCGGTCGAACCCTCGCTGCCGGGGCCAGTTATCCGTTACTGCTCCATCTATTTTCCGCTCATTGGTTACATGCCATTTTCCCGTCATGTAAGTATGGTAGCCTGCCGTCTTTAGCACTTCGGCAATGGTTACACAATCCTGGTTCAGGTTATCCTTGTATGCGGGGCCCGTTCCCAGGTCGGCCGCGGCCATCCATCCCATGCCAGCCTGGTGCGGGTACAGCCCGGTTAACAGGGAGGCTCGCGTAGGGCAGCACCGGGCGGCATTGTAAAACTGCCGGTAGCGGATGCCCTCTTTTGCCAGCTGATCAAGATGAGGCGTTTTAATTTCTCCACCATAGGCGCCGATATCGGAATAGCCCATATCATCGGCCATGATGAGCAGGATATTGGGTTTCTTTTGAGCTCCTGCTAAATAAGACAGACTCCACAAAAACAAAAAAAGCGAAAAGCGCAACATCCGTTATTAAAATTTAAAGTTAGACTTGCTTTTAACTGAGGGGTTTAAATGGCCAGCTACGGTCCTGATGGCACATTATCATTCCTGCTTTATGTGCATCAAACCGTCATGAAATTTTTCATACCAAAATTACACAACGGGGCACGAAAAACATCATAGGCTACTCTTAACCAAAAAAAGGAATAAATATACAAGCAAAATTGATACAGCTTCCTGCAACAATTGATGCAGCCACTCATTGTTTTTAGCAGTAACCGCTGTATCTTACCGCCTCGCAAATTTATCTGAATATGAAACAAACGATCCCGGTTCTCTTTTTCTTATTGATTTTCCAGGTTGCCCTGGCGCAAAAAAAACCGGTTGTTTCCAACAACCCGCTGCCGGTACAATTTGGAGATCCTTATGTGCTGCATGTAAAAGGCGATCAATATTATATGTACGGCACCGGCGGGGGTGCCAAAAAAGGGTTTAGCGCCTATTCCTCAACCGACCTGGTTAACTGGAAGCCGGAGGGGCAGGTATATTCCGGCAACAACAAAAACGGGTGGGGCATTCATTCCTTCTGGGCGCCGGAGGTGTATGAGCGCAATGGCAAATTTTACCTGTTTTACAGCGCCCAGTGGAAGGAAAACCCGGGCAACGAACTGGAGAACTTTAAAATTGGCGTAGCCGTTGCCGACCGGCCTACAGGGCCCTTTACAGATCTGTTGCCACACCCGGTATTTGACCCCGGCTATCCCATTATTGACGCCAACGTATTGTTTGAGCCCGATGGAAAAATATACCTCTACTATTCCCGCTGCTGCTATAAACACCCGGTTAAAAGCGAAATAGCAGATTGGGCCCGCAAACAAGGCTGGTTTAACGAAATTGAGGAAAGCTGGGTGTATGGGGTAGAATTAAAACCGGATTTCAGCGGTGTTATAGGCACCCCGGTTCTGTTATTACGACCGCCAGTAAAAAGAAACGACCGCCAGTCTGAATGGGAAAGCCGCTCTGTTACCTCAAAGGAGGTAAACCGCCGCTGGACCGAGGGATCATTTATCTTTAAACACGGTAGCCTTTATTATATGATGTATTCTGCCAATTATTTTGGCGGTAAAAATTATGCGGTGGGCTATGCCACTGCTAAAAGCCCGCTGGGGCCGTTTAAGAAAGCAGCCAACAATCCCGTATTGCAGAAGAACGCCGAAAAAGGCGGTATCGTAACCGGAACGGGGCATAACAGCGTTACCTTTTCACCGGATGGCCAACAAATGTTTTGTGTATACCACGCCCGCACCAATAAAACCGGCGATGAGCGGGTGGTATTCATCGACCCCATGACCATTGATAAAAACGGGGTATTAAAAGTGGAAGGACCTACAACAAGGTAAACTTCCGGTTATTGAATGCAACATTATAACTTATATTAAGCCGGGGGCTGGTGATGAACCGGGGTTTCATGAGACCAACTAAAAAGTATACCTGGAGCCAGTAAGGCGGGATACATAAATTTTACCGGACTGGCAAAAAATGTATTTCCATCTACCCCCGTCAATAAAAATCACCTTGTTTTATCAGTCGCTTCTCAAGCCCTGGTCCACTCCAGTACAGTTCCAGCTCCGGTTGCTGCTGTTCTTTCTTAAATAACAGGCGGATGGGGTGCAGGCCCGCTTTTAATAAAAGCGTCTGTTGAACTTCCGTACCCGCTGTATACCCGTAATCTGCATCCATCAGGGCAATATCGTGCAAACGCAGAAAAGCCTTTCCATTTGTTTTCAAATAAAATGTATACTTACCATCGGCCGGCACCCTGATGTAACCGCTAAGCGCACCGGCGTCTGCATCAGACAAAGCGTTTACTGCGGTACTTACATCGCCTGCACCTGTTTTTTCGGCCTTTAATGCATACGTATGTGGCACCCATAAAAAAGCACCTTTATACAATTGATACGTTATCCCCTTGGTTACCCCGGTTTCTGAAACGGATGGAACGGGCACGCTGTCATAGGGGCGCGGGGCCTCGTGCGACCGGATCCGCATTTGCAATACGCTTTCCTTAAACTGCTTTTGCAGCCCGGTAAGCCCCGATGCCTTGTTTCGCTTTTCCTTCGGGTCATTTACTACATCATAGATCTCAAAATCATCCTCACTATTTTTAATATCATAGCGCACACCTACGTAATTGCCTTTGCGTATGAACTGCATCTGGTTGCGCATCCGGTTACGATGGCTCTGTTCAAAACCAGGATAGCCGGGTGTTTTGCCCTCAACAAAATACTCTGAATACAATGTCTTTTCCTGTTGCACGCCTCTGCCCGTAAGTGCCGGCAGCATTGATACCCCATCGGTTCTTGCCGGCGCCGCCACGCCTGCAGCATTTAGAAACGTAGGCATCCAGTCCGACAGGAAAGAGGGCAGCGCTACCTTCTTACCAGGATTTATCCTTCCCTTCCATTGCACGATGGTGGGTGTACGCATGCCTCCTTCCCATTGATCGCGCTTGATACCGTCAAAAGGACCATAGCCCCCAAAAAACTCCGGGGTATAATCCTCTTTCAGATACGATTCCTGCGAGGGACCGTTATCGGAGGTAAAGACAACGATCGTATTTTCATCGAGCTTCAGATCCTTTAGCAATTGCAGCAGGTCGCCCACCTGGGCATCGAGCCGATGCACTACCGTAGCATAGCGTTTATAGACATCCTTCCAGGGAGTCATCTCGCCCGTGGCTTTATCAAGGTATTGCGCATTTTTAAACTCCGGAGCCATCCAGGAATCGATTGTTCCTGAAGCGGTGTTAATCATGTGCCCGGGCTTGCCGGTCCATTGCAACCCACCGGACAGTCCGCCTCCAGCGGGGTAAGCTTGTGTTGGCAACTCTATCACCGCGTGCGGCGTATCATAAGCCAGGTACATAAAGAAGGGAGCTCCATTCTTCGATCGTTTGTAATCGATGATCCACTGTTTGGCGCGTGCTGTCCACAAATCGCCGGTATAGCATTTATCCAGCCCCTCCGTAACATTTGCTGTATTATCATATACTTCTTTGGCTTTCCGGTATAAGCCTTCCTTTGGATAATGCTCATGACCATCACTGTGCCGGATATAGCCATAATAATAATCAAAGCCTCTTTTGAGCGGATGGGCGGGCCATTCTTTCTTATCGGCGCCCTGCAAACCCCATTTCCCAATGGCCACCGTGTTGTATCCTGCTGCTTTCAGGGTAGAAGCGATGGTATAATTATCCTCCAGGGCCCTGTCAAACTGGTTATTGCGCACTACTGCATGGCCCTGGGTAACGCCGGTGAGCAGGGACGATCTTGACGAAACGCATACAGGGGCATTGGCATATTGTTGGGTAAAAACAGCGCCGCCCGAGGCCATGCGGTCGAGGGAGGGCGTTACCATAAAAGGAACAGCCGGGTCCTTCAGGGCCTTTCGTGCATTTTGATAAAATACGCCCACATCGCCATAACCCAGGTCATCTACCAGGATAAAAATAATATTGGGGCGCTGGCCGGCGCGTTGCGCCCAGGCGCCGGATGCCAGCAACAAACAGGAAAAAAGAAAAATCTTACGCATAACAACAAGATTCTTTTACGTGAAAGATCAGAAGGAACTGCTTTTTATTTCGACTCCGTATTGATGGATTCGTTTAAAGCAGGAACATTGAGTACCGTAATAAAGCGGTTGCTATTAAAAACGGATCTTCAGTACCGCCTGCACCGGACGGTGATCAGATGCATAGTCTTCCTCAATAACGCGGTGTGAAAGCACCGAAAAAGCATTGCCAGGTTTGTATGCAATAAAATCAATGGCCTGTTTTTCTTTGCCTTCCTCAATAGTAAATGCACAGTTTTGACAGGTGCGGGTAAATGCTTTATCCAGTACCTGTATGGTTTCGCTCTTTTCGGTGGCATTAAAGTCGCCTCCGATGATCACCGGCAGCTTTTCATCTGCAAGAATCCTGTTTACTTCGGTCATCTGTAACCGGCCGTTCGTTTTCCCATGAAAATCCAGATGCGTGGAAGCTACCCTTATTTTTTTGCCTCGTGGCAATGTAACGGTGGCCAGCGACAACACACGGGGCTCACCGCCGGTTGCGGGATCTGTGGGCAGCTTATGTGTTTCCACATCGGACAATGGGTATTTTGAAAGAATCATAATTCCGTAATCGCCGCCATCATGATCGATCGACTTTGAAAAATGAAAAAAATGATACCCCGTTTTTTGCGAAAGCAACGCGGCCTGGTTGATGCTACCGGAACGGCGGATATTGACATCGATCTCCTGTAACGCCACCACATCCGGATCTTCCCTTTTGATTACCTTTACTACGGCATCTACATCAATTACACCAGCTTTGGAAGGCGGGTTGCAGTGATGCACATTGTACGACATAAAAGTAAGGGCATCCATGCCGCTACTGCTCTTTGCGGGCGTGCTTTTGCGGGCACATGAAATCATTGCTACTACAACCAGGAGTCCAATAAAGCTGAATTTTCTCATAACTGTTTTTTAGTCTTTTTTTATTGCCCGGTATTTTAATGGGGGCATTCCTATTACCTGTTTAAATCGTTTGGAAAAATAATACGGATCGTCAAAACCCATCGTGATGGCAACATCTTTAATGGCCTTATCGGTAAAATCGAGCAGCTGACAGGCCTGCTGAATCTTCATTTGCATAAAGTAATCCATCGGGGCATACCCGGTTTTTTGTTTAAACAAATTGGAAAAACGCGACACCGAATAATTAGAGTGACGGCTCAGGTCCTTCAACGTTATGCTTTCCTGTAAATGCTCCTGCATATATAGGATGGCGCTATCTACCGCATCCAACTCCTTCTTTTCCACAAGGGGATAGTGCCTGCCGTTGTAAATAAAATATGAAAAAAACTGGCGCAGTCCCAAATTGGCAAAATACAGATTGTCCGCACTATAGCCCAGCTCCAGCGCTTCATACATTTTGTTAAACAGCGCCGGTATCTCCCCGTTGTCTTTTACGCGCCGGGGCCGGAAGCTGTCTTTGACCGCATTCATCTCGTTAAAATACGGAAGGTTCATCCCCCCAAAATGGATCCAGTAAATACTCCAGGGATCCCGCTCAGCAGAACCATAAGCATGGGCTTCATTACAAGGGAGTATAAAAAACTCATGGGGACCTACATCAAAATGCTCGCCTCCATATTCAAAAAAGCCATGCCCGTCTACGCAATAAAACAACATATTGCCGGCAAGGCCTTTTTTCCGCTTGGAAAAATGTGCCTTTGCATTGGGATAAAACCCAAGGCTGGAGATATACAAACTGTTGAGCAACGGGTCCTTCAGTATCTTGTCGCGAAGTACAGGAAAGGGAATCTCAATCCGCTTACGTCCGATGCCGTACCAGATATTTTTAAAGGATCCCTGCTTCTTTTCCCCTTGTTCCATATTTGTAAGGCAAAAAATCAGGTCAATAATAATAAACTTTTAGCTTACCGTCAAGTTTAAGGCGGTATTTGTGATAACCGGCATCCACTTATACTTCTACAGGGATAATTTTGAGCGCGTTAACAGCAGAAAAAAATGTTATGGACCCATGAATTTCCCCGCAGTTTTTTTTAATTTTATAATTGTAGAATAAACAATTATATAGTATGCGGCGCTTCCTGTTGGGTATGGTTTTTATTTTTTTGTTCCTGCACGGGGCTCCGGCTCAGCCTGTCATAAAAGACTATGCGGTTCAATGGAATACGCAAAGTAAAAACGCATCGGAATCCATGCCCGTAGGCGGCGGTTCCATTGGTGCCAACCTTTGGGTGGAAAACAACGAGGTACTGCTCTATTTTTCGAAATCCGGGGCCTTTGATGAAAACAATACCTTTTTAAAAGGAGGCCGCCTGCGGATTCGCCTTTATCCCGATCTTTTTGAGAACGGATCCTTCCGGCAGGAGCTGGATCTGCAAACAGGGGCGGCCACCATCCATACAAAAAATAAAAAAGGTACGGCGGATCTGCGGATCTGGGTTTCTGTTTTTCAGCCCGTAATTCATATCGAAATCAACGGCTCCGTTCCTGTTTCCGCAGAAGCGGTTTACGAGAGCTGGCGGTTTGCCGACCGGCTGCAGCAAGGGAAAGCCAATAATGCCAACTCCTGGAAATGGGCCGGTCACGTAAACGTGATTGCCAAAAAGGATGCTGTTCGCTTTGAGCAGAACCGTATCCTCTTTTTTCATCGCAATACGGATTCCACGGTATTTGATGCAGCCGTAACGCAGCAACAACTGGCCGCCGTTAAACAACAACTGCGCAACCCACTCCGGCGCCTCACCTCCGGCGGCATTGTGGAAGGGCGGAATTTTGTTGCCGGCACAAATGGTGATGGTCTATACACGAATACCCCGTTTAAAAGCTGGAGCCTGAAAAGTCGCAGTGCTCAAAAGCACCAGGAGCTGCGGATCATCCTGCACAACAATCAAACCAACAGCCCAGGCACCTGGCTAAGCGAACTGAATGAATGCGTTCAAAAAAGCCGCTCCGCAAAAGCAGACCATGCCGCTACAAGGCAGTGGTGGCGGCAGTTCTGGAACCGGAGTTATATCTGCATCAATCCCGGCAAAAAAAACATGGCCGATACGGCCTGGCAAACGGGGCGCAACTATCAGCTCTTCCGCTACCTGCTGGCGGCCAATGCCTATGGCTCCTACCCCACCAAATTTAATGGCGGGTTGTTTACCGTAGACCCCGTTTTTACCGACAGCACCATCACCGGTACACCGGATCACCGCAACTGGGGCGGCGGCACGTTTACCGCACAAAACCAGCGCCTCGTATATTGGCCCATGCTCAAAAGCGGGGATGCCGACATGATGAAGCCGCAGTTTGATTTTTACAACCGGCTGCTGCATACGGCAGAACTGCGCAGCGCTGTTTACTGGCATCATAAAGGGGCCAACTTTAATGAACAAATCGAAAACTTTGGACTGCCCAACCCCACAGAATACGGATGGAAACGGCCTGCGGGGTTTGACCCGGGCATGGAATACAACGCCTGGCTGGAATATGAATGGGACACGGTACTGGAATTTTGCATGATGATGCTGGAGGCCCGCAGCTATGCCGGAATGAATATTGAAACCTATCTTCCGCTCATCAAAAGCTGTCTTGTTTTCTTTGACGAACATTACCAATACCTGGCAAAAAAAAGAGGAAATAAAGCACTGGACCAGAACGGCCACCTCGTACTATACCCGGGCTCCGGTGCCGAAACTTTTAAAATGGCCTATAATGCCAGCTCCACTATTGCCGCATTAAAAAAGGTAACTCAAAAATTATTGTCGATGCCGGTTGGCCTGGCGAATGAGGAAAGAAATTATTTTGAAGCATTGCTGAAGCGAATACCGCCAATCCCCTATATGCAATACAATGGCAGGCCA
This sequence comes from Niabella hirudinis, assembly GCF_051201075.1. Lineage (NCBI taxonomy): Bacteria > Pseudomonadati > Bacteroidota > Chitinophagia > Chitinophagales > Chitinophagaceae > Niabella > Niabella hirudinis. Next base: position 67,955 of record NZ_JBPEHJ010000011.1, read on the forward strand.
ACCATTGCACCCGCGCGGGTTTGGGAGCGGGTAAACAATACCGAACCCGCCATGTTGTACCCGGTTTTTCCCTGGGGCATCTATGGTGTGGGCCGGCCGGGCCTGGATACCGCCATCAACACTTACCGGCTGGACAGCTTTGCCATGAAATTCAGAAGTTATACCGGCTGGAAGCAGGACAATATTTTTGCCGCCCGGCTCGGCTTAACGGAAGAAGCCAAACGGCTCACCAGTTTAAAGCTAAAAGACAGCGGCCGCCGCTTTCCCGCCTTTTGGGGGCCGGGCTATGACTGGGTGCCCGATCAAAACTGGGGTGGCTCGGGTATGATTGGCCTGCAGGAAATGTTGTTGCAGGCTGTTGACGACAAACTCTATATCTTTCCCGCATGGCCCAAAGAATGGGATGTATCCTTTAAGCTGCATGCTCCCCGGCAAACAATCGTAGAAGGCGTTTTAAAGGACGGAAAACTGACCGTACTTAAAGTAATGCCTCAAAGCAGGGAAAAAGATATCGTGAATATGCTGCGTTGACGCATTATAATGTTTCAACGCTTTTGAAATCAGGAGCAATTTTATACGTTTTTCCCTTTTTAAAGGTAAAGGGCAATACCGTTCCGTTGTAGCGCAGGGAGGCCTTCCCATTTGCAATAGCCTTAATAGAGAGTGCCGTGAGCTGTTTATTTTCCCATTTGATATCCAGCACCAACCCTCCCCGGGCATGAATGCCGCTGATCCGTCCGCCGGGCAAGGCATCGGGCAACGCCGGCAGGATATCAATAAAGCTGGTATGGGATTGCAGCAGCATTTCGCCAATACCGGCGGCGCCGCCAAAATTACCATCGATCTGGAAAGGTGGATGCGCATCAAACAGGTTGGGATAGCTTCCTGCGCCGCTCCCTGCCGGGCTCAGCAGCATCTGGATGAGCTTATAGGTATGATTACCATCCTTAAAACGTGCCCACAGGTTAATCTTCCAGCCCAGGCTCCACCCTGTGGCCGCATCGCCGCGATAGATGAGCGACTGGCGGGCCGCCTTCATCAGGTCGGGGGTGGTTTCCCAGTTGATCTCATTACCCGGATATACGCCCCAGAGATGGGATACATGGCGGTGTTTGTTGGTGGTATCATCCACATCCTGCATCCACTCCTGCAGCTGGCCATAACGCCCGATCTTATTGGGTGCAATCCGGGGATATTTTTCTTCCAGCTCATTTCTGAATGCCGCATCCTTATTGAGAATCTTTGAGGCCTCGATGGTGTTTTTGAACAAGGCCCGGATAATCTGGTGATCCATTGTGGGCCCGGCTACCAGTCCACCCTGCTCCGGCGAATTGGAGGGAGTGCTGATCAGGTAGCCACTCACCGGATCTTTAACCAGAAAGCTATTAAAGAACAATGCAGCGCCCTTCATCAGCGGATAAGCGGTGTCTCTTAGAAAAACTTCGTCTTTTGTAAACAGGTAGCGTTCCCAAAGATGCTCACAAAACCAGGCGCCACCGGTAACCCAGATGCCGTGGTTGGAGGCATTGATGGCCGCCGTTCCCCGCCACAGATCCGTATTATGATGCAATACCCAGCCTGGTGCACGATAATATTCCCGGGCCGTTTCGGCGCCCGATGCGGCAACTTCCTGCGTCATCTTAAAAAAGGCGCTGTGCAGGGGCGAAAGGCCCAATAATTCCGCCGGCCAATAATTCATTTCCGCGTTGATATTGGTGGTATATTTGCTGCCCCAGGGTGGTGATAAAAGATCGTTCCAGATCCCCTGCAAATTTGCCGGGTAGGTTCCTGGTCTCGAACTGCTGATGAGCAGGTACCGCCCGTATTGCAGGTACAAAGCAATAAATTCAGGATCGCCGGAACGGGAAAAATGTGCAAGACGCTGATCGGTGGGCCGTTGTACATTAGCAGCCGGCGCCGATGGATTAAAGAAATCTACTGAAAGCGTATTAAAATACTGCTGGTATTCTTTTATGTGATCGCGCAGTACGGAACCGAAGCTTTTCTGTCCCAGTTGCTGTAACACGGCTTTGCAAAGCGCAGCCGGCCGGCCCGAAACATCTTTATAATTGCGGTAATTGGTAGCCGCCGTTATCCACACCGTTGCCTCATCGGCCCCCGTAACCACAAGCCGGTTATCCTTTACCGTAACCGTTCCGTTCTTTGTTGCTACCCGCACATAACTCTCTCCAAACAAGGCGCCGTCCTTAACCTGTACGTGCAGCGCCACGGTATGCGGATCAATCCTTTTAAGTACAAAATTCCGATGCGGGCTCGAAAGCGCTGTTTGAAAGCTGATGGCGCCGGCTTTGTCGGCCGCCAGGTTTACCGCTATCACCTGGTCCGGTACGCTGGCAATATAAGTGCGTTTGAAGGTAATGCCCCTGCTTTTATAAGAAGTGGTTAGGGCTGCATCGGCCAGGCTGAGCGTACGCCGGTATTCCGTAACGGATGCGGTATCTACATCAAAATAAAAATGCAGGTCGCCAAAGGGCTGGTAGCGGGCCTGGTACTCGCCAACCTGTGGTACTTTGTCCGATTGAACCCAGTATTTCCATTGGCCATCCAGGGGCAATTTTGAACCGGGTTTCCCCACGGGATAAATCCCGATTGCCTTACCCTTATCTTTATATCCCAGAATGCCGCCTTTGCCCGCTGTATTCAACACCAGTATGGCGATGCTGTTTTTGCCCGTCTTTAATACGGAGGCGGGCACCTTGTAAATGCGGGCATCCCCATTGTCCTGTGCGCCTACTTTTACCCCGTTTACAAACGTAATGTCCTGTTCGGCAATCTTGTTCAGATCCAGTTCCAATGGGTTGCCTTTCCAGTCTGCCGGCAGCTCAAAGCTGGTACGGAACCATACCGCACCATCCAGTTCTCCCAGCCCTTCCTTTTCCCAACCATCATAGTTGGGCACGTATATCGCTTTCCAATTCCGGTCGTTATAGGCAGCAATGGAGGGATTGTTTTTTTGTTTCAGGATGGCTTTGATCTTTGCCACCCAGGCAGCACGGTTGCCTTCGGCCGATTTCAATCCCAAAAACTCGCGGCCGGCCAGGTCTTCGGCTTCCCGCTGTTTGCCGGCAAACAGCAATGTCCTTATTGGGTCCAGGTATTGATATGCCCCCTTCCGGTTATAATCCCGTGGTCCGCCAGACCATAATGTTTCTTCATTAAACTGGATGCGGTCATCGGCTACCCCGCCAAAAATCATAGCTCCCAGGCGACCGTTCCCAATGGGCAGGGCTTCTACCCATTCGGTTGCAGGCCGGTTGTACCAAAGTTCGAGGTTCTGTGCTTTTATTAAGGATACTCCCGAAAGAAGTACCGCCATGAATACAAAACTTTTTTTCATTTGTCAATATTTAATCATCGTTCTACACGTAAACCTTTATATATTTTTCCCGCAAATTTTCGCTGACCTTTTCGCCGCTTCCCGCCGGGTATTTCCCCTGCATATCACCGGCGTAAATCTGCGGGGCTGACCTTCCAGCCGATTGGCAAAAACAAGCATCAATCCAGTTTTACCGCTTCCTTATTTACTTCAGCCCCAATGCGGATCTGCTCATTTACCACTATATTATCTTCGAACATTATATTTTCTGTAGCCGCACCGCCAATCGCTGCAAACTGCCTAATACCATTAAAGGGCCAGCAATCCTGTATACGCGCGCCTTTTACATTATCCAGGCGCAACACCGGCATATCCGCCGCAAGCCGGGCGGCATCAAAATTAAGGATCGACAGCCGTTCCGCAGCATCTGCTTTTAACGCCGGCCCCGTCTTTGTATTTACCCGCACATTATTAAATGAAATATCAACTGCATTTTTCAGGGTAATACCCCGCTCCGCTTCAAACACCACATCATTCAGACTGATCTCCGATACCGGCATTTCCTTCAGCCCGTTTACATACATAGCCTCCTTTGTATACGCCGTAATATTGCTTAGCCGGATGTTCCGGAAGCGGGGAGTTCGTTCAGTGACCGGTTCTTCCGGAACTTTTGCATACTCCATATCCAGCACAATCGCCTGCTGCCCTATATTTTTCATTACAATATTACTTACCCGTATATCTTCCACCACACCGCCCCGGCCTCGGGTTGTTTTAATGCGGATACCCCGGTCCGTACCATCAAAAATGCAATTGCTGATCGCGATCTTTTTTACACCGCCGCTCATCTCGCTGCCAATAACCACTCCTCCATGCCCGCTGAGCATGGTACAATTGGTGATCGTATAATTCTCAGCCGGCCTGGCCCTGGCGCGTCCCGGAGCATCTTTCCCCGACTTAATGGTGATGCAATCATCGCCCACGCTGATATGACAATCACTGATACGCACATTGCTGCAGCTTTCGGGGTTAATACCATCCGTATTGGGAGCATGCTGACCCGGGTTGATGATGGTAACTGCGTGTACGGTTACATTATCGCAGAATTGTGGATTAATAGTCCAGAAAGGCGAGTTGCGGATATTGATTCCCTGGATGAAGATATTTTTACTGTGCATAAACTGGATAAAGGGCGGGCGTAAAAAACCCCGTTTCATTTGCTTCGGATCATCCGGTAAAAGAATATTTTTATTCAACCGGTCAAATTCCAGCTGCCATTTGGAACGCGGCTGTCCTTCCTTATATCCCTCCACATAATTCCACCATTTTTTTCCGTGTCCATAGATGGTGCCCCTTCCGGTGATGGCAATATTCTCAACCCGGTTTGCATAAAACAACGGGGAAAAACTCATCACATCCACCCCCTCATACCGGCTCTCCACCATGGGCAGGTAATCATCAAAATCATCACTGAAGTGCAGCTCGGCGCCGGCATCGATCAGGATGGTAATATTGCTTTTTAAATGAATGGGGCCTGTAAGGTATTTGCCTGCCGGAAAGTACACCGTGCCGCCCCCGGCAGCAGATGCAGCTTTGATCGCTTTTGCAACAGCTACAGTTGCTTTGGCGCTGCTGTCTTTTTTAGCGCCAAATTTAGTAACATCATAATACTGCTGGGCACCTGCCGGAAAAAAGGTTAAAAAGGCGGCAACAGCAAAAAAAAGTCTCATAATATCCATTCATTATTTAGTTAAGTAATAACCCGCACAATATAAACGAACCATTGCGGAGGACACGAACCATTGCTTTGGGGCAAGAACCGCTGCTTTGCAGATTTCGGCAATCAGCAGGTAACAAAGCAAAAGATTTTCTTTCATATAAAGATGGCGTCTTGTTTATTGTTTCCGGCTTACAGATGCATAACGTTTACCAGTGATGCAATCTATCTATTCAAAAAGCCAGTCTACCTGTTTCCGGTTGCCACTTTCATATAACCCCGCATCATAAACCGGCAGGGGGGCGTCCCCATCAATGAAGCCCAAAATCAAGGCAACGCCTCTGGCCAGTTTCAGCGTGTTGGTACCCGCCTTAAAATCGTAGCTGTGGATATGTAGCTGCGGAAGTCCGGGAATGACTATTGCATTCGCGATTTTTGTATCTGCCTGGCCATAATCGTTGGCGCTGGCATTTGTTTCCAGCTCGGGTTCTTTTAAAAAAACAGTATCGGTAGCAAAAGCAGCTTTTTGTGGTTTGAAAAAACCCACCAAAACCTTAACCGGTTTCCTATTTGTAAAACGGATTTCGGTACCGCTTGTCATTTGCTGATGAAATGACATTTTGATACCCGTTAGCCCCTTTAATTCCTTAGCAAAAGACCGTATAGCGGCGGCCGTATCTAAAAAAGGTTGCGCTAAACTATCGGTAACAAATTTATATTCATGTTCGGATAAATACACCTGTGCATTCGCCAGTGGGCGTATTTTTGTTTTCGTTTCCGGCTTTACCTGCTTTAATGAGTCAATTCTGAAACGGAAAGTGCTCATTTCTTTTTCAAATACAGGGAGAATTTCCTGCCAGGTTTTATAGTTGGCACCAGCGCCCGACAGGGGAATCTTCCGCTGCCCGGTTTGCATACTGTTGGCGTACAAATAAGTTCCCCGGGTCAGCGTTACCAGTTTTTTATACCAATCAACACTTACCTTTAAAAGTGGCAGGGCTTTTTCCAGGTCTTTTATATCGCCGGAGTATTTGTATCGCAGCACCCATAGCGCGGCTTCTGCCTTATACGCAAAATGATAGGCCAGGGCCCGGTAGCAATAAGCATCATTTTTGATGCGTTCAAACTCATCCCTGTTTTTTGTCACCTCTCTTTCGGCAGCATCCATTGCGGTTACTGCTTTATCTCCATGAGCTTTTACTTCATTGATAACAGCAACCGGCGTTTCACCGATATGTGGTTGATGGGCCCATTCTTTTTCCATATATGTTGCCAGCGACTCTCCTACAGGGCTTTCCGACTCGTACAACAAGGTAAATAATCCATACCGGTACGGATTGATCAGCTGTGTCATCAGCATTCCCAGGTTGAGCGTCTGGCGATTGCCATCGGTAATACCAAATCGTCGTAAAAGTTTGGGGGCTATTTGCCCGCCCTGGTTGTAGGACTGTAAAATATGCGCGCCGCCATTTTTGTTCATTCCGAACTTTTCGGCCAGCAATGCCGCCCAATAATGGCTTTCGGCTGTACTGTCGCGGCTTGCCCTCCATGCATAGCGGCTCCAGGCCTTGTACCATATCCAATCCCGTTCAATTTGGAGGAGCCGCTTACCTCCGGCCACGCTATCGGCCGTATAAGGCCAGTCCCAGTACGAAGCCTGTGGGTACAGATGCAGCCCGTTTCCGCCCATTACTTCGTGCATACCTGTTACAGACCGGCGGATAAAATCGGTCGCTCCATAGCGGAATGGCTCCAGGTTGGCCATTATATGTACGTTCTCAATTTGTACGCTTCCCAGTTTGCTTAAGCGCTGGTGCAATTCGGCCCAGGCGCCTCGTGGCCTTTCAAACGTTAAAGCTTCTCCATTAAATTTCGCTTCCGTGTATAAATTCTTATAGAGTGGCAATGCTGCTTTCATTACAGCGGGAGCATCCGTATCGTGCGCCCGCAATACGATTGGCGGCTCTTCTTTGATGCCCAGGGCCTGCATCCCGTCCCGTACACCGGGAATGATGGTTTTTGTAAACCACTCTATATCGTCATTACCCACACCTTCCATCGCTTCGCCCAGGCAGACCATCAATCCTACATTGGGATATTTTTCCACAAAAGCAGCAATCGATTTACGGGTATAGTCGGCAATAAGGGGAATGATGGGCCGCTCCCGTTCCTGTGTTTTTAAATGATTTTTTTCTGCAAAGGGTTTTGATACGATGATATTGTAAAACATCTGTATCACCCAAATGCCGCGTTTATCAGCCTCGGTGGTCAGGAAGCGGTATAGTTCTTCATTCTTCCTGAAGGTAGCCTCATCCACTTCCACCGCGTAGGGATAGTCTTTCAGTTTTACCAGTGATGCAAAGGGGTGCCCGTTCCAGAGGTACAACGAATTCATCCGGTTGTGTACCATGGAATCCAGCACCTGTATCCATAATTTTCTGTCGTAAAGCCAGGGGAAAGTTTCGGGTGTGTACGGGTATTCATACACATTGTGCCCTGGAAGGTAGTACGGCTTCTGTATCCCGATGCATTCCCCGCGCAGTACCATCTCCGGGGCATCTGAAAAGGACAGCATTTCCGGCAAAACGCCACGCTTCTCAATACGGTTGGCCAGTTCCAGGCAACCATACAGGGTTCCGGAGGGATCTGTCCCTCTTATAAGAATATACTTTTCTTTTGCTTCAATGGAAAAGCCCTCTTTTTTTCCGCTGCCACCGGTGTGCAATCCAATAAAGCTGCCGTTTACCTGCTTAACCGCAGATGGCCCAATGCTTACAGTATACCCTGCGGCAGTAAGCGCATTCTTCAGCTGCCCTGCGCCATATCGTACCCGTTCTGTTGCGGTTACCGGTACACCAATGGTTACTTTTCCTTTTCCCGGTATAGCATACAAACTGAGGTTAAACACCAGCAAAAAAATCGTTATTAATCCTTTCATTCTTTAATAATTCAATGGTCAATAGCAAATCGTTTGCTCAGTAAAACGGCCGGCATTCACGAGACAGCGATGCTGCATCAATGAGTGCTCTCAGGCTATGGACGACAACGAAACCCCGCCCTGCCCACTGCTGATATAGGCGGCCTCTACACACCGCATCGTATCGACGGCATCATCAATACTGTTCTCCGGCTGTTCAATAATTCCTTTTTTTGCCAGGATCATCTGTTCCATGGTTCCGATAAATGCATGCGGAAACCAGGAGCCCTCTATCGGCTTTGACTTCCATTCGGGGGCTGCCCCGGGAACGATCGTTATATAATCAAATGTATCCGGAATACCATTCGGATAGTCGATCAGTACACCCATGCTCATTTTTATAGCGCCTTTGGTACCTTCTATTTTTATATAGGCTCCCTGGTGATGATACCCAAAATGGTGATGATGATTGGTATGAATGGCCGCCCTTATATAGTCGTCATAATCCATAATGATCGTGCTTTTAACAGAAGCCAGCTGCAAGGAATCCGGGTGTTTGAATGTCCGGGCATATACACGGGAAGGATTTCCCAGAAAGGACCGTATGAGATCAATATAATGCACACTGTGATAGTTGATCTCCATACGTGGCTTTTCGAACAGAAAGGACCAGAGATTCCAGGGCGTATGTACATTCACATAGACCTCTATATCTGTAAGCGTTCCGAGCTGCCCCCCTCGGATCATTTTTTTTGCTTCGAGGACAAAGGGTGCAAAGCGGAGCTGAAAATTAACACCCGCCAGCATTTTCTTTGAGTGTACTGTTTCCTGTATGATCCGTGCCTCCTCAATACTTTCGCCCAGGGGCTTTTGGATCAATACGGTTGCCTCATCCGGCAGCTGCCGCAATACTTCTACTATTTCTGAAGCAGGCAGCGCACAGTCATAAATTACGTTCCCATCCTGGCCGGCTACCATTGCCCCCAGCGAATCGTACACTTCTGGAATCGCAAATTTTTCAGCAAGTGCCCGGGCCCGCCGGTTATCTCGGTCTACGATACCTTTTACATTAAAGCCGGCAATACGGTATGCCGGCAGGTGTGCGTCATTTACAATGCCACCCGCCCCAATAACACATATATCGATCGCCGGATCACGCATATCAGGTTCCTCCTTTATAATTACCATAGGTCAACAGCACCACCGAAAGCAGTAATACCAGCAACGCGCTTATCAGCACCTGCCTGGTACCGGGTTTTGTAAATTTCCATTCTTTCAGCACTACCCCAACCACGGCGCTGAACAGCACCAGCAGGATCATATGTATGGCCCAGCTGGAAAACTCATACTTCCCCAGGTTTACATGCCCCAACCCGTAAAAAAAGAACTGTCCATACCATAAAAACCCCGTAAGTGCGGCCATCAAATAATTGGTGGTCAGGGCACCGTTTACAGCAGCACGTTTATACTCACCAAATGTGCGGTGTTTCCGATGCAGGTATAACGTATAAAACAGGGTAGTTAAAAAAGCTCCCGAATTGGCAAAAATATAGACCGCATTCACCTGAAAGTTTCCGGCGCCATGCGTGGCGGCAAGATCAGAGATGGGCTTTCCGGCATTAATAGCAAAACCATAAAAAGCAGAAAGGATACCAGCCAGTATGCACAGCGGTAATCCTTTTTTAAAAGAATAGCCCTGTGTTGTACCACTGAGTTCCTTTTCCTTCATCCATCCGGCAATACCGCAAAATGCAATGCCCACAGCACCAAGAAAAACCCCGGTAAGGATCCAGTTGCCACCGTTGCCTTTTGCCACACTGCCGATGGAACCATCCATTATGGGAGGAATCAACGTGCCCAGCACGCAGGACAATCCGACAGAGACCGCATAGGTCAGCGAAAAGCCGATATAGCGGATAGCCATTCCAAATGCCGTTCCGCCAATACCATAAGCCATTCCCAGCAAAAATGACCGGATCATGGCATCCCGTGGTGCTTCTTTCAATACCATATCCAGGGATGGCACCGTAATCATCGCTACTACTACCGGCAGGATCAGCCAGCAAACGGCCGCCTGCGCCAACCAGTAGGTTTGCCAGGACCAGCCTCTCACTTTTTTTTCGGGGGTATAACACAGTGCCGCAGACGAGGCACCTATCCCGTGAAAAAATATACCATTGAATAATTGCATGTCAAAATCAATCCAGCTTCAGATCATAAAATCGGATCGCATTGCCGGCATACACCTGCTCCAGCATTTCACCCGAAAGCAATGACGACAATACCGTCTTGTATACCTTCCAGGTATGTACATAATCGCTTGCCAACAATGATACCGGCCAGTCGCCACCCAAAAAACAACGGTCGGCGCCGAAATGCTCCAGTACAAATCCGACATAGGGTGTCAGTGCTTCCGCGGTGAACTTTTCAGCACCGGCCACCGTGCCCAGTCCGGAAATCTTTGCGTAAATATTTTTATTTTTTGCAACCTCCTGCATCAACGCGCCCCATCGCCCATGGCGCTCCCCGCTGCTGATAGGTGGTGCATTCAGATGGTCAAAAACCATCCGCAATTCCGGAACCAGCTCTGCTACTTTTAAAATGGTCTCAATATGTTCCGGCAGCACACCGACGACATCATACGGAATATTATGCGCTGCCAGTATTTTCAGACTCTCTATTGCCGCCGGTTGTAATAACCATTGGGGGTCTTCTTCATCATGAATCAGGTGGCGTACGCCCACGAAGTATTCGTCCTTCAACAGCCGCTGCTCTAATAACGTGGCAGTACGCCCCGTATCGGCCAGCGGCAGCCAGCTTACCACTCCTTTGATCCAATCCGTGTTCCGGGCCACCTCCAGCATATGGAATGAATCTTCCATCTGCACATCAGCCTGTACAAAAACTCCCGCGCCAATACCCGCAGTTTTTCTTGCGGCGTCCAGCTCTTCTATGCTGTACGTGCGTTTTAAAAGCTCCGGCGCTCCCGACAACCAACTATATGATGATTTGTTGGTATCCCAGATGTGTATATGTGTGTCAATAATCATACTGTTGTTATTTTACAATCAACTAAGATACTACAGCTCCTTCTTTTTGCAATTGATTTAATCCAAATTCTTTATCAATAGACGCGGTATGCTCGCCCAGCAACGGAGCTCCTGTTGTACTGGAGAGCAACTGTCCATCAATCCGGAACGGACAACGCGTGGTCGTAATGGCCGTACCATTGCTGTTTTTTACCGTCATCTCCATCTGCAGCTCCTTATAGGCCGGATGGCTTCTCAGCCCGGCATAGTCCAGCACTTCCGAGCACCAGATATCAGCCGGCTCCAGTACCGCCAACCATTCTTTTGTGGACCGCTGCTGCAAATGTGCAGCCAGTACCTGCTTGATCGCATCCCGTTGAGTAAACCATTCATCGCTGTTTGTATAGGCTAACAGTGCATAGCAATCTGTTAACTGTCCCAGCTTTACGATATCCGTCATGGCCAATGCCAGCCAGGAATCGGCTGTTTTATAAATACCATAGGGAGCGCCCACATAGGGGTGCCCACCGTTCACTTCGCTGCGCTGTGGCAGCTCGTTGCCATCATTGTAATAACAGGTCAGCAATTCAAACTGAAAATCGAGCGCAGTTTCCAACATGCTTACCTGTACCTCTCCCCCTTCTCCTGATGTCATTTTTTGATACAGCAGAGATAAAATGCCCTGTGCAAGATGTGCTCCGGACAAAATATCCACAATGGAAACGCCCAGGGGAGTGGGATTTTCGTGAGCGGTATTGTTCAGCAGTGTTATACCCGTTGCTGACTGCAGCAACAGATCCTGCCCCGGCAGATCCTTCCAGGGCCCTTCTGCACCAAAACCGCTGATACTGCCATACACAACGGAAGGATTAAGCCCCTTAACGGTTTCATAATCCAACCCTAACCGCTCCATCACACCAGGCCGGAAGTTATGAATCACCACATCCGCCCGCTTCAGCAGTTTTTTTACTTTAATCAGATCCGATGCATTTTTCAGATCCGCAGTATAACCCTCCTTGCTCCGGTTGATTGCCTGGAAGATTGAAGATTCACCGTCGATCACTACGTCGGACACATACAGTTCCCGGCAGATATCGCCGGTAACGGGACGCTCCACCTTTATTACCCTTGCACCCAGGTCGGCAAGCGTTAAGGAAGCCGATGGACCAGATAGGAACTGACTGAAGTCAACCACCAAAATATCGTTTAGAAAGCTCATTTACCCCTCCATTAAATGTTTAATGATTGCATCCTTATCAGCACCCAATGCCGGTGCGGCTTTTGCTGAAACCAGCTTTTTCCCGCGCAGTATAATCGGGCACCTGGTGGTCCGGATGGTTCTATTGCCTGCCTGCAATTCCTGTTCCATTTCTAACACTTTATACCCTTCGGTCTGATCCAGTTCCTTCCAGTTATAAACAGCGGCGGCCCATAATCCATTTTTGCGCAACCGTTCCAGCCAGTACCGGGTCGTATTCGTTTTTAATTTCTTTGCGATCAGCGTTTTGATCTCGTCCCGTTTCTGAAAAACATCCTCCTGATCAAAAGCGTTCAGTTCTTCCCAGCCCAATGCGGACGCCAGGAGCCGGAGCTCCATCATGGCCAGTGAAAGAAAATGATCCGCCGTTTTATAAATCCCGTAAGGGGCTCCCAGCAATGGGCTGCCGTTATTGATCCTGCTACGGTGAATGCCATTTTTACTATGGAAGAAGGTGGTAAACAATTCAAACTGCATACCGATAGCGGATTCGATCAGGCTGAGCTCGATATAAGCCCCCTTTCCTTCACGCTGCCTGCGGATCAATGCGCCCAGCACCGCCTGCACCAGATGAATGCCGCTGATCGTATCCACCGCCGACAGACCAAATGGAACCGGGGCGCCACCGCCATTGCCCGTGGTATAGGTAAGCCCGGATAAGGATTGCACCAGCAGATCCTGCCCCGGCTTTTGCGCCCAGGGCCCCTTTCTGCCAAAGCCACTGATCTCCGCATAAATGATCTTTTCATTGATTGCCTTTGCGTCCTTATAAGCCAGTCCTATCTTTTCCATCACCCCCGGCCGGAAATTATGGGTGATCACATCTGCCTTCAGGATCAGCTTCTTCACCTGTTCCAGGTCCTCCCTGTTTTTTAGGTCTGCCGTAAAGCTTTCTTTATTCCGGTTGATGGCATGGAAGTTCAGTGCATCGCCGTCTACCCACAAATTCTTCACCGCCAGTCTCCGGCAGGGATCGCCCCCCTGTGGCCGTTCAATTTTTATAACACGTGCCCCGAGATCCGCCAGTCGCAGGCCGGCCGACGGGCCCGATAAATACTGGCTGAATTCCAGTACAATCAATCCATTTAATGGTAGTTGGTTCATAGGATCGCCTCCGGTTTTAAACTTTCCGCATAAAGTGCATTTAATTTCGTAAGTACTGTTTGTGGCGATAGGATATTGCCCTTTAAATATTCCCGGATATAAAAGCCCCCCGCGTCCTGAAAATGAAGGTAGCCGTGATAACGCGGACGCACATAAGCATTCTCAAGAGTTGCCCTCGTATTTTCAAAAAATCCGTTACATACCTGGTTGTTCAATACATCGTCATAACCAAAATCATATCCCGGCTGTCCACCGGTAAGGATGTACTCGGTTTGCTGCCATTCCGGTGCACATACAAACTGTGCAAAATCCACTGCAACCGATTGGTGGTTGCTATATGCTGAAACCGCGATACCGGTACCTCCCAATGTAGTTTGTAAGGGTTGACCATTAAAAGTAACAACGTTTGTATAAGTCAGCAGTTGTCCGCTGTAATGTCTTCTCGAATAATTGGAATATCCATAAGCGAAGGGGCAATACCAGTAATCATCAGTATTGCTCATTGCCTCTGCAACCCCTATTGGGTTCATTGAAAAAAAGCGATGGTCAAGCAGACCATAAAATGCTTTCATGGTGTTCAAGACCGCAACCCCCGTTCCGGACGCTATCACTTCCCCGTCTTTGAAAAGGTTGCCGCCATGCGCCCGGCAAAAGGTATAAAAATTCATCAGCAGGTCGATGGGTATGGCGGGAGCAGCGGCCCTTCCTTTTGCTGCTATTACCATTACCTCCTCCCAGGTCTGCGGTACCACTGCCTGCTGTAGTAGCAGATCCGCACGCATACTGGCCACTGGCGTTGCGGCATCAATAGCCAGCGCCCATTGTCCGCCATCGTAATAATAGCTGCTATGAGACGCCCCAACGGAGTGCTGCTGTAATTCTTTTAAAAAAGCCTCCGGAAGGTATTCGTTCAATGGAAGTACGCAATTGGTTACCGAAGCGCTGCCCACCCAGGGATGATCGATGATCAGCAGATCATAGATCTCTGTCAGTTTCTCAATGGAATAATCTGCAAAAGCCTGTAAGCTGCGTTTTTCCCATACTACCTGTACATTCGGGTGCAATTCGCCAAAACGCTGCGCCGCTGCCTGGAGCGGTACCATACCCCGGCTGTGGTCCCATGTAATCCCTTTTAACACCCGCTTATCCATGCTGTTCCTTTTTTTCCACCAGTAACAGATGTTCACATACCAATACGAGTTGCCCGTGTTGATTGTGCACTTCCAGCAGCTCTGAAACGATGCCGTACTCCGGCTTTTTATGATCCTTTTTCTCCTTGATGGTAAGGGTCGTCTTTATCGTATCATTGATAAATACCGGGGCGATGAAGCGCAACCGTTCATAGCCATAGGTCATGGCGGCTTCATTGATCACGCCCGCAGTTTGCCCAACGGCTACGCTAAAGATCAGGGTACCGTGTGCGATCCGCTGTTTAAAGGGTTGTCTTTTACACCATTCCGCGTCCATGTGATGCGGATAGAAATCCCCGGTTTGCCCGGCATGTAATACAATATCTGCTTCCGTAATGGTCCTCCCGGTAGTGGTTCGCTTCTCTCCCGGCATAAAATCTTCAAAATATATCTTTACAGCCATATGACAGCATTTAGATGGCTACCGGGCGCAACATTACCTTTTGCCAACAGATCGAAAATAGATCGAATCGCCCTGCCGGGAAATGTTAGGATTCACTAAGCTAATGGAAAATTTTACTATGGCTTGCAACAGGTCAACCGGCTTATACGTTCATACCTTGCCAAACTGATATTTTAACCCATACGGCTTCTTTTAGCTACCTTTACCCTACAATAGTCCTAAAAGAAAAAACACCGAATTTGAACTAATGGCAAAGACAATCATAAGCGAAACCATGAAAAAATAACCTTTTTTGCAAACCATAAAAAACAACACCTATGGCAAAGAAAGAACTGCAACTCCTGGTAGCTGAACAAAAAATCCTAAACCGGATCTATGTTGTCCGGGGCCAAAAAATAATGCTGGACCAGGACCTGGCTGAAATGTACAAAGTTGAAACCCGGCGTCTGAATGAACAGGTAAAACGCAACCTGAATCGTTTTCCCAAAGACTTCATGTTTACGCTCAGGCAAAAGGAGTTCGACAACTTGATGTCGCAAATTGCGACATCAAGTTCATCACCAGCCTGGGGAGGAAGACGAACCTTACCCTATGCCTTTACAGAGCAGGGGGTGGCCATGCTATCAAGCATATTGAACAGCGATGTGGCTGTCGAAGTCAACATCCGCATTATCCGTGTATTTACCAAATTGCGCGAGTATGCATTGAATCAAAAAGACATACTGACGCAATTAGCCCGGCTCGAAAAAGAAGTAAAGGGCAACACCCGGGATATTGAGAATATCTTTGCCGTGCTGAAAGAACTGATTGAAAAGCAAAGGAGCCCGATACCAAGAAATAAGATCGGGTTCAAGCTGGGCTGACGATCACAGACGGCCCTTTCTGATCACAAAAAAATCCGAGCTTGCTTCCGAATAAGGCCCCTCTGCAACTTGATGTCGCAAATTGCGACATCAAGTTCATCCGGTGGTTGGGCAGAAGCCTAAATCATCTGATATTTCTACAAAGCAGCGTGCAGTCATAAACACTGAAAAACGTATCATGCTCTCAGATTTTATAACCCCGTACCTCTGTCGGGTATCCGTGCTTCCTAAGGAAAAGCGACGCCCCGCAGGCTCAATGCATTCCATAGGTACATAAAAGAAATCCGGTTCCCTCAACAGCAACCGGATACCTGTACCACCCTGTGATACGATTATTGATCGTCGCGACTCATAGAATAAGGCACGTCGGAGTCAGCCGTACCCCGGAATTTATTGGGTTGCGCTCCCATATTAAAATTGATAACAGCTCCCTTTTGCAGCCCACTAAAGCTAAACCAGTTTTTACCATAGGCTTGCCCGTTGAAAGTTGCCGACTGTATATAGCGGTTTTGGTCGCTGTTGGCCGAAGCATTGATAACAATTTTTTTGCCGTTCTCCAGGTATATAGTGGCCTTTTTAAACAAGGGAGCCCCTACTACATATTGATCTACGCCGGGTGTTACCGGGTAAAATCCCAGGGCCGAAAATACGTACCAGGCGCTGGTTTGTCCGTTATCTTCATCGCCGCAATAACCATCCGGTGTTGCCTTATACATCCGGTTCATGGTTTCGCGCACCCAATACTGCGCTTTCCAGGGAGCTCCGGCATAATTATACAGATAGATCATGTGTTGGATGGGCTGATTGCCGTGTGCATACTGCCCCATATTGGCAATCTGCATTTCGCGGATCTCATGGATCACACCACCATAATAACTGTCGTCAAAAACAGGGGGCAGACTGAACACATTATCCAGTTGTTTTACAAAATTGGCTTTGCCTCCCATCAAGCCGATCAGGCCTTGTATATCATGAAATACGCTCCAGGAGTAGTGCCAGCTGTTTCCTTCCGTAAAAGCATCGCCCCATTTATAGGGATTGAAGGGGCTTTGAAACTGACCGTCCTTATTCTTGCCGCGCATCAGGTTGTGCTCCGGGTCAAAAAGGTTTTTATAGTTCTGCGACCGTTTCTTATACAGATCCAGTTCCGCCTTAGGCCGGCCCAGGGCCTTTCCCAATTGATAGATGGTAAAATCATCATACGCATATTCCAGGGTACGTGCTGCATTTTCATTGATCTTTACATCATAAGGTACATAGCCCAGTTTGTTATAATATTCCACGCCCCTGCGGCCGGTAGCCCTTGGTCCCTCATTATTGGCGCCATGCAGCAGTGCTTCATACAGGGTATTGATATCATATCCCCGCAAGCCTTTTAAATAAGCATCAGACACCACCGATGCAGAGTTATTACCCACCATTACATCCGAATATCCCGGGCTGCTCCACTCCGGTAGCCAGCCACCTTCTTTGTAATCATTCACCAGGCCGGCCTGCATCTCTTTATTAATGGACGGGTACAGAAAATTCAGGAAAGGATACAGGGCCCGGAACGTATCCCAAAAGCCGGTCCCGGAGAAACGGTAGCCCGGAAGGATTTTGCCGTTGTGCGGGCTGTAATGTACCACCTGGCCGGAGGCATTCAGCTCATACATTTTATGCGGGAAGAAAAGAGTCCGGTACATGGCCGAATAAAAGGTCCGCTTCTGATCAACGGAAGCGCCCTCAATCCTGATTCTTCCCAGGCGGTCGTTCCACGATTTTTTTGCCCTGGCCATAGTTTGCTCAAAACTATCGCCGGCCAGTTCCCGTTTCAGGCTCAATTCAGCCTGTTCAAAGCTGATAAAAGAAGTGCCGATCTTCATACTCACCTTTTCACCTTTAGCTGTTTTAAACCCTACAATGGCACCGCTATGATCGGCCGTAATCTCCAGTGCGGACTCATTGAGCGTCTTGCCCTCCCAGGTATGGGCATTTGCAAACGGTTTGTTGAAATAAATGACGAAATAGTTTTTAAAGTCCGGCAGCGGTCCGCGGGCATGTTTGGTAGAGTACCCGATGATCTTTTTTTCTGCGGGGATCACCTTAATATAAGAGCCTTTGTCAAACGCATCAATTACTACAAAAGAACTGTCGGTTTCAGGAAAGGTGAACCGGAATTGCGCGGCCCGCTCGGTGGGCGTCAGTTCCGTTGTAACATCATGATCCGCCAGGTACACACTGTAATAATACGGTTTGGCGATTTCCGCCTTATGAGAGAACCAGCTGGCCCGGGCATCCTGCTCAAATACCATTTTGCCGGTTACCGGCATGATAGAGATTTGCCCATAATCATTCATCCAGGGAGAAGGCTGGTGGGTTTGTTTAAACCCGCGGATCTTATCTGCATCATAGGTATACATCCAGCCATCGCCCATTTTGCCGGTTTGTGCGCTCCAAAGATTCATACCCCAGGGAACGCCCACGGCCGGGTAGGTATTTCCATTGGAAAGACTGGGTTTGGACTGTGTGCCCATAAGTGGATTCACCCACTCAACCGGGTCATTTTCCTGGGCATGCAGCAGGAGCGAAAAACCTCCGGCTATTAGCAAAAGGATGGAACGCGCAATCTTCTTCATGAGCAATAATAGCATTTTTAAATAACAAAATCGTTTTTGCAATCTTTTACAAAAGTAAGGGTTTGGATGAATCAGCGTGCCTGAATTTGAGGGCGGAGACTTTCAATACTTTTCTAAAGATGGACTCACCGGTTGATCGATTATTTGTTGCCCCATGCAATGCAGCACAAGGGAGTGACACAAGGAAGCCGATAGGAGCGCTACAGCTGGTACCATAAGCCATCCATCATTATATTTACCCGTTTGTGCAAGGTTTCAAAGAAACACTAACAATTGTTAGTTATTGTGAAAAAAATTTCTTTACTTCGTATCACTTTAAAAGAACAAAAATCAGAGACTTTGTACCAGATTCAATCAACGGCAGATACATTTTCTCCTGCATTTAGCGACAATAAAAATGCTTACGGGCAATTGCTGGAGCAGTATCATCAACGTCTGAAGAGCGTACTGCATGATAACAGCCGGCCCTCCGTTCAAAAGCATAAGAAAAGAGGAAAGCTGCTGGCGCGGGAGCGGGTAGACAACCTGCTGGATCCCAATACCCCTTTTCTGGAGCTTTCGCCATTAGCAGCTTTTGGAATGTATGAAAACCAGTTTCCCTCTGCTGGGATTATTACCGGCATTGGCACGGTGCACGGGCGCATGGTTATGATCATTGCCAATGACGCTACCGTAAAAGGCGGCACCTATATGGAACTGACCATAAAAAAACATGTACGGGCGCAGGAAATTGCACTGGAGAACCAGCTGCCCTGCATCTATATGGTAGACTCCGGCGGGGCTTTTTTGCCGGAGCAGGACAAAGTATTTCCGGACCGCCATGACTTTGGTCGTTTTTTTTACAACCAGGCCCGGATGTCGGCAGCCGGCATTCCGCAGATCGCAATTGTAATGGGATCCTGTACGGCAGGTGGCGCCTATGTGCCGGCCATGAGCGATGAAACCATCATTGTACGCAACCAGGGTACTATTTTTATTGGCGGTCCGCCCCTGGTAAAAGCCGCCACCGGGGAAGAAGTAACTGCGGAAGAGTTGGGAGGTGCCGTGGTACATACTTCCATATCGGGAGTGGCAGATCATCTTGCAGAAAATGATCAGCACGCGCTGGTTATATGCAGGAATATCATACAGACATTTAAGCAACCGGAATCACAGCAGGTGGAACGGGTTACAGCAGAAGCGCCCCTTTATGATCCCCGGGAGCTCTATGGACTGATACCAACGGATCTGAAAAAACCGGTAGATGCCAAAGAAGTCATCGCGCGATTGGTAGATGGTAGTCGCTTTCACGAGTTCAAGGCGACTTATGCCCCTACCCTGATCACTGGTTTTGCGCACATTATGGGTTATCCGGTGGGTATCATTGCCAATAATGGGGTGTTGTTTGGAGAATCTGCTCTAAAAGGCGCCCACTTTGTACAGCTTTGCGCCGCCCGGCAAACGCCCATTTTATTTTTACAGAATATTACCGGATTTATTGTTGGCAAAGAATACGAGCATAAAGGCATTGCCCGCGATGGCGCCAAGATGGTGCATGCCGTGGCCAATGCCAATGTACCCAAATTTACCGTGATATTTGGCGGCTCCTTCGGCGCGGGCAACTATGCCATGTGCGGCCGCGCCTACGATCCCCGTTTTTTATTTATGTGGCCGCATGCCAAAATATCGGTAATGGGCGGCGAGCAGGCAGCAGGTGTGCTAACCACGGTAAAAGAGGAACAGTTAAAGGCATCGGACAGGGAATTTCCCGAAGCCGAAAAAGAAGCCTTGCGTCAATCGATCTTAAAAAAATACGAAACAGAAGGATCCGCCTATTACAGCACGGCCCGGTTGTGGGATGATGGCATTATTGACCCTGCCGATACGCGAACCGTCATCGCACTGTGTATCGCGGTTTCCTTAAATAAAAAATGGGAGGAAACAAAAAATGGGGTATTCAGGATGTAGCGGCTCATATTCACATAGCGAGCCATCCACCATCAGGCATGAAGCACAAACAAGACTCATCTCCCTATTGACTATTGACTATTTACTATTCACTTCTCACTTTTCCCTATTCACTTATTATGTACACAACCATCGAAACAGAACAGCATTACCACATCGCCACCATCTGGCTGAACCGGCCGGAAGTACGGAATGCATTCAACGACACCATGATCAGCGAGTTGATCCATGCATTTGAAACCCTGGGTAGCGATGAAGCCGTGCGCGTGATCACTCTGCGGGGGCGGGGGAAAGTATTTTGTGCCGGTGCCGATCTTAAATGGATGAAGGCTACTGCAACATCCGGATACGGGGAAAGCCTGGAAGAGAACCGGCAACTGGCACGGTGTTTCCAGACCATCTACAACACCCCCAAACCCACGATCGCCGTAGCACACGGAGCGGCAATGGGTGGTGCTAATGGGTTGATTGCCGCCTGCGATTTTGCTTATGCGGGCAATGATACCCTGTTCGCCTTTTCCGAGGTACGACTGGGATTGGTACCCGCCACGATAGCACCCTATATCCTGAAAAGGATCGGTGAAACCAAGGCAAAGGAATTCATCCTTACGGGACGGCAATTCCATGCCAGGGAAGCAGCGCAGGCCGGACTCATTAACCAGGTATTACAGGAAATGGAACTCGAAAGCAAGGTAGAAGAACTGATACAGGAGCTGTTACTGGCCGGACCGGGATCGGTTGCCGCATCCAAACAACTCTTACATCGGTTAGCAGCAAAAGAGCTGGAAGCAGCCATTCCAGATACCGTGGAGGCTATCGCAAAGGCCCGCAGTTCCCCCGAAGGCCAGGAAGGCATGCAGGCATTTTTCGAAAAGCGAAAACCCAACTGGCTACAGTGACTTTCTACCGCCCATCGCAAACTTCTCACTATAAAACAGCTCACTAAAAACATCTCACTAAAAACTTTTCACCATAAACCTTTCACTCGACCCTTCACTCAATGAATAAAATCCTTATAGCAAACCGTGGCGAAATTGCCCTACGTATTATCCGGACAGCCAAAAAAATGCGGATCAGCACCGTATTGGTTTATGCCCTCCAGGATGCCGGAGCTGCCTATCTTCATGAAGCAGATGAAACCATATTGCTGGAGGGACAATCACTCGGCGAAACCTACCTGAACAGTGATAAGATCATCGCCGCGGCAAAGGCAGTAAACGCAGATGCCATCCACCCGGGGTACGGATTCCTTTCGGAAAATGCCGCATTTGCAGAAGCGTGCAGGGATCAGGATATTACTTTTATTGGTCCCACCCCGGAGGCAATGGAAGCCATGGGCAATAAGATTGCTGCGCGCAAAACCGCCCGGTCAGCCGGGGTACCGGTTACACCTGGTATTACGGGCACTATCCGGCAGCTGCTGGCACAGTACCACGTCATCGGTTTTCCATTGCTGATAAAAGCTGCAGCCGGCGGAGGTGGCAAGGGGATGCGCGTGGTGCAGCAGGAAGCTGAATTACAAAATGCGCTTGAAGCAACAGCACGGGAAGCTCTGAATTATTTTGGAGACGACACGGTGTATATTGAAAAATATATTGAAGCACCCCGGCATGTGGAAGTACAGGTACTGGGCGATCAGCAGGGCCAGGTTATCCACCTGTATGAACGGGAGTGCTCGCTGCAACGACGTCATCAGAAGATCATTGAAGAAGCGCCTTCACCTACCTTAACGATGGAGGTTAGAGAACAGATCTGCAATGCCGCAGTACAGCTGGCTGTAGCAATCGGTTACCAAAGTGCAGGAACGCTCGAATTCCTGGTAGGCCCGGATCTTAGTTTCTACTTTCTTGAAATGAATACCCGGATACAGGTGGAACATCCGGTTACAGAACTTACCACCGGCATAGATATTGTAGAGCAGCAGATCCGCATCGCCCGGGGGGAGCCGCTGAACTTTCAGCAAAAAGACATCCGCCAAAAGGGGCATGCTATCGAATGCCGTATCTATGCTGAAGATCCGGAACAACAATTCTTACCAGCCCCCGGCAGGCTGCGTTTTTATAAAGAACCTTATGGCGAACATATCCGCATCGATGGTATGCTGCTGCAACACGGCTCCATTGTGACAGGAGATTTTGACCCGATGATTGCAAAACTCATCACCTGGAGTGCAGACAGGGAGACGGCACGCAAAAAAATGCAGGAGGCCCTCCAACAGTACTTCATCTACGGCATTAAAAACAATATAGCCTTTCTGCTGGGGCTGCTCCACCACCCGGATTTTATCGAAAACAGGATCTCCACAAAATATATAGACCTCCACCTGGCCCATCTGCTGCAACAATTCGAAGATCGTAAAAAAGAAGAAGATCTATGGATCCCCCTGGCAGCCACACTGGTATTCAGCCTGCTTCACAAGGAAAAAGATCCATCATCCATCTGGCGGGAAATTGGCTACTGGCGGCCCGTCCAACAGATCACACTGAATATAGAAGGCCAGGATATGACGGTAATGATCCGCCGGCAGGCACCTTCCTCAGTCGACTTTGAATACCAAACAATACCCCGTAATGCAACGCTTACACCAGCGGGGGCACAACAATTCAACCTTGTACTGGATCAGCAGTTATACCCCGTGCATATTTATGAAACAGCGCCGGGTATATTTATCATCCGCTACAACGGCTTCGACTATACCATAAAACGCAATGATATACTGCATATAGCAGCAGACGCAGTGGCTCCTCCATCGGCAACCGCCACCGCAACCGGCAATATATGGGCCCCCATGCCGGGCAAAGTGATCAAAATAGCGGTAGCGCCCGGAGCAGTCGTACACGCCGGAGATCTGCTGTTAATTGTAGAGGCCATGAAGATGGAAAACAATATCCTGAGCCCCAGGAACGGAGTGGTAACGGCGATTGATGTAGCCGAAGGCGATAAGGTGGATGCAACAACGACATTGATTCATATAGAGGGATTGGATCAGGCATCTGGTTCTTGAGGAAACGAACCCGGACAATAACAACAAAAGATCATTTCAATATGGATTACTCATTAAGCGAGGAGCACCAGGCGATCCGGAATATGGTACGGTCATTCGCAGAAAAAAGCATCAGGCCCCAGGCTCAGGAACTGGATGAACGGGAAAAATTTTCACCGGAGCTTACCCGGCAAATGGGCGAGCTGGGCCTGATGGGTATCTATCTTCCGGAAAAATACGGCGGTGCGGGTATGGATTATCTTGCCTACATTATTGCGGTGGAAGAAATAGCACGGATAGACGGTTCACAGGCCGCTACCCTGGCTGCACATAACTCCCTGGGCATTGGTCCCATTTACAACTACGGCACAGAGGAGCAAAAACTGCAATACCTGCCGCAACTTTGCACCGGCACGGCCCTATGGTCGTTCGGATTAACAGAGCCAGGTGCCGGAAGTGATTCACGTGCTTCCAAAACAACAGCGAAAGCCGATGGCGATCATTGGGTAATCAATGGCAATAAGATCTTCATCACCAATGGTTCTGTTTCCATCAACCGTGGCACAACAGTGCAAGCTGTAACCAATGAGGTAAACGGAAAAAAAGAATTTACAACGATCATTGTAGACCGGGACACGCTGGGTTTTTCGCAACAGGCGATGCACGGTAAAATGATGTGGCGCGCCAGCGATACCGCACAATTATTTTTTGATGATTGCCGTGTACCAAAATCGCATACGCTGGGCCCCGTTGGTGAGGGTTCAAAGATCATGCTGCGCACACTGGATGCCGGCCGCTTAAGTATTGCCGCCATGGGACTGGGCTGTGCACAGGGCGCTTTTGAAATGGCGCTAAGCTATGCACAGGAGCGCAGGCAGTTCGGCAATACCATTGCCTCCTTCCAGGCAAACCAGTTTAAGCTCGCCGATATGGCCCTGAAAATAGAACTGGCGCGCACCTTTTTATATAAGGCCTGCTGGTTGAAGGATACCCACCAGCCTTTTACAAAAGAAGCCGCCATGGCCAAGCTTTATTGCTCAGAAATTGCCAAAGAAGTGACGGATGCTGCCGTACAGCTTCACGGCGGCTATGGTTTGATGAAGGAATACAATATCGAACGTTTTTACCGCGATCAGCGATTGCTGCAAATTGGCGAAGGGACATCGGAGATACAACGGATCGTGATCGCGAAGCAGTTAGGGTTATAGTTCATGGTCAATGGTTCATGGCTCATAGTATGCAACACCTGGTCGTTAACCATGCTCTATGAACACTAAAATATCAAATGCAATAATACTAATTGATATGGCATTTCGTTTTGAAGAATTAAATGTTTGGCATAAGGCGGTCGATGCTTCGAATGAGATTGATCTTATAACAAAGAACTTTCCGGTTGAAGAAAGATATAGCCTCTCTTCCCAGCTCAAAAAAGCAGCTGATTTTGTTGTACTGAACATCGCCGAAGGTTCCACAGGACAAACTATTCCGGTATTTAAGCAATTTTTAAATATCGCTTTGCGTTCAGCTATTGAGGTAGTGGCAGGGCTATTCCTAGCAAAAAAGAGAAACTATATTGCAGAAAATTTGTTCAGAAAATTATACGAAGACTATGAGTTGCTAAGCAAAATGATTACCAAACTTCGTAATTCTTTATAAAAGGTAAACCATGACCTATTAACTATTAACTATACACCATGAACAATGAACTAAAAATAACCGAATGCCCCCGTGATGCACAGCAGGGGCTGCCCTATACCATTCCGCCGGAAAAACGGGCAGCCTATATCAATGAGCTGATGCAGGCAGGCTTTGAAGTAATCGACTTCGGGAGTTTTGTATCGCCGAAGGCCGTACCGCAAATGACTGAATCAGCAAAAGTGCTGGCGGGTATCAACAAAGAAGGCTCGGCCACCCGGCTGCTGGCCATTATCGGCAATGCAAGAGGCGCAGCGGAGGCTGCAGCGCAGCAAAAAGTAGATATCCTGGGCTTCCCCTACTCGATCTCCAATACCTTCCTGGAACGGAATATCCATTCCGACTCCTCCAAAGTTCTGCATACCCTCGATGAAATTGCCGATATCAGCCAGGGCGCCGGAAAACAACTCCGGGTGTATATCAGCATGGCCTTCGGTAATCCCTACGGGGATGAATGGTCTGAATTTATAGTGCAGGACGCCGTTTACTTACTGGCAGGCAAAGGCGTTCAGACCATCACCTTATCCGATACCACCGGGCTGGGGACGCCTGAGGTGATTTACAGACTCTTTAAAACATTGGCTCCCCGTTTTCCAGGCGTGGAGCTGGGATTGCACCTCCACACCCGGCCGGAGGAAGCAGGGGCAAAGATCGATGCAGCGTGGAAAGCCGGATGCCGTAGTTTTGACGGGGTCATTAACGGGTTGGGGGGGTGCCCGCTTACCGGCTATGAACTGCTTGGTAACGTAAATACGCTTGCCCTGCTGCAATACTGCCGTGATCAAAACATAACAACAGGACTGGACGAACCCCGTATTGAGCAGATCGCCGTAACATACCCGGATTTCAATCTATTGAAGTCTTAAACAGGATGCCGTAACTTACATAAAAATTCTGGCTATGAAATTTCTATACGTTTTTCTTCTCTGTTGTTTGTATTGTTTTTCCAACGCGCAACAAAACAGCACATGGAATATAAACGATCTGCACCGGCAACGGATCGAAACCAACAGAAAAGGTATGTGGGTATTATCCGGATGGGGTGTGGCTAATATGGGCAGTGGCATCATCGGCGCCTTAAGTACGCAAAATACAGAGGTTAAGGCCTTCCATACGATGAATGCCCTGTGGGGTGCGGTTAATACCGGTATCGGTGTTTTGGCGCTGATGCGTGCCAAAAAAGAAAAGGGCTTATCCATTCCGGATGCCGATAAATACAAGGCTTATAAAAATGTAAAAAAACTATACCTGATCAACGGGGGGCTTGATCTGCTGTATATGGGTACAGGGGCATTCTTAAGAGCGCGGGCGGATCGAGCAAAAAACCCGGCAAGAAACCGGGGTTATGGAAATTCATTGATCGTTCAGGGTGCGGGGCTGCTACTGTTTGATGTTACCATGTACGGGAGTCATCAAAAACAAAACCGGTACTGGAAGAAGGCAGCACCTGAACTGACGGTTACAGAAAATGGCATGGGCATGGTGTATCATTTTTAGAATCCTGAGTCACTAAGACGCGAAGCTAAAGACAAAGGGGGAAATACAGAATAGCCAATTTTGAGTCTTAGAGCCTCCTATGTTTGTTTATTTCCCGCAGCGGCGCAAAGGAGCAAGGACGCAACGGTTTTCCCAGCAGATTAATGCCGTCTTTTTGTGCTTCAGCATCTTTGTGGCAAAACAAAGTATTCAGAGCCTTCGTGGCGAAAAAAATAAACGACATGAACAAAGTAGTACAAAACGCAAAAGAAGCCATTGCCGGCATCGAAAGCGGTATGACGCTGATGGTGGGGGGCTTCGGACTTTGCGGTATCCCTGAAAATTGCATTCAGGCAATTACGGAAACAGATCTCACAGCTCTTACCTGTATTTCTAACAATGCCGGTGTGGATGATTTCGGCCTGGGCCTGCTCCTGCAAAAAAAACAGATCCGGAAAATGATCTCGTCCTATGTCGGAGAGAACGCAGAATTTGAGCGACAACTTTTACACGGGGAACTGGAAGTGGAGCTGATTCCTCAGGGCACACTTGCCGAGCGCTGCCGGGCAGGTGGAGCGGGTATCCCGGCCTTTTATGTACCAGCGGGGTATGGCACCGAAGTTGCAGCAGGAAAAGAAGTACGGGAGTTTAACGGCAAACCCCATTTACTGGAACATGCGCTCATAGCTGATTTTGCGCTCATCAAAGCCTGGAAGGGCGATACGCATGGCAACCTTATTTACAAAGAGACCGCAGGCAATTTCAATCATCCTATGGCTACCGCCGGCAGGATCACCATTGCCGAAGTAGAAGAACTGGTGCCGGCCGGCCAGCTGAATCCCATGCAGATCCATACCCCCGGTATATATATAAAACGGATTTTCCAGGGGGTGAATTACGAAAAAAGGATTGAACAGTTGACGGAGCAATAACAGGGAATAGGAAGTAGCGAGTAGGACCGATAAGACGTAGCCAATAAAAAACAACATACCATGTTACAGCTATCACACAAAGGCCTTAAGGTTTATCAGCAGGGATTAAATCTCGTGGCCGAAGTCTATGAGAAAACCAAATCATACCCAAAAGAAGAACAATTTATTTTGGTTAGCCAGTTGCGAAGAGCAGTCATTTCCGTTTGTGGTAACCTGGCAGAAGGTGCGGCAAGGCGGTCCTACGCCGAAAAGAAGCGGTTCTATGAAATTTCGCGCAGTTCGCTTGTTGAAGTTGATACTCAAATCGAAATATCTTTAATTTTAAAATATCTGAACAGAAATGAAATAATCGCATTAGAACCCCATCTGGAATCGGTTTTTAAAATGCTGAGTAAAATGATCGTTAACATCGATCATGGCAGATGATCTTTTTTAGTATCCCCTCTGGCCATTCCCTATTTCCTATTCACTAAAAAGACAAAAATGAGCCTCACAAAACAACAAATAGCACAACGCATTGCACAGGAATTAAAAGACGGCTATTACGTAAACCTGGGCATTGGCATCCCCACATTAGTGGCTAATTATATACCGGAGGGGGTTGAAGTAGTACTGCAATCAGAAAATGGCATGCTGGGTATGGGTCCTTTTCCCAAAAAAGGTACTGCTGATCCGGACCTGATCAATGCCGGTAAACAAACCGTTACCTTGCTGCCCGGCGGCGTGTACTTTGACTCTGCCAGCAGCTTTGCCATGATCCGCGGCGGCCACATCGATCTTACTGTACTGGGCGCTTTTGAAGTAAGCGATACGGGCGATATTGCCAGTTGGAAGATCCCGGGAAAAATGGTAAAAGGTATGGGCGGCGCTATGGACCTGGTAGCCGCTGCTAAAAACATCATTGTAGCCATGCAGCATACCAGTAAGGACGGCCAATCCAAACTTCTGAAACAATGCACCCTGCCCCTAACCGGTGTAAAATGCATCAAAAAAATTGTGAGCGACCTGGCCGTAATGGAAATCACCAATGAAGGGTTTGTGTTGCTGGAACGGGCGCCGGGTGTATCTGTTGAGGATATAAAAGCGGCTACAGAAGGCCGCCTGGTGGTTAAGGGCGATGTACCGGAAATAAAACTGGCGTAGCGTACTTTCTGCATTGTGCACAACTCCAAAACCAGCAATACAGGGGTTCCTGTTCACGAAAGCCGGCCCGCAGTTCCTGGAAGCGGCCCGGCAGATGGATAAAACGGATTTTTCCGTAGAACGTCTTCAACAAACCGGCTCCCTGGGTGTGTTGCAGGAACAACCGTTGCACTTTGACACATCCCAAAATGCCATCGCCATCGGTCGGTTGTTAGTAAAAGCAGCAGACAACACGGTATTTGATATCACCGCTTATATTACCCCCCCCGGCCTTCCACTCAAAAAATGATTTCCAGGAACTGGCAGGTAAAATATTCCGCACGATCACTGCCGGCAAACGCAGGTTAGCTCTCCGGAAAAGAGAAGAAACCATAACTGCCTATGACGAAAAAAAGAAATTCATCTTCACCCTGCCTGCCGGCTATTTTATCAGCAAAACGGTTTCACACGATTTTGATGTAATCCGCATTAAGAAGATCCGTGACATTGCAGACACCTCCTGGTCTGGCATTACTATTTACTCAGCAGCTATCCCTCCTTTTTTAGTTCTTGTTGTTGTTTCCTCTTTACCGGTCATCATCCTGAAAACGGATCCAAACGGGTCCAGAGCGGATGCCGTTTCAAAATACCCCCTGCCGTCGCTATGATCTGCAGGAAGCGGCTGAGATACAGTCCCCTGCACCAGCAACCGGTACAGGGCAGCGCGCAGCTCATTCACATGCCACGGAGCCATTGTTGTCATATTATTCAGATTTAAGTAATTCAACAATGCAAAGCTATTTTAAGGAAGTGACAGCTTTATGTCAGCAGGAAAAACAGATTTCCATTTATTTTGAGCAGCTCAAAATAACCGCGCCGGGCTTCAGTGAAACGGGCCGTCAGCGCCCCGGATAAGAAGTCCAAAAATACTTCCGCTCCGCTCCTGCCAGGTCCTTACCGGCCCATTCCGGTTCGGCGGATGTGTATTTTTTGCCCGGCTGTGTCGCATTGCCGGTGGCAGTATCCCTAACCGGCTTTATCGCATCGCGCGCACCACCAGGTGTTTTTACTATGGAATGAGCAGTGTGTTTTAAAAACCTATGCAGCCGCGTGCTATCCCCGGTCAGCCGGGTCCATTGCTCTGCTCTTATAGAATCCGTTTTATATTGCAGGCGTTCAAAATACCAGGGTACCAGGTTGGCACGGGAAACCTGTTCCAGATCAGCCTTGCTCCTATTGGTCAAACTATCCAGCAGGTATTGTTCCATCAGCATGCGGGCAATAGGCCCGGCCCAGGTGGCCCCATAGCCGGCATTTTCCACAACCACCGCAATAGCAATTTTTGGATGATCCTTCGGTGCAAAGCAGATGAACATGGAATTATCCTCCAGTTGTATACGCCTTCCATCCAGTACCGTAGCATTTTGCGCCGTGCCCGTTTTAGCGCATACATCAATACCGGGGATGGCAGCCACCTTTGCAGTGCCCTGTGTTACCACATCGTTCATTCCATTGATGATAGCATCATAGGCCGCCGCTGAAATATGCGTTAACACCTCCTGCCGCTGCCGGTACTTTTTCAGTAGCGGAGCATCCGCAGGGGTTTCCCGCTCTATGCTGTCTACAAAATGAGGGGAATAATAATACCCCCGGTTGGCAATAATACAGGTTGCATTTGCCAGCTGCAAAGGTGTTACGATCATCTTGTCCTGTCCCATTCCCAGGGTAAGATTGGTACATGAGCTCCAATTACCTTTATAGTCTTCATCATAATCCCCCACTGTGGGTATCTTACCCCTGTCTTCGCTGGGCAGGTCTACTCCAAGGCGCACTCCCAGCCCCAGCTTATGCATATACTCCTCCCATTTTTCATACCCCCGTTTCACATTCCCGTACTTCGGGTTGTCTACGGTAAGCCGGTAGGTATTCATGAAAAAGGCGTTACAGGAATGCGCAATGGCCAGGCGCAGGTTATCCGCATGTCCGGCCCAGGACTCCAGGCAGCCCACCCTTCTGCCACAGGCATAATATCCCCCCGGCAGAGATAACCGGAGGCCGGAGTAATGACCCCTTCATCCAATGCAACCAAACCGCCCAATGGTTTAAAAGTGGAACCGGGCGGATACCTTCCTTTGATCCCCCTGTTCAATAGCGGAGCCCGTACATCCAACGCCATTTTTGCATAATTGGCATTCTTTTGAGGTCCGGTAAGATCGTTGGGGTTGAATACAGGGCCTGATGTCATTGCCAGGATGCCCCCGTTTTGGGGATCCAGGGCCACCACGGCCCCTACTTTGTTGGCCATCAGTTTTTCGGCCAGTACCTGCAGGTCAACATTCAGGCTGGTTTTTAACCCTCTGCCCGCAATGGCGGTGGTATCAAAACTACCGTTCTCATAACGCCCTACCACGCGGTTCCGGTTGTCTTTGATCATGTACTGCACGCCGCGCCGCCCCATCAGTACCCCTTCATATTGATATTCCAACCCGTTCTTTCCCGTATAATCGCCCGGCCGGTAAAAATCTCCCGAGCGTTCAATATCTTTTGCATTCACTTCCCCGATATAACCCAGGAAATGTGCCCCCACATTGTATGAATAGGTGCGCACCGGCCGCTGCTGCAAAGCAAAACCGGGAAAACGCCAGCTGTTCTCTTCAAAACGTGCCTGCACCTCCGGTTTCAGCAAGGATTGAAATACGGAAGGCCGCATACGGGAGTTTTTTATAATGGCGTTCACGATGCGGGATCGGAACACCATCCTGTCGATCCCCATAAGACTACAAAATGCCGCCGTATCCAGGTTCTTCACCTCGGCAGGAGTTACCACCAGGTCAAACATAATGGTATTATTCAAAATCGCCCGCCCCTTCCGGTCATAAATGATACCCCGCTCCGGGTAAATGATCTTTTGAAAAACAGCATTGTCCTTTGCCAGCTCCAGGTATTTCCGGTTTACTAACTGCAGGTTGGCCAGCTGAGCCACAATAAGGGCAAATACACATAAAAAGACCAGCTTCACCACATAACCTCTCGATTTGTTAAATACGGGCATACAAGTGTTTTTAGCCTTTTTGTTTTTTTAAGACTCCTGTATTGGTTTCATTGATCCTGTTTCTGCAAAGCGGGTATGCCAGCTCAGTGCTTCTTCCAGTAAGTGGGGCGTATGGCCACCCCGTTTGCAGGCCCGGTCAAAATACGACTGCAGCAGCTCCTTATAATCCGGATGTACACAATGATCGATGATGGTTTGTGCGCGTTCCCTGGGCGCCAGCCCTCTCAGGTCGGCAATACCGATCTCTGTAACCAGGATGTCAACATCATGCTCCGTATGGTCTACATGTGATACCATGGGAACAATATGGGAGATTGTATTGGATTTGGATGCAGCCTGTGTTACAAAGATGCTGAGGTAAGCATTACGCGCAAAATCGCCGGAGCCGCCAATGCCATTCATGATTTGTGTACCTCCAATATGGGTAGAGTTTACATTACCATACAGATCAAATTCTATGGCGGTATTAATGGCAATAACCCCCAGCCGGCGAATAAGGCCCGGTGTATTGGAAATATTCTGTGGTCTTAAAACAAATTTCTCCTTATACTGCTGCAGGTTCTCAAATAACCGTTTGTGCCAGATTTCCGACACCGCCAGGGAGGAGGCCGAGGCAAAAGATAAGATACCGGCATCTATCAACTCAAACGTACTGTCCTGCAGCACCTCCGAGAACATCGTCAGATCGTAAAAGTTGCTTTTCCGAAACTCTGCCAATACCGCATTGGCTACCCTGCCGATACCGGCCTGTAAGGGTAATAGCCGATCGGTAAGATGCCCCAGCCGCACTTCTCCTTCAAAAAAGTTGAGGATATGTGCGGCCATCGCAGCTGTTTTTGCATCCGGCGGGGCAATATCAGCGGGGCTGTCCGGAATATCCGTAAATACAATGGCCGCTATCTTATCCGGGTCAACCGGTATGGATTTACGCCCGATCTTATTCCAGGGCGCCACAATGGGGATAACATTCCGGTGCGGATAATCCTCCGCCTGGTAAATATCGTGGATGCCCAACACCTCCATGGGTATGGTGGTATTGATTTCAACAATCACCTGTCTGGCAAAGGCTGCAAAGGTTACGGAGTTGCCCACCGAGGTGGTTGGCACCAGGCTGCCATCCCGCTCTATAAAAGCCACTTCTATCACCGCAATGTCCAGCGGATCAATGATCTTATTGTGGATCTGCTCTGCACTTTCACTCAGGTGCTGATCAATAAACAGTACCTCTCCCTGGTTGATCTTGTCCCTTAAAACCTTATCCACCTGAAAGGGCATGCGTTTTTTTAGAGCATGGGCAGCAGCTAGTTTTCCATCTGTACCATGTCCCAGCGAAGCCCCTGTGATCAGGTTGATCTTCAGCGTTTCATTTTGCGCGCGTGTTGCCAGGGCCGGTAACACCACCTTACTATCGCCCGCTTTGGTAAAGCCGCTGGCGCCAACGGTCATCCCATCTTTAAACAGTTTTACCGCTTCATCTACAGTCGTTATTTTACTTTTTAACCGCTCCGGGCGCACCCTTTCATTGAACATACTGCAGGCTTTAAGAATCATTAATTTTAAAAATGTAAAATTACGAAGTGGTTGCTATTGCAGGCTGACGAAGATCAGCGGAAGGCATAATTTTTTCCTGTTTTTTTGCCGCTGAAACACTGAAGGGTTGTGGTATGTAATACAATAAAAAAAGCCACCCGTAAAACAGGTGGCACTATTGATACAACAACTATACTTCGACAGAAACAAATTTTTGAACGTTAACAGGTGGGATGATCCCATGCACAGTACAAAAATCTAATTCTGTGCCGCCAGACTTCTGAAGTCCACGCTAACCAGCTTGCTTACCCCCGGCTCCTGCATAGTTACGCCATAGATCACATCTACCGTGCTCATGGTAGTCTTATTGTGGGTTACGATAATAAACTGCGAGTTCTGGCTAAACTGGCGGATCATGTTGGTAAACTTACCCACATTGGCATCGTCCAGCGGTGCGTCTACCTCATCCAGGATACAGAACGGTGCGGGTTTGATCAGGTAGATGGCAAACAGCAGCGCCGTTGCAGTCAGGGTCCGCTCTCCCCCGCTCAGCTGGGTAAGCGACGTAGGCCGTTTTCCTTTGGGTTTAGCCACCACATCAATTCCGGTATCGGCAAGGTTTTCGGGGTTTTCCAGCACCAGGTCGCACTGGTCATCCTCGGTAAACAACGATTTGAATACTTTTTGAAAATTCTCCCTTACCTGGTTAAAGGTGTCCAGGAATTTCTGGTTGGCGGTGGTCTCCACTTCCTCAATGGTCTTCAGGAGACTCTCCTTGGCATTTACCAGGTCGCTCTTTTGCTCTACAATAAACTCGTAGCGCTTTTTCATTTCGGTAAATGCTTCAATGGCCGTGGGGTTTACTTCGCCGAGGTTTTCCAGCCGCTTCTTCATCCTGTCGGCTTTTTCCTGCAGTTCCTCTACAGCTGTTTCGCTGTTGCGCGGATCGTCCAGGATATCTTCAATCTGGATTTTAAACTCCACGTTCAGACGTTCACGTGTGCCGGCCAGCTGTAATTTCAACTCATTCAGTTTGTCTTTTATAGCTGCCAGCAGGTGCTCTACCTGTTCTTTTTCGCGGATCTTATGCCGCAATTCGCTTTCCTTCTCATTCAGCAGGTTCCGCATATTGTAATACGACTGGTCCGCTTCGTTCAGTGTTTGCTGGTCCAGCTCGCGGCTACGGACCAGGTTCAGCAAGGTTTCTTCAATTTCCTTCAGGGCCTTTTCCGAGTTTACGATATCACCGCCCGTATCAGATAACTGGAGGGTGCTTTGCTCAATCTGGCGTTTCAGTTCGTCCAGCTGGTTGGTCTTAAAATTCAGTTCCTGTTTTAACGCGGTCACTTTACTCTGCTGGCGGGTTACATTCAGGTTAAATTCGTTAAACTGCGTGGTAGCTTCCTGGTAGCCCCCCTCAGCCTGTTTAAAGGCATCTTCCGCTTCCGCCAGTTTGTTGGCATTTTGCTGCAATATTTCGGTAAACTCCTCCAGCGACTGACGTACACCGGAAATGGAGCTCTGTGTATGTTGTAATTGTCCGGTAAGTTCTTCCAACCGGTTTTTTGCAACGCTTTGCTGGCTTTGAAGGTTCTCCGAGCGGTTCTGCAAAGCAAAAACAGCATTTGTCAACTCCTGTATTTCTTTTTGCGTTTCCCTGATGGCGTTTTCCCGCAGGTCTTCATTAAAAGCAATCACCTCGTTGTGCCGGGCCTGTATCTGCGCCCGCAGGTTTTGCACAATGGCATCCTGGGCGGCAATATCTTCCTGCAATTTCTCCAGGTTCTTTACCCGGCCAATTTTCTTTCCTTCAATAAGCCCCACGCTGCCGCCCGTAAGCGTAAATTTTCCTTTTACAAACTTGCCCTGCTTTTCAATCACCACAGAGCCGTTGCTATTCTCCAGTGCATCTACCCCCTCGGCAATAAATACATTACCCAACAGGTGCGCTGCCAGCTTACGGTACCGCTCTTCTACCTCTATTACCTCAAGCGCGGGAATGGCTCCCTGCAACTGGTGTGCGCCATCGCCGGCAGCCCCATCAATCTTATTTAATAAAAAGAAATTGGCTTTCCCTTTTTTCTGATCGCTTAGTAAATGTACGGCCTGCAATCCCTGTTGCAGATCTTCCACCACGTAATAATTGAGATAGGGCTCCAGCACATTTTCCAGTGCGGTACGGTAGTCTTCTTTTACATAAAGAATATCAGAAAGAATGGGGGCATTGGTGTTCCAGTCTTTATTCTTGTGCAGGAATTTTACGCTTTCCGGATAGCCTTCCATCGAGTCGATCATGCTTTTGAGCAGATCGTGCTCATTCCGTTTGGCATCCAGCACGCGGTTTTCGTCTGCCAGCTGATTGCGCAGCTCTTCTACGATTCCCTGGGTTTGCAGGATCTGTTCCCTGGTATGATCGTGATGCGCCTGTAATTGCTCCAGCGATGCGTTCTTTTCTTCCAGCTCCCGTTCCTTCAGCTGATGGTCTGTTTGTACCCTTTGCAGGTGCTCATCCCGCTGTGCCGATTCATCTTCGATCTGATGGATGGTGCGTTGCAGGTTTTGTACCGAGGTATCGGCTACGGCTACTTTTTTTTCCGCTTCAAACTGTTCCCGTTGTACCTGCTGGTACTCCAGGCGCAAGCTATCTACCCCATGGCGCTGTTCGTCCAGGATATTACGCTGGCGGGTTACTTCATCGCGAAAGTTTTCCAGCTGCTCTGCCAGTCCTTCATGCGCCTTTTCTTCATCGTTTACCTGTTGCCGGGTAAAGGCGATGCTTTCTTCAATACCCTTTAACTGCGCATCGGATTTGGAAAGAAATTCCTGCAGGCCGGTCTCCCGCTCCTTGAGGTATTGCAAGCGTTGTACCGCCAGGTTTTTATCACCTTCCCGGGTACGCACCTGCTGCACCAGTTCATTATAAGCGGCCTGCATGCTTTGCAGGGCCCGTTCTTTTTCGATAAACACCAGCTTCTCCTGTTCAATATGGGCTTCAGCCGTAGCAATTTCAGCTTCCAGCTTTACCGATTTATCGGTTTCTGCCTGCTGTTGTTCATTCAGCTCTTTATAAGTAAGATTAAATCCTTCCAGCGCTGCTTTGGCCAACTCTATACTTACCTCGCGGTATTCCTTTTTGATCTCATGGTACTTCTCCGCTTTTTTTGCCTGGCTTTCGAGGGCCTTTAGCTGGTTGTTGATCTCAAACAACAGATCCTCGATCCGGTTCAGATCCTGTTCGGTAGCGTCCAGCTTTTGTTTGGCTTCCTTCTTACGGGTTTTGTAAATGGAAATGCCGGCGGCCTGCTCCAGCATCCGGCGGCGGCTGTTGTCTTTGTCCTTGATGAGGTCATCCACCATGTCCAGCGCAATGATGGCATAAGAATCTGTGCTCACCCCGGTATCCATAAACAGGTTCTGGATATCCTTAAGGCGGCACTGCACATCATTGAGGCGGTATTCGCTTTCGCCGCTTTTATAAAATTTTCGGGTGATGCGTACGGTGCTGAATTCGGTGGGTAGCAGGTTCTTGGTATTTTCAAAAGTAAGGCTCACCTCCGCCAGGCCGCTTGCCGAGCGGGTTTTAGAACCGTTAAATACCAGCGAATCCAGGTTCTCGCTCCGGAGGGCGCTGATCTTCTGCTCACCAATCACCCAACGGATGCTGTCCACAATATTGGATTTCCCGCACCCATTCGGCCCTACAATACCGGTAATATTGTCGTCAAAATTAACGACCGTTTTATCGGCAAAACTTTTAAATCCCTTTATTTCAAGACTTTTTAGACGCACAGTATTTTTCCATTTTAATGTACAGGCGAAAATAACGGATCCCCCCTCAATGCGGAAGCCTGTTTTTGCACACCAATGCGTGGAAAACACGATAAAAATGTGAATAACCGGTGGATAACATACCTGCCGATTGCCCGCCCCTCCGTTGGCACTGTCATGCGCCGCCGGAGTTTTTTATCCTAAGACAATTCCACTTCTTCATTCCAAATTGGATATTTCTTATTTCACATTTGCATAAAAGGCTCCCACCATTTTCTCCAGGGATCATTCAGCCGGTCAAGATTTATAGGCTCGCCAATTTTTGGGGTCAATAAGGGGAGATCCGCCGCTGCCGCCAATGCCGATAGCTGCTGGAGGGGCTCATACCAGGGATGCTGTGCCAGTTTGAACTTTGAATGATGCACCGGAAGCACCCGCCGTGCCTGCAGATCCAGGGCTTCGGGTACAATTTCCTGCGGCGTTGAATGAATATAGGGCCATTTTTCATTGTACTGTCCGCATTCCAGTATAGCAAGGTCAAAAGGGCCCAACCGCTCTCCAATTTCCTTAAAATGGGGGCCATAGCCGCTATCGCCCCCCAGGAATAGTTTCAGCGAAGGAGTTTGTAACACAAAGGAGGTCCACAGCGAGATGTTCCGTGCAAGCATGCGTCCGGAAAAATGACGTGCCGGCGTTAACGTAACCATGCAGCCGTTTCCCAGGTCGATACGATCGTACCAGTTCTTTTCAGCCAGCTTTTCCCTGCTCCAGTCCCAATACTCAAAATGCTGGGCTACGCCGAGTCCGCAGACCAGGTTCTTTACTTTCGGCTCCAGCTGCTGTACCGTTCTATAATCAAGATGATCCCAATGATCGTGTGAGATGAACAGCACATCAATATCCGGCATATCCGCCGCCTGGTAATGATTGCTGCCTGCAAACGCCTTTACGGAGCTTCGAAACGGAGATGCATGCCCGCTAAAAACCGGGTCTACCAGGAAGCGCCGGCCCTCCAGCTGTATAAAATACGAACTATGGCCAAACCATACCAGCACATTTTCTTCGGGCGGCAACCGGTGCAGATCCGTTTTAACAAAAGGCAGCGTATGAGCAGGAGCGGTATCTGGCATCTTCTGAAAAAACTTCCAAAGAACCCCCATCATGCTCTCACCTTCGGCCAACGCCGGCGTGGGCAGCAGGTTTTGAAACTGCCCGTTTTTGTAGTTGGAAAGCTGGTGAAACAGGCTTTTCCGGCTGCGGCTGGGAAACTGTCCGAGTTGTTTGATAATGTGCATAGCTTTTGCAAAGATTGGATTTTCTGTGGTGCCAACCGCGGGAACGCTTGTATTGTTGCCACTGAAGCGCCCATTTTTTATAGGGCCTGCAAGAGGCGAAGCGTCTAAAAAACAACTTTTAAAGTTGTATTGCCTCACAATAGGCCCTACTTTTGCAGCGCAAATGAAACAAAAAAACTATTACATCATAGATTTTGACAGCACTTTTACCCAGGTTGAGGCATTGGATGAGCTGGTGCGGATCTCTTTAAAGGACAACCCCAAAAGGGAGGTTGTTTATAAAAAGATTGAAGATTTTACCAACCAGGCTATGAATGGGACGATGTCTTTTTCAGAAAGCCTGGCAGCACGTGTAAAATTGCTGGAGGCCGACCGTACACATCTGAAAAAACTGGTAACACATCTGAAAAAGAAAGTATCCAAATCTTTTTCAAGAAACGCTTCCTTCTTTAAAAAACATGCCGATGATGTACTGATTGTTTCCGGTGGGTTTAAAGAATTTATTACGCCGGTTGTAAAAAAGTTCCATATAAAAAAAGAAAACATTTATGCCAACACGTTTGTATTTGATGACGCGGGAAAAATCATTGGCTATGACGATCAGAACCCGCTGAGCAAGGAAGGCGGCAAAGTGATCCTGATCCGCGATCTGAATTTGCAGGGCGAGCTCTATGGCATCGGAGATGGCTACTCTGATCTTCAGCTGCGGGAAAGCGGGCTGATCAAGAAATTTTTTGCCTATACCGAAAATATTTCGCGCAAAAGCGTTACGGCCAAGGCCGACCATGTGATCCCCAGCTTTGACGAATTTCTCTACATCAATAAACTTCCGGGCGCTATCTCCTACCCCAAAAACCGGATCCTGTGCCTGGTGATGGGAACCGTACCGGAAAAGGAACTGCAGCCTTTTGTACAGGAAGGATTTACCCTGGTGCGCGAAAAAGAAGCAGATGAAAAAACATTCCAACAGGCCGGTATGCTGGTGATAGCGGCTGACGCTGTTGTTGATCCTAAAAAGATAAAAAAAGCTACCCGGCTAAAGGCGGTCGGTATATTTGGGAAAGCAAAAACCAGCCTTCCCCTGCCCCTGTGCACCGAAATGGGAATCGTGGTTTTTGGCAATACCCGGTCCAACCTGCAGACAGCGCAGCATATGATCGATTTTATCAATAAAGGGGCCATCAACGATAGCTATAATTTTCCGAAGCTCCGGTTGCCTGCGGTAAAGAATACCCACCGGATTATTCATATTCACCGGAACCTGCCGGGAGCCATTGCCCAGGTAAATTTGCTCCTTGCAAAAGGTGGTATTAATATTGATGCTCAATTTTTGATGACCAATGCCACCATTGGCTACGCCATCATCGATATTGATAAAAACTACGACAAACAGCTGCTGAAGGAATTAAAGAAAACAGCGCATACTATTAAAACGCGCGTGCTTTATTAGCGGTCACCTATTAAAATCGGGATAAGGGAATCCTTTACCGGTTTCACAAAGAAACCGGAGGCTTCTGAAAAACAATGCCCAGTCATAACTGCAGGAAGCAAACTCCGGAGTATATTCTTTCCATCCATCGTGATGAAACAATAATACCGTGCCCTTATTATGGGGCTGCAGCTCAAAGCTGAGCGTGGTTCCAATCCAATCTTCAAAAGCGCGGATACACCGCCATTTTACGAGACTGAAAGGTTTTAGTTCCACTACTTCCATCTCTTTAAAATACCCGGGGCCAAAGGCAAATCTTGAAATACTGCCTTCTTCGGGCAGGGCTACCGTTTCGGGCGTCCACCAGCCTGCCAGGCCTTCCCGGGTGGTAAGCGCATTATAAACGGTTTCTGCAGGCGCTCCAATCAACAGCCGGTGATAGATACTTTTCATAATTATTGGCTTTGTTTAAACTACAAAGCTATTGGTTAAAGACGGCAAGCAGGAGGGGGTAACCAGACTTTCCTCCGGGCCAATCCGGACTTTTACACATCCAGGGAGTCTATTTTCCATCCCCGGTCCGGCATAAATGTAAAACACCAAATGACGAATGTAAAATGAAAAAGGAGTATTCATTTAGCAAAAAGAGCTTGTTGGTTTTAACAGGATCCACTTTTGCAGGCAAATACCGGTCTATTTTCCGCCGCGGATCAGCGACAGGAACTCAGCCCGGGTTGTTTCGTTCTGAAACCTGCCCGAATAATGGGTGGTTACCGTGCTGCTTTGGGTATCCTTAATGCCGCGTGCAGCTACGCAGAGATGGTCGGCCTCTATCATAACCGCAACATCGGGGTGCTGTAATACAGCTTTGAGCCCGTTGGCGATCTGGACGGTCAGCCGCTCCTGCACCTGCGGACGCCGGGCATAATACTGCACCAGACGATTGATTTTGGACAACCCTATTACATGGGCGCCGGGAATGTAGGCCACATGCGCCTTTCCGATGATGGGCACAAAATGGTGCTCGCAGCAAGAGTAAAGAGTGATATCTTTTTCAACCAGCATCCGGTTGTATCCATACCGGTTCTCAAACAGACTAACCGCCGGCTTGTTTGCAGGATTCAGGCCGCCGAATAATTCTTTTACAAACATTTTTGCTACTCTTTTTGGTGTCTTGCTCAAACTGTCATCATTAAGATCCAATCCCAGCGTGTACATAATCTGTCCAAAATGATATTCAATAGCAGCGATCTTCTCCTGGTCGCTCTGTTCAAAAGCATCATCCCGAAGCGGAGTGCTCAAAAAAGAAGGATCCGGTTCCTGCTTCAACAGTTCATTAATAAGATGATTCGACATTATAATCGTTTTATCTTTTCCATTACGTTATTTACGATCGCATCGCAATAAACCAGGTTAAACTCAAAAATTTCAGACGGGGTATACATTTTTTCAATTTCATTCCGCAGCAGGCCTTTTGCCCGGCTCAGCCGCGCTTTTACATTCGTCTCCGTAATTGTCAGCATATCCGCAGTCTCTGATACGTTTAACCCGTTTATTTCCCGAAGGGAGAACACCATCCGGTAATCGAATGGCAATTTGCCGAGCGCTTCCTCAATAACACGGCCCAATTCGTTGTTCTGGACCATCTTTCCAGTATCATTATCGAAGCCTGTAAACATAGGTACCGAATTATCGTTTATATCTTTTATAATCTCATTCTTGAATGC
Source organism: Niabella hirudinis (assembly GCF_051201075.1). Classification (NCBI taxonomy): domain Bacteria; kingdom Pseudomonadati; phylum Bacteroidota; class Chitinophagia; order Chitinophagales; family Chitinophagaceae; genus Niabella; species Niabella hirudinis. Next base: position 109,347 of record NZ_JBPEHJ010000011.1, read on the forward strand.
GGATCTTTCCTTTTTCCGGTAGCAGTTATTCATCATGATGCGGATGATCCAGGTTTTAAAACTGGCACGCCCTTCAAACTGCCCCAAATTCTTATAGGCATCCACGAAGGTATCCTGCATCAGGTCCTGGGTATCTTCATGATTATAATTATAGGAGCGTCCGGTTTTATACAAGCAGGGGTTGTACCGGCGGATGAGGATCTCATAAAGTTCCACCTCGCCCTCCTGTACCCTGCGAACCAGTTCTGCTTCCGTTAGCCGTTCAAATGAAGCTGTCATTTTATACTACAAGTTTGGATAATTTCGCCATAGAAAAAGCTGATAGCGCCATTACGAGGTCCCGTACCGCTACGTCTAAATAATTAAAGCCCGCCAGCAATGTTAACGCAATTGCGGTAAGCCAGGCGGCCACAATATACCCGCCCAAGGCAGCTTTGCGCCACACGATAATACCAGCCACCACTTCTATAACACCTACAATCATCATAAATACAGATGGCGAAAAAGGCAGCATTCCCGCTATCGATGGATTGAGATAAAGCTCCCAGTTGGTGAGCAGGTTGGTAAATTTATCAAGCCCGGCCACGATGGGCACAATCACAAAGGCGATCCGCATCGGATTGTAAATTCCTTTCAGCTGTTGCTGCAGATTATTTGTTTCCATTTTTTTACTTTTTTAATGTCTATTACTTAATTAGAGTAAACGATCATTAAAAAGGTTACAAATATGTGGCCTGTTTATATCGATTGCCCAAAGGTGAGTAAATTATTATCGGGGTCCAGTATGGAAAATTCTTTTTGTCCCCAGGGTTTCTCCTGCAATGCCCCCGCGGGATGAATGCTGACACCCCGGTATTGGAGATCCTGATACAGTATTTCAATAGCATCGGTGCGGATGTATACCTGCCCATAATTTTCCGCAGGGTCCAGTTCCCTGAACTCGAAAAAGTGGAGCTGTACTGCTTCCTTCTGTACCATCAGGTATCCGGCGTAGTCGGCATCGCCAAACTCCCGAAACCCCAGCTGATGCACATAGAAATGACGGGTTGTAACTTTATCCCGCATAGGCAGTTTGGGGTGAATTGCTGTCAGCATATTCCGTTTATTTTTTATAAATATACTACATGCCTTTTCAAAACCCGGCGCGGTTACCGTATTTTTACCCGTATGAGCAACGAATTAACTGAACTAAAATCATTACCTGCGCTGGATGGCGAAGAGATCCGCGTGCTGGGAGCGCTGATGGAAAAATCAAAAGCTACCCCCGAATACTACCCCATGACCCTGAACGGGCTCACTGCAGCCTGCAACCAAAAAACAGCGCGCCACCCCGTGGTTAATTATGATGAACAAACCGTTGCCCTGGTGCTGGACCGCCTGAAACGGAAAAACCTGGCAGCCACCGTTACGGGAGGCAGCAGCAGGGTGATTAAATACCGGCACACCATTGCCCTCAATTACCAGTTTACGCCAGACGAGCTGGCCGTGTTATGCCTGCTTTTTTTGAGGGGGCCGCTCACACCGGGTGAAATCAACAGCAGCTCCGGAAGGCTCTATGCTTTTGACGACCTGGCAGAAGTGCAATCCGTATTGGAGAAATTGTCTTCGGCAGCCACCCCTTATATACAACAGCTATCGCGACAGCCGGGTCAAAAAGAGGCCCGGTATATGCATTTGTTTGCGCAGGAAGATGTGCTGGAAGCCTATATTTCGGAAGTCCCCGCCACGGCACCCCCCGCATCGGGCAGCAATATTGAGGAGCGGCTGAGCACCGTAGAACAGGAGCTGAGCGCGTTAAAGACGGCTTTTGAAAAACTGATGAAGGAATGGACCGGATAATCACAGGCTGCTTTCCTATAATTTTTCGCCTAGGGCTTTTGCAATAATGCTCCCAGCCGGCTGGGTTTGGGCGATTTTTCTTCGGGCAGGTAACGCGGTCTTATTACATAAACGCCCCCGGTGGACAGTTCCGGGTACAGGCCATTGGGTTCCTGCGCTATAAAAAAGACATCATCACGGCCGCCGTATTCTTTTGGCACCCGAAATACTTCCAGGTTGATACCCAGGGCTCCAAAATGCCGGAACCGCAGGGTATCGCCCCCCGGCAGGTATAGTTCCATATTATAGAACCCCGCCGAATAACGATGTTTAACCAGGCCCCAGTTTTCCTCCTCTTTATCTACTACGGCATAACCCAGGCTTTTCAGAAGGCTGGTATCCCGCTTGTTGGGGGCAACTCCAAAATCGGGCCCAATCTCCTGCATGGGAATAAAACGGTTTGAAGGCTTAAGAGGGTATTTTTTATCAGATTCATCTGTAGCAAGGTACCTGTCTAATTCGTCATTTAAGGGCAGACCGTATGCAATCCATTTTCCGTTGATTTTGAACGTGGGTACTCCCCCCGCTGGTGGAATATAGTATTCCGCCTTGTGATAGTCCTCATCGAAAGTTTTGAACGCATTTTCTCCCTGAGGAAAAGGAATATCATCAGGTAAAACAAAGGAAGTGTCTCCGTTAATCGCCCATTCGCACAACTTGGTAGTTGTATTGATGATACCATTATCATAAATGTCCATCCCCCTGGTTATTGTCGTATCAATCACATCACCCACATTGTTTATTTTATAAAACTTATGTGTGTGTAGGATCACAATATTTTGTAAAGTATCATACAAAAAATGCTGGTAGAAACTTTGACTATCCGCTGTAAACATTTTCACCTCATAATTACTGGTGCCGGGAGAAGTAGCCAGGCTGTATTCAAAAGGGATCATGGTGTTTTTTTTTTGAAAACATGAAACTAAAATTGCTAATGAAAAAACTATTGGTGTTTTTATATTAAGTTTATGCATACTCATTTCTTGCTATATTTCTTGATAAGATTATTTATGTAGTCCGTATCACCAGCGGATGTTGGAATGCTTTTTTTTTGACTACAGGTTTCTTTTTTAATGGCCTCCGAGTCATTTCGAAAATCGAGTCTTTCGTAGATATATCGGTCATGCTTATCGTTCTCAATTCGTTTTTTCTCCACCCTATAAAACTTCTTTCCCCCCACCTTCAATATCCTTTCCCAGATATTTGTAGTCACCCCAATTGTATCACGTTCATAATTCCAGTCGTCCAGGATCTTTCGGTTGGTAAGCAGCGGCACGGGACTAAAATGCGCATACAGGTCGGCCTCCTGCAAAGCGGCATAATCTACCAGGGAGGCTATGTAATTGCAGTACACAACAGTGTGCAGGTCCATTTTACGCGTCCCAACAGCCGGAGCAAAAAACCGTTGATACAACCCAGACAGGGAAGAGGCAACTTCCTTTAGCTTCTTTACATAAAGGCCTTTCAGGGTGGCATTCAGTGAAGTCACCGCCCCGGGGTCAAATCCCCTTCCACAGGCCGCCGCATAATAGTGCTTTAATTTCAGATACCTCAAAAAAGAACGGGCATAATCCATTACCAATACCTCATAATCCGTCCATACCTGCTCTTCCCAATCATCAAATTCAATCCTCCGGTTGGCTATAAAGGGTGGCAAAAACAGATAGCCCAGGTGGGTTTGTCCGTCTACATCATATACCAGAAACTGTTTTTTATCTGCTTTAGACGCCACCGTCTTTTCAAGATCCGTGCCCAGGGGGTACACTTCAAAGCTCAGCAGGGTACAATCGCCGCGGGGATCACAGGCGCTGCTTATCCCCGGTATATCGCCGCAACGGATTACCGGATCTCCGCGGTCATTGGTAAAATCAAACTGTACCGACCGGCTTTTATACGCCTCCCAGTTGCCGGTTATTTTCTTCAGGTGCTCATAGATACCTTCTTCATGCCGCAGCTTGTTGTAGGTTTCGTTAAACAGCCCGGCCAGCCCATCAATATAGGAGCGTGCATTTTTTGCCGGGTCCTTGTTCCACAGGGTGAGCACCGTTTTATCTACCTGAAGGTAATCCTTTTTCCAGGCAAGGAAGTTCTGGTATTCCTCCCCCGTTAACCCTACCGGCTGGTTGGGCGACAGGAAAAGGATATTAACCGGCACCTGCTCCCAGCCCAGCTTTGCCGCATAGTTTAAAATACCCAGCACCACCCCTGCCGCACAGGCACAACCCTGGCTATGCCCCAAAACGGTTACCGGCCGGTAAGGCGGTGTATACCCCTTTAAAATTTCCTTGAATGCGGGATCACTTACGCCGTCAAAGCTTTTGCGATCCAGGATCCCCCAGGAAGTGGCAGCCCAGCGGTATCCCTGCAATACGCCATGATCAATACGATGGGCCGCGCCTGAACCCAGCCCATGCGATCCATTGATAAAGTATTCATTGCCCTGGGCATTAAAATAGCTGGCATAAGTATTGGTACCGTTGTACTGGTTCGATTTCATGTTCCAGTACCCCCAGGACCATTCGGCGGGCCCGTAAGAAAAAACAGGACGCGGGTCTTTTGCCCATATCATTTGTTTGATATTCTCTTTAGTAAACCCGCCCCGGTTCAACTGCATCAGACGGTCGGCCTGTTTTGGGTCCTCCCGCTGCGCCTCCGGAAGCCGTCCGTTCAGTTCGCCCGGCGTAAAAATATCTTCATCATCTGCCGGGTTGCTTTCATCTGCGTTAGCGCCTCTGAAAACATACCACCGGTCCTCGTCCGGGTTGAAGTCCATGATAGCATTTGCATTAGCGCCAATATTCTTTACCGGATCGCTGAGGTACCCGTTGCAGAAAATGATCGATCCCTGGAAGAGCGGCGTTCCATCTTTATCAAACGGCTCCTGCCCGGTGGACACGAGGCTTTTCGCGGGATTGTAATGATCCGTATGATCCGCAGGCGATCGGTTTTCGGAAGGATTCCGTAACGGCTCCGGAAACACCGGGATCCTGCTTGCTGAAGTACGAATAACTTTGCCCATTGCTGTCAATTTTATTGCATCCCCGACAGGCCGGGGAGCGAACCGGCCAGGAAGGCGGTTAACGGCACCACCGCCTGCTGCGCATGTTGCCGGATAGTGAGGATGCCTCCAAAACGGCATTGCGTAAAGGAGTCGTCCATCACAAACATTTTATTTCCCATGGCCACTTTCCTGCTGGTGTTTTTCCAGCGTTGCAGCTGCGGCGTGCAGGGCGGCGCGGGGTTGCTGCGGCTGCAGGTACCACAGGCAGGGAGGAGCTGCGTGTCCAGGTCCGTTACTTTTAGTTTTCCTCCAATGTATACCTTTTGCTGGGCGCCTGCTTTTATCTTTCCTATGGCAGTGCCCAAACTGCACTGTACCATTCCCCCGTCAATAACATAGTTGCGATTTTTCATCGGTTTATTTTTTATCGGTTTTTTATTGGTCAAATGGCGTTCAAAGCGTAAACCATCCTGCGGTTATAAATACGGTCAATGACGGCACTGACCGATAGCGCAGCCTGATCAAAAAAGCCGGACCCGTCTGCAAACAGGTAATGCCCGGTATAGGAAAAATGCAGGTCTTTTAACCCTGTGGCGCCTACCTGCAAAAACAGGTTGTGATTCAGCTTTTTGATGTCCATTTTCGGGGGAATCAAAGAACCACTCACCGCTATCAGCACTTTTTCCTCTTCCGCCAGCAGCACTTGTTTTTCTTCTTTTATGGCAAGGGCAGCGGGCCCGATGAACCCGTTGATCACTTTTTCTGTTGCCCGGTTTTGATGGATCCCATACACATCATTGCACAGCCATTGAAAGAAAACATCATCCCGGTATATCCCGGTCAGATCGGCGTTTATTTTCTTTCCAAATGCTTCCAGCTTCAGAAGCAGACCCGGGTCCGCGCCAAAGGCAGTATCCTGCAGGTCGCGTTTGACACCTTCCCAGGCCTCCAGCACTTCCCCGGGATTCAGCAATTTTTTTATTTTACCCCATTTATCAGCCCTGAATACCAGGTTCCGGTGCATGTCAAAGATTTTGGTATAAACCCACTGCTCCTTACTATATGCTGAATTACTGCCAAACCGGGGACGCGAAAACTCCAATGTAAAAACGATGCCGTCTGCATCTTCGGGCGAACAGCAGAGTGCTACCTCCATGTAAATATCTGCCTGTTCTGTAACGGATGTTGTATGCAGGCTGGACCCGATCCTGAGTTCATAGTTCCGTTTGCCTTGTTTGGGATTCAATTGCGCACCGGGCGCTTTTTTGTTATTCTCCATAGTTAATCCGGTTTTTGCTTTGCAGCGTTAATGTATCCGTAGCGTCAATCAGCAACTGACCATTGCTGCTGTGCAACAGCACCTCGTTTCCAATGGTCTCCATCTTCTTACCCACCCGCACTTTCCGGTTTTTAACCACCAGCTCTTCACTGTTTTCCGATTTCTTAATGCTGCGGCTCCCAATGGTTTCCTGTTTGTCTTTCCCGATGGTTACCACCAGGTTGGCACCCACATCTATCTTCATATTTTCTTTAACATTCATGCGCATATTGGTGGCATTAAACGTCATGGTTTCGGGGGCCGTAATGGTGATATGCTTACCTGCAGTGTCCAGGTAAATCTCGTTTCCCCCGGGATCTTTAATGATAATGTGGCCGCCCTGGCCTGCATCGCTAAACGCTACCGTATGGCCGCTGCGCGTGCGGATCACTTTAAGGTCATTGCCGGCATTACTGAAGTTGTTGCCGGCGCTTCCGTGATATACGGTCCCGATCACAAAAGGCTTTGTGGCGCTATCGCCTTCAAAACCCACAAGCACTTCCTCTCCGATCTCCGGCATAAAAAAATGTCCCTTGCCCTCCCCGCCATGGGGGCCTGCCACCCGGATCCAGGGCGTCTTCTCCGCCCCCTTCATCCAATGGAACTTTACCCGCACACGTCCCAGCCCGTTGTAGTCATTGTTATCTGTTACAATCGCGCTCTGTGTTTCACATACCGGATCCGTCCGCAGCTCCACCGGCGGCACTTTAATACCGGAGGGAACCGCCGTAAAATCATTTTCATAGCAGCCCTGTGCATCCACATGATGATTAATCCCTGTAACCAGGTATTCCCCATACCCCTCAGTGTCCAATGTAAACACATTGCTGCCGCTCACCCCGATCTGCGAAGCAATCGATACTCCGGGATGGCCGCTTTTACCCCTGAAAAGCACCAGCTTGCTGCTCTCCACAGCGCTTTGCAGGTTCACCAGGTCGTCCTGTTGTTTCTTATTGGTCAAAAAACGGTTGTTCCATTGCCGGGGCCGGGTGCCATACACGGTTTGGCCTGCGCGGTACATAAGTTCACCCCAGGGGTTTAACCCCGCCTTCTGCTCCACGCCCTGCGGCTCGCTGCTATATACCCTGCTGTTGAGGTAATCCCAGGCCACCAGCTGCTGCTGCGTGGGGCGTACCTGCAGGGCCAGGTTAAAACTGGCCAGGTGCCGGCCATATATCAACGCTGTTGTCTTTTGCGCTTCCGGGGGGCCTACTACCAGGCGGCGCCCATCCCAAAACAACCACTCCCCATAATGGCCCGTAAGCCGTTGCAGAAACTGCCAGGCCGTTTCCTTATATTGTACGGAGTAGGCCAGCGTTTCTCCATATAAGGGCTGAATCCGGGGCTCCAGGAGGTTCTGCGGAAAAAATTGGAGGACATCCTGCGCAATATTCTTCAGCGCCTTCTTTTCCCAGCTCCTGCAATGCGGGCCACTGTCCAGTACAATGGTGGGACTGTACCCCGTGATAATCACATCGCCGTGATGGCCGGCAAAACGCGCTGTTTCGATGCCCGTAATGATGCCATTGAACAGCAGTGTGCCCGAAAGGCCTACACCGGCAATGCGGGCGCCGAAACTGCCGCCGATCATATTTTTGGAACTCGTAAACATCCCGGTTTTTCCATCGATCGACAGGGCGGGGCAGACCAACCTAAACTGGTGGTGGGCGAAGATATCCTGACTGAGGAAGAATGATGTAAACTGCATTAACGGAGTGCCGTTAATGCTAAACACAGGTTCGGTTAGTTGAGCCATAATTGGGGTTTTTCTGTGACGAAATAAGGTTAAAGCACTTTGCCTTCTTCACATGTTTGCCCCTTAAAGATATAGCAAAAAATTAATATTGAAAATATTTTATATTCTTTTGCCTGGTAAAATCTTTTCAAGCCAAAGGATAAAGCCCATTTGGCTTCGCCCGGAAAAGACGCTGCCAAATGGGCTTTAATAGAACAGCCGGCGTTTCTTATTGATGCCGGTCGCCTTTTTTCTTATAATATTTTTTCTTGCCTCCGCCTCCATTGGCTCCACCCGGACGGTTCTGCCGGACGGGGTTATACCCCGGTTGTTTACCCAGGTGCTCGGGCAGGGTAATCTTATCCACTTCCCTGCCGATCAATCGTTCGATTGCCATAAATTTTCGCAGGTCTTTTTGGTTTACCAGGGTAAAAGCACTGCCTTCCGCCTCGGCACGGGCGGTACGGCCGATCCGGTGCACGTAATCCTCGCCGGCGCGCGGCACATCAAAATTAATGATGAGGTCGATATGATCGATGTCGATACCCCGGCTCAAAATATCGGTGGCCACCAGCACGGGAAGACGGCCGCTTTTGTACTGGATCAGCACATCATCGCGCTGATCCTGCTCCAGGTCGCTGTGTATTTCACCGGCCTTAATGCCCTTGCGCCGCAGATCGCGGGTGAGCTGTTTTACATTGAGTTTGCTGCTGCAAAATATGAGCACGGCTTTATATTGCTTTGCAGCAAGCAGATGCTGGATCAGCGGAATTTTTTGCTCGTCATAAACCATGTAGGCCTGCTGCACAATCTTTGCCGGCGGTTTACTCATGGCGATGCTTATTTCAACAGGGCTGTGCAAAATATTTTGCGCCATTTTTTTTATTTCCGGCGGCATGGTGGCGGAAAAGAGCAGGTTCTGGCGCTGTTTGGGAAGGTGGTTTACGATGAACATGATATCACCGTAAAAGCCCATGTCGAGCATACGGTCGGCCTCATCCAATACCAGGCATTGCAACCGGTCCAGCTTTACATAGCCCATTTTCATGTGGGCCATCATTTTGCCGGGGGTGCAAATCACTATATCGGCTCCGGCTGTCAGCGCTCTTTTTTCGGCTATAAAATTATTACCATCGCCACCGCCATATACGGCAACGGAGCTCACATCGGTAAAATAAGAAAGTCCGTCCAGGTGCTGTGCAATCTGCACGGCCAGTTCCCGTGTGGGTACAATGACCATGGCTTTAATGCCATCAGTGCCTGCGGACGGGCCGGTAAGCAGGCGGTTGATCAGCGGCAACAGGAAAGCCGCGGTTTTGCCCGTGCCGGTTTGTGCAAAGGCCAGCACATCCTTTCCCTCCAATATATGCGGGATCACCTGCGCCTGAACAGGGGTTGCCTGTTGATAATTAGAGGCATCAATGCCCTCCATCAAACGTTCGTCAAAACCAAATTCTGTAAATTTCACTTCCTGGAGATTAAAAAAATTAGGCTGCAAAGATACTGGCTTTCACATATTGACAGGGGTTATTTTATTCTCCGGAACTATTGCCTGCCTCACGGGCTTTAAAACATTTGCGTGCTTCCTTTTGTCATCTGGTACACTTTATACATCATCCATACTACCGCAGCTGCAATTACCAATGTAAAAATCAGGAATCCCACCCCCCGGCCTTTGGCCTTTACTGTATTTTCATTGGGATTTTCCGGCAGGTAATACACTTCCAGCTCATCGCCTTGGCGGCACTTGTCCGGCGCTGTTACAAAAAGACCCTTATACTGCCGGCCATCGGGCGCAATAAAATAAAAATGCACATTTTCATTCATCATCCCATAGCGCCCCCGAACACCTGGCGTGATGCTAAATATCACCCCATCCGTTTTACTTCCTCTATCGATGATGCGGTCATGCCTTCTTCTTTTGTACAGAAAAATCACAAAGGGCAAAAACCCCAACAGGGAAACGATCACTAACAGAATGTTTAACATGCTTGTTTATTTACGTTCTATCGTCATCAAACTATGCTTTAATACACCCCGGCACATACCTCCTGATGAAATAGTGTTACAAAGCAAAGAGCCGTTTGGCATTACTATAGAATATTTTTTGCTTTTGTTCACTAGAAAGAAAATCCAGGTCTTCTACAGCAACCACGGTTGTTTTAATGTCGGCATTATCAGAACCAAACAGCAGCCGGTCTTCCAGGCCCGCATTGACCCATTCCTTCATAGCTGCCGCAAATTCTTTCCGTGGAATAATTCCGGGGTTGTTCAATACCGATATATCTGCATACAAACCCCTGTAGGTTTTCATCATCTCCATAAATTCCCTGGCATAAGGTCCGCCGCCGTGCATCAGCCATACTTTTAACCCGGAAAATTTGTTCAAGGCATCTTCCAATAACAATGGATTGCCCATTTCTTCTTTAAAACCGGGGCAACCGTGACCAGGACCGGCTGAACCAGTATGTATTCCAACGGGCAAACCATATTTTTCCGCTAATGCATAATAAGGGTACATCATTATATCGGACATGGAAACGCCTTGATATTGTGTAAGCACTTTGCCAATAAAATCAATTCTCTTTTCTTTGATCTGTTGTTCCACCCAGTTTACATCCGGCCACTCTTTACCATCATCAAAACAGCTTTGCAGGCACAGGTTGTTTCTTTGTCTGGCCCCGGGTTATTTCTTTTTGATAACTTTTCTTAATTCTTCACCCAAATCTTTGGTAGCAAACTTTAACTTTTCTATATTCTCCAGGCATCGAGTATCCGGTTTCCTTGCAGGATTTTGCAAAAAAGATCTTACCAGGTTAAAGGAACAATCATTGTAGTGCATAGCCGCATGAGACGCATTGGGCACTGCAATCAACGTAAAATTCGTCAACCCCTGCACGGCAAACCTGCCATAGGAAGGAGGTGTACCGGGATCAAATTCACCCCCAATAACTAATACGGGTAAATCACTTTTCACCGCCTCAAAGTAGGCGTCGCCGGGTCCCTCGGGTCGAAACTGAAAGCAAAGATTCATAAACGCTTTGCCCGACAGCGATGCGAGGTAAGGATATTTTGCTTCAAGGGAATCGGGGCTATCTTCCTGCTTCCTGGGCTTACATTCATAGCAGGTTATCAATGCTCCCTGGATAGGGTTGGGTTTTCCATGTCTTTCGCGACCCGATAAGTGTTCAACCCATATTGATAAAAGCAGGTCATTTCCCCCGGAAAACTCTTGCAAGGCAAGCGGGATAAGATGAACCAGTTTCGTATCATAAAACGACATAAGCATGGCCCAGGCAAAATCTTCACCCGTAAAATCCATACCCGCTACTTTAACCGGTGTTTTATTCAGCCGGGCGGCCGTAACAGAAAAGTCGTTGATAATGCCGGGAAATTTCTTTGCGGTTAATGAATCCTGCAACAGCCTTTCCTGCATATAAGACAGGGATTCGTTCATAGTATTTACAAAATCAAAACTGGACGCATTGGGTGGAAATGGGGAATCCAACACCACGCTTCGCAAATGTGCCGGAAAACTCCTGATATAATGTAACCCTACCATCGTGCCGTAGGATACGCCGTAAACATTCCAGTCTTTTATATGCAGGGCTTCCCTTATGGCATCTGCATCGGCGGCCATTTGAACAGAGTTGAAGGAATTAATATCCATATTGTGTCCGGCTAATGTATTCCTGCATTGCAGATATAGTTCCAGTTCCTTTTTTTGGTATGCACCCGGAGAAGGATTTGTCTTTTTGAAACTCATAAGCGAATCAAGAATATTTTCACAAACTGAGGGGCCGGAAAAACCGGTTCCCCGATAATCAAACATGATCAGATCATGTTCTTCCCGCAGCCTTTTCCAATCTTTGCTATCAAGGTATCTTTTAGCATTGCTAAGTGTAGAAAGGCCGGGCCCGCCATGCAGATACAAGAGCGGCCCGGCATCTTTACTACCGGTTCTTTTTGCATAAATGGCCGCCAGGGTGATTTTCCCATTTTCCCTTTTGTCAAAGGTCTGGTCTACCCTAATCTTATAGCAGATAACATTACCGGATTCTGCCCAGGTGCTGTCTATACCTATTTCGGAGCAATTACACGACAGCAGGCCCTGGTCTTGAGCAACAACATAGCCCCCCGGCATCAACCCGGCAATAAACAGTAAAAACAGTACGTAGAAATACTTCATTTTATCTATTCTTTACTTTCTTAAAGGCAGTCTTTTCCCGTACGTCAGGATTCTCCAAATCCATTCTAACGGCCCGTAGTTAAAATACCGGAACCAAAGGTTACTGTACAACACCTGCAACAGAAATACGCCCACAGCAATGGGCATAAACACTGCAGGGCCTGATTGTGCACCGAGACCGAAACCAATTCCGTAATAAATGACCACGCCAAAAAAGGATTGCAGGATATAGTTGGTCAATGCCATGCGGCCTGCATAGCGTAAAGGTTGAAGTATCCAAAGGTATTTTCCATTTACATACCATAAAGCAATAGTAGCGGCATAGCCGAGGGCCAGGGGCGCCACATTCAATGCGTAAAACAGCGTGTCCCAAAGCCCGGCAGCAGCAGGCAACCTTTTATGATCAAACTCAAACCAGGCATGCAACAAACCGGCAGGTATGCCAAGCCCGAGGCCAAATAGCCGTACTTTTTTCAGCAACGGCTTATATTCCTGCAGCCGGCTGTAAATGAAATGGCGGCCCACATACAAACCCAGTAAGAACAGGGCCAGTACCTTCACCGGCCTGTTAGATCCGAGCCGCAAAAACCAACTAAACCAAAAGCCACTTCGGTTCCAATTTAATATACTTCGGTAGTCGGTATGTGTAGTGAGAAAGGCGCCCGCATTATCTTCCGTAAGTCCAAATGTTTTATCGTGCGCCAGGGCAGCTTTTAAAAACGGTATGCTCATATCCCATTTGCCGTCGGTCAGCACTTTTGCCAGATCGAAAAGCAGTGGCGAGAGCAGCAGGCAGGCCGCCAGGATGATCAGCGTTTTATCCTTCCCATTCCTAAAAAGCGGCAAGAACATACCGACCAATGCATAGAAGAAAAGTATATCCCCATCCCAAAGGAAAAAAATATGCAGCAAGCCAAATATGGCCAGAATAAAAAGACGCCGGTAAAATATCGTAAGCCCTTTATTTCCTTTTTGTTTATTTCGAAAAAAAATGACGGAAAACCCAATACCGAAGAGCAGCGAAAACAACGAATAAAATTTGCCGTCTATAAAGGCAAAATGAAAGTAACGCAGCCATTTGTCGATGGCTTCTGTAGAAAAAGCGGCGACCACTTCCGGCTGTTGCATCACATACTGAGAAAAAACAGCGGAGTTAGCCAGGAAAATGCCCAGCAGGGCAAAGCCCCGGAGCACATCAAGAATATCGGCTCTTTCGTTTAAAGTAACGGGACCGCCCGTTGCATTGAGTTGGCTCATTGTTGATCAACTTATTAATTATATTCATTCGATTCCCTGTCGTCCAATCGGTTCTAAAAAAATCAACCACCTTCCCAAGCACAGTCAGCCAGGTGGTATGCAATTTTCCAGTTATTCTTCTGCTTCATCCTAAATGTCGAAGTGATGCCTGCATCCTGATATGTGGCGCCGGCATCATTTGGGAAATACTTTTCGGCGCATGGCCCGTAAATTCCTTAAAATCCCGAATCAGGTGTATAACATCGAAATAACCGGATTTATAGGCAATATCTGTCCAGTTTGGGTTTGGTGCATTTTCACCCATGCGGTAAGCACAGGAAAAACGCGCAATTCTGGCAAAGGTTTTCGGAGACATCCCCAACCTTACCAAACCCAGCCTTTCAAATTGCCGGATACACATTCCTGCATCTTCACACAATTGCTGAATTTTATAATTGCCGCATTCTTCCACCAGTTTGCGCATGCAAGCATCAAATTTGTGAAAGGGTTTGGAACGATCAACAAGCTTTCTAAAAAAATCCAGGATACATTGCCGGATCTCTTCGATACCCGATGCGTCCTTCAGTACCCTGCTAAGCTCAACAGCGGTTGCTCCCCAGATATCTTCTCCGGAAATACTTCTGTCTGTGTAATTCAATAAAGGCATCCCTGTAAAACGATAGAGTACACAAGGCTGAAGCCCCAATCGTACGCTTAAATAATTCTCTGGCAACCGGATCTGAACGGTGCTTAGTTGCGGGCCCACCACTACAAAGGCCGGCTGCTCAATAAACGCCGTATCCTCCTTTTTTTTTACTGCAATAGATTCACCAAAATGAAAACAAAACCCACACTCATTTGTGGGCGGATGTAAAATAGTATTCGCTTCCGATTCTGAAGATGCCCGAAAGAGCATAAAGCAGCTTATGTATTCCCGGAGCGCATCGTCAAATGGCAAATATGCAACCTTCATAAAAATTGCGGAATAGAGATTGAATTTACGATTTATTCATCTTCCGGAAATAAACGAAAAGTAATTTTTTGCTCTATAAAGAAATCCTTTTGTGACCCGTTAGTTGAAAAGGTCGTAGGACGGGAACCGGGATACGTTTCTTACCGCTTTTGAAAGCATCTCCAGCATTTTCGGGTGGCCTCCTGCATCCAGGGTCGCTTCACTGTTACAAATAATTGCAACACTGTATCCTCCTCCGATTTCTGCAAGCCAGGACCGGGTACCTGTGTATCCGCCATTGTGCGATTGATTGGTTCCATTAATGATCCATCCGCAGGCGTATGTCCCGGATACAGGATCTGCGGTAGTTAGCGAATCATGCGTATTATTATTAGTAAAAATATCCGAGGCCGGCCTGGCGCCGTCAGCCCTTGACAATAATTTTAACAGATCTAATGGCCGGGCTACATAACCCCCAAACGCGCCAAATTGCTTTAAGTTGGGAGTGCTCCCCGGCGTATACGCAGCTTCTCCCGAAAGTTGCGTACCATCCGCTTTTCCCAGGCGCATAAAATCGCTAACCCGGGCACGATCCAGCACCTGCTCACGAACGTATTGTTCATAGGTTTTTCCACTCAATGCTTCAATTACGGCTCCCAAAAAATAATATCCCGTGTTTGAATAGTTTGACGCATCTCCCGGTTCATCAATAAACAAACCAGAATCGTTTATTAACATATTCATTATTTCATCCTTAGTAGATGAAGCCGTCTGAAACTCAGTTTCTCCGTTACACGAGCGAAGTCCTGCCGTGTGATGCAGCAATTGCCAAACAGTTATCTCTTTCAGATCTTTGTTCTTAGCCGGTATTGCATACTTGTTTCCCAAAATCGAGTTAGCACCAAAAACCTTCCGTTGCAAACTGGTAAGTTTACCTTGTTCCATTAAACGCATAATAGCCAGGCCGGTTACGGCTTTTGAGATACTCATGATCCTCAAACGGTGAAGGGGAGATAACTCTTCGCCGGTGGAGCTATTTGCAAACCCATGCGATTTTGCAAATACCAGTTTCCCGTTTAATGAAACGGCATAAGAAAAACCGTTCATCTTTTGTTTTTCCATGTATTGCGAAACAGCATCATTCAATGCCTGGAGATCGGCACCATCCATCACAGAATTTCTCCAGATTGCATTGAACCTGGCATTATTGCCCTGCGTATACCCATTTACAAACACCGGTACGTAGCCCTGATACTGACAATTAGTAGCATTATTCTGATAATTTGTTTCGGATAAACCATGACGCGCATAAGTAAAGGGTACCTGCTTCTTTTCCCAAAGCCCGGTATAATATTCCTGAGCGCCCGTTTTGTACCCGGTAAAGTTCATTATTTGATACCCTTTTCCCACATAGTCATTCATCGAATTTTGAAATTCACCTGCGGTCATTTTATGATGCGTCACCACATTTCTCGGTATTTTATCCCAGATGGCGGCAAAAAAAACGGTTCCGCGCACCACATAGGAAGTGATGAAGGATGGTTTAAAGTGTTGCCGGTCCAATTCGTTAAATTTTGCCTGGTATTCTGAAGATGTCATATTGTTGTCAGCAGTCCAGGTAGTATTTCCAGCATTCTTTTCCCACACCCCTGTAAAATAGGCCCGGTTATTTATTTCATAGCCCGAAATATTTTTTAAGATATATCCCCGCTGGTAATAATCATCAAAAGCTTTTTTAAATTCGGGTGTTGTAAGATTATGTCTTGCAATGGGTTTGGGTCCGTTGCTTTTTACCCAAATGGCTGCAAAGCGAGCCTTTCCGTTTATGGTATAACCACTTACCTGGGAAATTTGATACCCTTTTCCTTCCAATTCAATAAATTTATCCTGGTATGCCTCACCGGTCATATTATGCGCGGCGGCTGTTTGCGCAAATATTTTGCCGTTATGGGTAACCGACAAGCATATTATACAAAGGATTGGGGCTAAAAACAGTTTTTTCGTTTTCATACGCATAAGTATATTGATTCAATAAGCATTTGGCATAATCCATCCCAGAAGTAAAAATATACCGATTGAAGCGAATAAAACTATAAAAAAACGACATTGGGTTTATGCTGAACAGGACGATTAAATTTTAACCGCAACGGTCGCAAGGGCCACGCAAGGTTCACCAGGATGGCTGTCATTGCGACCTTAGCGCATTCATTGCGTTCATCGCGGTTAAA
>NZ_JBPEHJ010000012.1:0-35743 GCF_051201075.1 Niabella hirudinis
TCTGATTTCTGATTTCTGATTTCTGATTTCTGATTTCTGATTTCTGATTTCTGATTTCTGATTTCTGACAAACTTACTAATATACGAATACCCCGTTAATGGTCCAACTTTAACTGAAACTTTGAACAGCTTTCAGCTATAAGCCCCGACTCCCGACCCCAACGCGGGAACCAACCTGAAACTTGAAACTTGTCCTGGAGCCTGGAACTTTAAACCCACAAAGACCCCGGTTAATACTGAACATCAAACATCAAACCTCAAACAAAAAACCGAAGACTCCGTCAATACCCGGCTCTTATTTCCACATTTCCACATTTCCAAATCTTCAAATTAGTATGATGATTGTTGTAAGCATGTTTTTTATTTTATAAAGAACCGGAATCAATTTTAATAGCATTGGTGTTCTCTCTGACCGAAGATTGGGTAAAAAACAATAGAGGATATTTTTATCTTTTATTAAAATTGCATAGCTTTGCACCACAAATGTTTTCAAAAACCTGCGAATATGCAATACGCGCGCTGATTTACATTGCGCAGCAGACCCGGAACGGGGGGCGTGTGGGCATTAAACAGATTGCAGAGGGCATCGATTCACCTGAACATTTTATTGCAAAAATCCTGCAGGAACTGAGCCGTAAAGGGTTGGTAGAATCCATGAAGGGGCCTACGGGCGGGTTTTACCTGGAAAAAGCCTCCCTAAACCGTTCCCTGGCTGATATTGTAAAGATCGTGGATGGCGATCAGTTATTCCTGGGCTGCGGCCTGGGGTTAAAACAGTGCTCCGAAGCCAATCCCTGCCCCATTCATTTCAAGTTCAAAAAAGTGCGTAAGGAAGTACAAACAATGCTGGAAAATGCAAAGCTGGGTGAGTTTACTGAGAAGCTCGACCGGAAGGAAACCTTCCTGAAGCGGACGTGATTTTTTTTGCCTTAATAAAAGATAAAAAGGTATTTATATCTAATACAGGCGCTTATGAATTCCTCCCGAAATACCGGGATGGCCTATAAAAGTCGATAAAAATTAAACAGATGAAACAGATACCGGTTTTGGGGTGGTTGGGGGTTTTCGTACTGGCAGCGCCTTCGGGCGATAGCGGGCTGCCGTATGCATTTTCCTTTTCCGACAGAACAGTGTGGGTGGTGCTATTGCTGCTGATGGTTTTGGCGCTGTTGGGTATGGCATTGCTGATGCGAAAAAAAATGCGAAAGATCCGGGACTCCGGCGCATCAGCCGCAAACCCCCGGAACTGGCTGCAGCGCTTTACCCGGGAGCAGCTTCTTGAAATCATCACGTTAAAAAAGAAAAAAACGAATGCATCCTGCTTGCTGGTGTTGCTGGCAGCGGCCATGCTGGCTCCTGTAAGTCTTTCGGCGCAAAACACTACCGCTGGCGGATCCCTGCTTAGCGAAACAGGTATCCTCATAACAATAACGCTTCTGGCGCTGCCGGTATTGTTGGGGCTGGTACTGCTTTATATAAAAATGCAACGGGTGCTCCGGCAGTTTAAGAATAAACAGCGGTTGAAGGATGCCGATCAGCTGGCGGCATATTTAAAAGAACTGCCCGCCGAAACGCTGGAGCAGGTTCTGGAAAAGCGCGCTCCGGAACAGGCGCTGCTCCAGGTCAATGAGCCCGGGGGACTGCCCATAGTGGCCGCAAAAAAACGGGCGCAAAAGCGCCCGGATATTGACCCGGCGCTTTCGCGGCTGGTATTGTGGTACCTGGGTTGCTCCGTGTTTTGGCTGCTGTTTGGTACTACCGTAGGCGAGTACCTGGGCGTCAAATTTATAGCCCCGGATGCCGATCATGTCAGCTGGCTGAGCTTTGGCCGGCTGCGCCCGGTGCATACCAACGCCGTATTTTGGGGATGGGCCTCACTGGCCATGCTGGGGCTGGGTTATTATGTGGTGCCACGGGTCAGCAATACAAAACTGTACAGCTTAAAAACCGGCTGGTATGTGTTGTGGCTCATCAATGCATCCGTTATATTGGGCACCCTGTTTCTTATGGCCGGTATCAATAACGGCGGCGGGGAATACAGGGAGTACATCTGGCCGGTAATGGCATTATTTGCGCTGGGCCTGGTACTTACCCTGTGGAACTTTTACAAAACGATTGCAACCCGTACCACCCGCGAAATTTATATTGCCAACTGGTATATTGTAGCCTCGGTTATTTTTGCCATTACGATCGTGCTGGTAGCCTATATCCCCATCTGGCAAAATGGTTTGGGCGAAACAATTATACAGGGGTATTATATGCACCAGGGAGTGGGTATGTGGTTCATGCTGTTTACCCTCGGTATCGTCTACTATTTTCTGCCGCAGCAGTTAAATCAGCCCATTTATTCCTACAGCCTGGGGATACTGGCCTTTTGGACCCAGATCCTGTTTTATACATTAATTGGTACACACCATTTTGTTTTTAGCGCTATTCCCTGGTGGCTGCAAACCGTGGCCATTGTTGGCAGTGCGGGTATGGCCATACCGGTAATTGCCGGCACCACCAATTTTTTGATGACCTTCAAAGGGTCCTGGAGCAAGGTAAACTCCAGTTATACACTTCCTTTTTTCCTGGTCGGGATCATCTTCTATTTCACCGGCTCCCTGCAGGGAACCGCGGAGGCCTTCCGTACCACCAACCTGATCTGGCACTTTACCGATTTTACGGTTGCGCACTCGCATATGACCATGTACGGGATCATCTGCTTTTTTCTGTGGGCTGCAATCTATGCCATCGTGCCAAGGCTTACAGGGAAGGAGCCGCCACAGATCAGCGTTGGCATTCATTTCTGGCTGGCGCTGATTGGTCTTTTGTTCTACATTATTCCGCTCATGTACGGGAGCACGCTCAGGGGTGTTGCATGGCTGAATGGCGTACCCTTTATCGAAACCGTAAAAGGTATGGCCCCGTACTGGCTATGGCGGGCCATTGGCGGAAGTCTGATGTGGGCCTCGCATCTGGTGTTTGCGTATAATATGTACCGGATGTATGTACCCGGCAATGAGCTTCCGGATATCCGGGAAGCAGCCCTCAACCGGCTGCGGGAGGATGCGGCAACTTCATGATTTGATAATATTTAATTCCAGTAAAGATGAGCATGCTCGATAATCACAAAATACTGTTTTCAAACGCTGCCCTTTTTTTTGTGGGGCTCACCATTATGGTGGCCATTATTCCAGCCATTTCCAATCAAAAAAATAACCGGCCGCTTCCGGGCGCACCCACATTGAGCAGGGAGGCCCGCATCGGGAAAGGGATCTATATCTCCAACGGCTGTGTAGCCTGCCATACCCAGCAGGTGCGCAATATTGATATGGACCGGGTATGGGGCGAGCGCCCCGGGCTGGCAGCAGATTACGCCGCCAATACACGTACCGATTTTTGGCGCAATACGGCCACTTTAATGGGGACGGAGCGTACCGGGCCGGATCTGACCAATGTAGGCGTGCGGCAACCGGGCAAAGACTGGAACCTCGTGCACCTGTTTAATCCCCGTATTGTGGTAAAGGAATCGGTGATGCCGGCCTACCCCTGGTTGTTTGAAAGGAAAAAAGATCCGGGTAAATCGGATGTGATTGTTAATGTGCCGGCGGCTTACCGGAACGGAGATGAGAAGATCGTGGCTACAAAGGATGCCCTTTACCTGCTGGCCTACCTGCAATCGCTTAAGCAGGCGCCCCTGCCGGAAACAACCACGGCGCCGGAATTTTTGTATAAAAAGGAGAAAAAAGAAAGCTCCGGCAAAGGAGCGGCGGCCGCACCGGATGGTAAGGCATTGTATGCGGCCAATTGTCAAACCTGCCACCAGGAAAACGGGGAGGGGCTACCCGGTGCCTTCCCGCCGCTTAAGGGCAGCCCGGTAGTAACCGGCGCCGACCTGGACAAGTATGTAGACATTATTATGAACGGGTATGATGCGCGTGCAGAATACGGGGTAATGCCCCCGGTAGGCACCAACATGAATTTTACAGAAAATGAAGTGGCCGCTATCATTAATCATGAACGGACCAGCTGGGGCAATGAGGGGAAAAAAGTAACACCGGAGGAAGTAAAGAAGATCATTGACCTGTTAAAACTAAAAACACCATGAAAATTTTAAATATCAGTTAGAATGAGACGCAGTATATTATTGTTTTGTAGTTTTTTCGGATCCGGGAGTATCGCCATGGCTTGCACGGTTTGTGAACGGAGACAACCAGGACTATTGCGGGGCATTAGTCATGGCGCCGGTCCGGAAAGCCGCTGGGACCTGTGGATTGTGGCAATTGTAGCGGCTATTGTGGCGGTTTCCCTGTTCTTTTCTGTAAAATGGCTCCTGTGGCCAGGAGAAACTTCTGCCAGTCATATTAAACGTTCTATTTTTAAATAAGTAGCTTTGTTATGGATAAGAGTACCATTTGTGTTTTTATTGATGAGGCGCCCAGCCCGGTGTTGGAACTGGAAGCGCCCGTTAATTTTGAACTGGACACGCATAAACTGGCAGACGGGGAGCACATGCTGAAAATTGTAAGCAGGGATCCCTCCGGGAAAGAAGGGGTCCGGAAAATTCCCTTCGTGGTTCGCAACGGACCGGCCATAACAGTGGAAGGAATTAAAGAACACGAAGTGGTAGACGGGGTGCTGCCGGTGATGATCCATGCCTATGGCAAGGGCGATTCGCGCTCCTTTCTCATTGAGGGAAGCGAAACACCACAAAGTATACCGCTATGGATATGGGTGCTGATTATTACTTTTGCGGCCTGGACCTTGTATTACCTGGTACGCTATCTTTCAATGAGCTAAAATAACCATGCAAAAAAAAGAGATAAAGACAATCGGCGACATACGCTTACTGGTAGATCAGTTTTATACAAGGGTCCGCGAAAACCAGTTGGTGGGGCCGGTTTTTGATGCGGTGATCCGCGATCAATGGCCCCGGCATCTTGAAAAAATGTATACCTTCTGGGAAACGGTGCTGCTGGGAAATCATACCTATTTCGGCAGTCCTTTTCCACCGCACGCCAAACTATTGATTGGCCGGCAGCATTTTGATGCCTGGCTGAAATTGTGGAAGGAAACCATCGATACTTATTTTCATGGCACTGTTGCAGAGGAAGCAAAATGGCGGGCCGATAAAATGGCCGCTATGTTTCTTTCAAAACTTGAATATTATCAAAGCACGGGAAAAACACCGCTGGTGTAGCGTTTTAGGTTCAAGGTTTCAGGTTTAACGTTCAATGTTGGATGCGTTCTTATACTCTAAGTAGGGTCTGCTGTTTAAGTCGGGATGTCCCGGCTTTTTTCTTCCACTTTTCTCCCGATCAATCGCATTGGCGTCAGGTTAAGGGGATGTAAGCATGCCGGCAAATCTGCGCTATTAAAGGCTTTGAGGGGCATAGCCCCGGATAGATTTTGGAGAACATCGTGCTTTAGCGCGATGTTAGCAGCGAAAAGGCAGATGTGAGTGCCATAGGTACGGCAGATGTTTCGAGCTGACGGCTCTCAACTCTTCGTCTGGATGGCGAGACGGGTTGAAACCCGCTCTTACAATATTCATCTGCCGCTATGCGGCGGGTATAGTTTGCATGCTAACTTGACGCGTATGCGATCAATCGGGAATGAAAAGTGGAGCAACCGACCGAAATAAAGAAGACCGTATCGATCTCAAGCATAGGAGTACAAAGAAGTTGAGTGCAACGCTTTTGAGTAATGAACCCTATTTTGCTTGCAGCGTTAAACAGCAAGCCCTATGTAACGTTTCAAATCTCACAGCCGAAGGCTATTTTCAAATTCCCGCGTTTTCAAATTAATAAAAACGGTTGCCCCAAAACAGGACAACCATTTTTATTAACGCATCTATGTCAGCTTATTATGTTCCTGGTGCAACGGCTTGAGTGGTGTCCTTACTTTTTTCCGGAGCTTTGTCGATCAGCTCCATAAACTGATCCAGTTTTGGAGTAATAATGATCTGTGTTCTGCGGTTGCGGGTCTTGCCTTCCTCGGTATTATTGTCTGCAACGGGGTTATATTCTCCACGGCCACCAGCAGTAAGCCGTTTGGGATCAATGCCGTATTGCGTTTGCAGAGCCATTACAACCGATGCGGCCCGCAGTGAGCTCAGATCCCAGTTGTTGCGGATATTGGGGCGGTTGATGGGCACATTGTCGGTGTTCCCTTCCACCAGCACCTCGTAGTCTTTATAGTCCTGTATGATCTTGGCAATCTTACTGAGGATATCCCCGGCACGGTCTGAAATTTCATAGCTTCCGGATTTATAAAGCATGTTATCTGCTAATGAAATATATACCACTCCTTTTAATACTTTCACGTCCACATCCTGGAGTTCATCACGGCTCAGGGAACGGGTCAGGTTATTGGTTAATACGATCAGCAGCGAGTCGCTTTTGTTTTTAGCGTTCACCAGGTGCTGTATATATTTATTGGAAGCGTTGATCTCATCCACCAGTTTTGAGATATTAACGTTACCCTGTGTATTTTGATTGATACTGTTATCCAGGGAGGACTGAAGGGCCGCCAGGGCCTTTTTCAGCGAGGCATTATTTGCCCGCTCCTGTTCCAGTTGTTCCTCAAGACTTTTAACCCTTGCCTGGCTTTGAGCCAGATCAACCTGGCTGGCCTGGTAACGCTGGTTCAGGTTTTGATAATCGGTTTGCAGGGATGTGAATTTTTTACTGCTAACGCAACCGGATAAAAATAATGCAGCCAACAGGCACCCAACGGGTAAAAGAAATAGTCGATTCATAAAAATGGATTCTATTAAAAAATAACGGGTCTGCAAAACAGGATCCGCGCTCCGCCCTACAACAACAAAACAAATGCCTAAGTTCAAAAAAAGCGGTTCTCTGCAATAGTGCAGCCTGTAAAAACCGGCCATTTTAAGGATTCATTATGTTTTCTCAAGGGCGTTGCCGATCCTTCAACCCTTTGACCGGTAAGACGTTCTCTGTGCTCATTTCGTTGCAGCCGGTAGGGAAATAGAGCATCTTATCTTTAAAGGAGGTTTATTGAACCGGGGCAACGGACTTTGCCTTTGATGGCGCCCCACGGGGTGAAAACCTGCACCCGGTGCGGTTGACGGGGGACGAAACCGGGCATATATTTTACAATAAATTATAGCAGAAACGGCTTTTTAACGGACTTTATCCTTCAGGGTATCAAAATGGAGTTTTTTTATAAAAAAAACAGCTATTTGCAATATTTTAATTATTCTGCCTTATCTTGTGCGGGTATCTAAGATAATGCAGTACATTTTTCAAAATATCAAACCTTCTTTAGCTTTCGGTAACGAAACGACTACCACCATTACCACAACCCCTTGAGGGTTGTAAGCTGCTATATCATCCATTGGGCATTCTGCCGTTTTTTTTCGGGGTTCATTCCATTTTTATCTTATTATTAAATTGAGTTCATGCAGGTCTTTAAGTTTGGAGGCTCATCTGTAGCCAATGCTGAAAGTATAAAAAAAGTTGCAGCCATTGTGGATCATGCTGCAAAGAAAAATTCTATTGCGGTTGTGGTATCTGCCCTGGGGGGTATTACCGATCTGTTGCTGACATCCGGCAGGGAAGCCGCCGATGGCAATGAAGAGTACCGCGCAAAGATTACCACAATCGAGCAACGCCATTTTGAAACCATTAAGGAGCTGATCCCCATTGCCTCGCAAAGTTCGTTGCTGAGCCTGGTAAAAAAGACGATCAATGAAATTGAAGAGATCTGTAACGGCATCTTTTTGTTGCGGGAGCTGACGCCCAGGAACCAGGATCGGCTGGCGGCTTATGGCGAATGGTTATCCTCACAGATCATTACGGAAGCGTTTAAACATGCCGGTTTGCTGGTGCTTTGGAAAGATGCCCGGCAGTTTATTTTTACCAACAGTGAATATACGCATGCAGAAGTGCTGCTTGATGCAACCGAAAAAGAGATCCGTAAATATTTTAAAGAGAATAAGAGCAATGTATTTGTGATCCCGGGCTTTATTGCCTCCGATGAGCAGGGGGTAACCACCACGCTGGGGCGCGGCGGGTCCGACTATACGGCGGCATTGATTGCTGCGGCGGTTGATGCAGAATCGTTGCAGGTGTGGAAGGATGTAAACGGCATGATGACGGCAGATCCGCGGCTGGCGGCCAATGCAAAAGTGATCGATCATATCTCTTATAGTGAGGCAATGGAACTTTCGCACTTTGGCGCCAAAGTATTGTATCCGCCCACCATTCAGCCCGTAATGAGCAAAAACATTCCATTATATATAAAGAACACTTTTGCCCCGGAGATGCCGGGAACCATTGTTGGAGGAAAGGCCAAAGGCGGCAAAATAGTTCGGGAACATATTGTAAGCGGTATCTCCAGCGTAAACAATATTGCACTGCTGAGCCTTGAAGGAACGGGGATGATTGGAATTCCCGGTTTTTCAAAACGGCTGTTTGAAGCGCTGAGCAGGGAGCGGATCAATGTGGTGCTGATTACTCAAAGTTCTTCGGAACATTCCATTTGTGTAGCCATTGAGCAAAAATATTTACAGGCGGCCAAAAAAGTGGTTGATAAAACTTTTGCGGACGAAATTGCGCTCCGGAAGGTAGAGCCGCTGAGGGCGGAAACACATCTTTCTATTGTGGCGCTGGTGGGCGAAAACATGAAGAGCCTCCCGGGCGTTAGCGGGCGGATGTTTGGAGCGCTGGGGCGCAATGGCATCAATATCCGTGCGATTGCACAGGGATCATCGGAGAAAAATATCAGCACCGTAATCGCAACCGATGATGTCCGCAAAGCCATCAATGTACTGCACGAAGAGTTTTTTGAAACGATTCAGAAGCAATTGAATCTCTTCATTGTCGGGTTGGGCAACGTAGGCACCAAACTGATGGAGCAGCTGAAACAGCAGCACGCCTTCCTGGTACAGCATCTTAAATTAAATGTGAGCGTGGTCGGCATCAGCAACAGCCGCAAAATGATCTTTAAAGAAAGAGGCGTTTCTTTGAGCGGCTGGAAAGAATCCCTGGCGGGGGGAGAGCCGGCTTCGATAGCGGAGTTCGCCAATGAGATCATCAAACGGAATATGCGGAATTCCATCTTTGTGGATATCACCGCCAACAAAGAAGTGGCAAAAGTATATGAACGGATGTTGCAGAAAAGTATTTCGGTGGTGGCCTGTAACAAAATTGCGGCCGCATCACCGTTTGCGGAGTATAAAAAATTAAAGGAGCTGGCACATGTGTTTAATGCTAAATTCCTGTTTGAAACCAATGTGGGCGCTGCGCTTCCGGTAATTGCCACGCTAAACGACCTGCGCCGTAGCGGTGATGAAATCCGGCGCATCGAAGCGGTACTGAGCGGCACGCTGAATTTTGTTTTCAATCATTATGACGGAACGCGCCCCTTTGCCGAAGTGGTAAAACAGGCGCAGGATGAAGGCTACACAGAGCCGGATCCACGTCTGGACCTGAGCGGGGTGGATGTAATGCGCAAAATACTCATCCTGGCAAGAGAATCCGGTTTTGAAATGGAGATGGACGATATTGAAAACCATTCGTTTTTGCCATCGTCCTGTATGGAAGGATCGGTTGATGCCTTTTACAAAGCCCTGGAAAAGGAAGAAGCACATTTTAAAGGGCTGCTGGATGCGGCCATGGCAGCCAATAGCAAGCTGAAATTTGTAGCCACTTTTGATGAAGGCAAAGCCTCGGTAGGATTGCAGCATATCAAACCGGGCAATGATCTCTATCATTTGTATGGTAAAGACAATGTGGTGTTGTTTTATACCGCCCGCTATCCGGAGCATCCCCTGGTGGTAAAAGGCGCCGGCGCCGGCGCAGATGTAACCGCCAGCGGTGTATTTGCAGATATTATGCGAGCGGTAAATGAGTAGGAAACAGATACCATTGGAATTGCCGGCAGACGGATTGCCCCGGTAACAAGCCATCCACTTCTCACCATCCACATCTCACTAAAAACTTCTCACTAAAAACTTCCCACTAACAACATCTCACCAGAAACATTTCACTAAAAACATTTCACTAAAAGCATCTCACCCAAACCATCTCACCCAAACCATCTCACCAACAACATCTCACAATGAAGCAAATAAAAATAAAATCCCCCGGAACTGTTGCCAATCTGGTTTGCGGGTTCGATATTTTAGGGTTGGCGCTGAACGATCCGTATGATATTATGGAGTTTCGCCTGCTTGATGAACCGCGGGTGATTATCCACAATAAAGATCAGTTTGGTTTGCCCACAGATCCCGCGCAGAATGTAGCAGGTGTAGTGCTGCTGGCGGCCATAGAGAAGGCCGGCGGAAAGGTCGGTTTTGAAGTAACGATTGAGAAGCGGATCAAGCCCGGTTCAGGATTGGGCTCCAGCGCAGCCAGTGCCGCAGGGGCCGCCGTTGGCGCCAATTTGCTGCTGGACAACTGTTTTTCTACCGATGAGCTGGTACAGCTGGCGATGATTGGCGAAAAACTGGCCAGCGGGGTAAAACATGCCGACAATATCACCCCCTGTATTTTAGGCGGCATTACGCTGATCCGGTCGATCCATCCTATAGACATTGTGCCGCTGGCAACTCCCGACCTGTTTGTGACCGTGGTGCATCCGCAAATAGAAGTGCGTACGGCCGATGCGCGGCAGATCCTGAAACAAAAGGTACTGTTGAAGGATGCAATCCGGCAATGGGGGAATATCGCCGGGCTGGTAGCCGGTTTTATGCGGAATGATAAAGCACTTATCAGCCGTTCGCTGGAGGATGTAATCATTGAGCCCGTCCGGAGTATCCTGATCCCCGGGTTTGATGAAGTGAAACAGCAATGCCGGGAAGCCGGTGCGCTGGGCGGTGGTATCTCCGGTTCGGGCCCGTCCATCTTTATGCTCAGCGAAACCGAAGCCATCGCCCGGGGTGTTGCGGAAATTATGAAAACCATCTACACCCGGATTGGCATCGATCATTATGTATACGTAACCACGATTAATAACCGGGGGGTGGAGGTAGTGAATAGTCAATAGGCAATAGTCAATAGGCAATGGTCAATCAATGCCGTATCCTTAAAGCCATTGAGGCACAGATCCGGGGGTATTTAATAGTAGCCAAAAATATTTCCGAGACAGTGCCGCAGGCGCTATCAGTGGCTTCCGTAAAAGTTATAACCAACGAATCAGTGACTCAGTGGCAACCATAAAAATCATTAAGTAAACGGCATTGAATAGTGAATGGGAACAATGAGTATGAAACCGCAATTTAACCTTAAACGTGAAACGTTAAACCTGGAACAAAATATTTGAGCTCATGAATTATTATAGTTTAAACGGGGCCTCGCCTAAAGTAACTTTTAAAGAAGCGGCCATAAAGGGCCAGGCACCGGACAAGGGTCTGTATTTCCCGGAATTCCTGCCGCGTGTTGAGGCGGATCTGATCCGCAATATTGAATCCCTTCCGGAAGCGGAGATAGCGTTTCGCATCATCAGGCCCTATGTGGGAGCGGCCATTCCGGAGGCGGTGCTCTTTGACATTGTATCGCAAACGGTGAATTTTCCTTTTCCCTTACAAACCGTTACGGATAACATTGCATCACTGGAGTTATTCCACGGCCCCACACTGGCGTTTAAAGATGTAGGCGCCCGGTTTATGAGCCGTTGCCTGGGTTATTTTTTAGGAGATGAACAAAAAGAAGTAACGGTGCTGGTGGCTACCTCCGGCGATACAGGCGGGGCGGTGGCCAGCGGTTTTTATGGAGTAGAAGGCGTTAACGTGGTAATCCTTTATCCCAAAGGACGGGTGAGTCCGGTGCAGGAACAACAGCTGACCGCAATGGGCAAAAATATTGCAGCGCTTGAGGTTGATGGCAGTTTCGATGACTGTCAGCGAATGGTGAAGCAGGCGTTTACCGATGCCGATATTCACGCAAAACGTTTTCTTACTTCTGCTAATTCCATTAACGTAGCGCGCTGGCTGCCCCAACAGTTTTATTATTTCTTTGCGTATAAACAATGGAAAGAAAAAACCGGGGCGCCGGTGGTAGTGGTGCCCAGCGGTAATTTTGGAAATATCTGCGCCGGCTTACTGGCCAAAGCAACCGGGTTGCCCCTGGGCCATTTTATTGCGGCTTGCAATGCCAATGATGTGGTGCCTTCGTTTTTGCAAACCGGAAACTGGCAGCCCCAAAAGGCGGTGGCCACCCTGTCCAACGCCATGGATGTGGGTGACCCCAGTAATTTTGTACGCATTATGGAATTGTTTGATCAACAGTTCCCGAAGCTGAAGGATCAGCTGTCTGCAGTAAGCATTTCCGATGCAGATACGATCGCCACCATACAAAAGGTATACCGCAAAACGGGCTATACGCTGGATCCGCATGGCGCCGTAGCTTATAAGGCCCTGGAAGATTACCAGCAAACCCATCCGGATGCAAAAGGTTTATTCCTCGAAACCGCGCATCCCGTAAAATTTCCGGAAGCAGTAAAACGGGCTACCGGCGTGGATATTGAAATTCCGGGTTCGTTACGCGAGCTGATGCTTCAGCCCAAACAGGCGGTGGCGATGGCGCCGGATTACACGGTCTTTAAAGAATACCTGGTGAATGGGTAATCATCTGCTACCTGTTTGCTGTTATGGGTTTTTTTTAAGAGGGCTGCAGGTACATTTTAACGCGGGCAATTTCCGGCCGGGCAGACCGGCCGTTATCGGTGATCGTCAGTAATTGTTGAAAATAAGTATGTGCTTTTTCTGGCTTCCCCGATTTTATGGCTGCCTGCCCGGCGCCGTAAACCCCGTTAAACCGGTTGGGATGCGTCAGCAGGTCGGCTTCGTAAACCGCCAGCGCAGCTTCCGGCTGGTTCATTTCCAGGAGCAGATCGCCCAGTAATTCGCGGGCCGGCAGCACTTCTCCGGGTGTTACCGGGTGTTTCCCGGTTTTATCCTCCATATCGGCGGCAAGCTGCATCAATGCCAGTGCTGCCTGGTTGTTCCCTTCTTTAAACAGGATCCAGGCCTCGGCTGCTTTTGCCTGGATGGCTACCTGGTTGGCCGCGTAGGAGTCGCTTTGTTTGATAAGCTGCGCCTGCAGCCGCTGCAGTGTGTCTAACGCTTTCCGTGCCTTCCCCACCTGCCCGGTATGTACGGCACCCAGTGCCCGGGCAAAATGAATGATGGCCATCTGCCAGGGGTAGCGGTCCCAGGCAATGCTGCCGGACGCAGGCTGCAAGGTGGTGGCAGCTTCCCATTGCCGGTTCTCAAGCACATAACGGGCCGGCATGGCCGCAAATGCATAAGCTACCTTAAAATTTGATGGTTCAACCTTTGTGATCTGTCTTACATACCCGAGTTGCTTTGCAGCCGAATCATTCTGTCCTTTCTGCAGGTATCCATAAATAAGATAGTCCAGCCCGTGTAGTTCCTCATCCCAATGTCCTTTTAAACCGACGGCATCGGCATAGCAAACAGCAGAGGCTACCGATGCAAGATTTGCCCGGATCATTTCATCCCATAAACCCAACCGGGTAAAGATATGCGAAGGCATGTGAAGCGCATGGGCCGATGAAGGAGCGATCGATGCATATTTCCGGGCGGCGGCAAGTCCCCGTTGCGCCAGCTGTGGATAGTCGTAAGTATGGATCAGGTAATGCACAATACCCGGGTGCTCCGGTTGCCCGGGGTAAAGGGCCTCCAGGAGCTGGCCGGCCTTTAGTTGCCGGCGAAACGATTTGTCGGCCGGGTCGGCTGCTGCATTGAGCGCAAGCGCGTAAAAGATCGTTGCTTCCCGGTCCCGGGGATAACGGCCTGCAAGCGCTTTCATCGCTGTTTCAAAGCGTTGTGCGCGGGTACGGTGATCGCTTGTTTCCCATTGATCATAATAAGCGCCGATGGCTGCGATATAAGCTTTTTCCCTGCCGGAAGCCGTAAGCGACCGCGCAAAAGCGATGGCCCTGGCGCCCTTTTTTAAGTCGTCAGGAGTAGGCGGCGCCCATAACGGGTGAAAGTTCGACATGGCAATGCCCCAATAGCCCATGGCGCACCCCGGCTCCTTATCAATAATACCGGCAAATACTTTCTCTGCTTCATCGTATTCAAACGAATGCAGCAATTTAATACCGAGGTTAAAATCATCTTTTATCGGGGGGCAGCTGGTTTCAAATGTGGCCACACCCAGTTGCATATCGGGCGGGCCGCAGGATACGAGCGCACCTCTTTTCAGTTCCGGTAAGCGGATCTGTGCAGGCGTTGGCGGCGCTTGCTTTTGTTTGCAGCCGAAGAACAAACAGCAGACCAGGATGCAGGCAAGGCTTAGTTTCATAACGAAGGTTTTAACGGATTGTTTGGCCCATCTTCACGGATCGGAGCATTATAAAAGAAGCAGGTATGCCGTTGGTTTGCAACAGGCCCCTTTGCAGCAGTTCCCCTATAAAGTTAAAATAATAATTCAGCAGATTCAAATTTTTAAAAAACAGTAATTTCGCAGGGTGCATGATATAGAACCCTACTACAACTGGCAGCATATTTACCTGAGTGAAGAAGACGAACGGTCGCCTTTTTACGGGGTAGAGCATTCCCAGTTTGAATATAAGGACGCGGTATACAATTATTACATTCATCCGCAGTGGGATTTCTTCGGAAGTCGCACCCTGTACCTGAAAGTACTGATGGCGGATTATGAAGAAGGATATGCGGTTATAGAGCTGATCGGTGAATGGAATGATGCCGTGGAAAACGACATTATGACCCTTAAACGGGATGTGCTGGAAGTATTTATGAGCGAAGGTATTTATAAGTTTATCCTGGTTGCCGAGAATGTACTGAATTTTCATAGCGGCGACCGGGATTATTATGAAGAGCTGCACGAAGAGCTGAGTGATGCAGACGGATGGATCGTTTGCCTGAACATGCCTTCGCAAACGCAATACGATTTTAAACAAGCCAAACTCAACCAGTTCATCGAACTGATGGAGATCAATAACTGGAGGGTATACAAGCCCTATCATTTGTATAAAAAAATAAACGACCAGCTGGCCGCCCGGTTAACAGGATAATTTTGAAAATAAACAGATGAAACAAATTCCCAATTTATTTACACTGCTCAACCTGGTGTTTGGCTGCCTGGCCATAAAAGCCATCCTGCAGCCGGAGCCGCTTTTTTTTGTCATTGGCGATAAAGGGCCCACTACCGGTATGATCCTGGGCAGCTTTTTCCTGTTGCTCGCTGCTATTGTCGATTTCCTGGATGGATTTGTGGCCCGGCTTTTTAAAGCCACTTCGGCCATGGGCGAGCAGCTGGATTCCCTTGCGGATGCTGTAAGTTTTGGTGTAGCCCCGGGAATGATCCTTTACCGGATGCTCGAAACCGGCCTGGCAGCGCAGGCGGGGATGAGCCAATGGTGGTTGCTGCCGGCCTTTATTGTTCCCTGCGCAGCAGTTTGGCGGCTGGCAAAGTTCAACCTGGATAAAGAACAACGCTATTATTTCAAAGGTATTCCAACACCGGCAGCAGGTCTTACCATCGCCTCTTTTCCGGCCATTGCCTATTCTGGCACACCGGCCATAAACGATCTTGTTTTTAACCCGGCGGTGCTGTATGCCACCATCCTCGTTATCAGCGGCCTGATGGTAAGCAACCTGCCCATTATCAGCCTCAAGTTTAAAGCTTATACGCTGAAAGCCAATATGGATAAGCTATTGATGGTACTGATTGCGGTATTGGCGGCAATCTTTTTTAAGTGGCTGGCCGTTCCCCTGGTATTTGTAGCCTATGTTATTGTATCTTTGATTTTTAAGCCGAATAAAGAAAGAATATGAGCTATACAGTACAGGTAGTAATTATGCCATTGAAAGAATTGTTGGATCCGCAGGGTAAGGCGGTTATGGGAGGACTGGAAAACCTGGGCCTCGGATCGGTGAGCGATGTGAGGGTAGGCAAAAACATTACCCTGCAGGTAGAGGCCGCTACAAAGGAAGCAGCACAAGCCATCGGAGAGGAAGCCGCCAAAAAATTACTGGCAAACGCGGTAATGGAATATTTTGAAGTAACGGTATTGTAGCGTCCCTGACCGGGGGCATTCAGTATCGAGAATCAAGTATCGAGAATCAAGTATCGAGAATCGAGAATCGAGTATCCAGAATCGAGAATCAAGTATCGAGAATCGAGAATCGAGTATCCAGAATCGAGAATCGAGTATCCGGCATCAGTCCGTTTTACATTGCTTATTTAATATTTTGCATTTTACATTTTTTGATGCTCTACCTTGTTCCCACGCCTATTGGCAATTTAAAAGATATTACCTTCCGGGCATTGGAAGTGCTGAAAGAGGTGGACGTGATCCTGGCCGAGGATACCCGCAATAGCATGCATTTGTTACAGCACTACCAGGTCAACAAGCCGCTAACACCCTATCACCAGCACAATGAGCATAAAATTGTGGAGCACCTGGTAGACCAGTTGCTGGCAGGCAAAAAAATGGCCCTGGTAACGGATGCCGGCACTCCCGGGATATCGGACCCCGCTTTTTTGCTGGTGCGGGCCTGTGTGCAAGCCGGGGTAAAAGTAGAATCCTTACCCGGAGCTACCGCCTTTGTGCCTGCGCTGGTTAACAGCGGATTACCTGCCAATCGTTTTTGTTTTGAAGGATTTCTGCCCTTAAAAAAGGGAAGGCATAGCCTGTTGGAACGGTTGAAAACCGAGGATCGTACCATGATCTTTTATGAATCGCCCCTGCGCCTGGTGAAAACGCTCAATGACCTTGCGGGCTATTTTGGCGCGGACCGGGAATGCAGCGTAAGCCGGGAGCTGACCAAATTATACGAAGAAACCCAACGCGGAACGCTTACGGAAGTGGCAGGCTATTTTTCTCAAAAAACGGTGAAAGGAGAAATCGTCATTGTGGTAAAAGGTACCGATGCCCGGTAAATAAACCGGAGCTTATTACCAGATGAGCATCATATTACCGGAACGCTTATTTTTGCTAACTAATGTTCATTTTTTAAAAGACAACTACTATATGAAGAAAAGAAGGACCCTTACAACAGCACTGAGCTTGCTGCTGTTTTTGTTAACCAACCTTATTACAACTGCCCAGGTAAAGCTAACTGATTCCATCCCGCTGGACCCCAAAGTAAAGATAGGCCGGCTATCCAATGGCTTTACGTATTATATCCGCCAGAATAAGAAGCCCGAAAACAAAGTGGAACTGCGGCTGGTGCTGAATGCAGGATCTATCCTGGAGGAAGATAATCAGCAGGGGCTGGCCCACATGGCGGAGCACATGGCGTTTAACGGCACTAAAAATTTTAAAAAGAATGACATCGTCAGCTTTTTGCAAAGTATCGGTGTGGGATTTGGCAACGATCTGAATGCTTACACCTCTTTTGATGAAACGGTGTATATGCTGCCCATCCCCACCGATAAGCCCGGCAACCTGGAGAAAGGTTTCCAGATACTGGAGGACTGGGCGCATAATGTAACCTATAATACCGAAGATATTAATGAGGAGCGGAATGTGATCCTTGAGGAAAGCCGCCTGGGAAAAGGCGCCGATGACCGTATGTTTCGCCAGATCTATCCCAAACTTTTTGCAGGGAGCCGCTATGCCGAGCGCCTGCCAATTGGTGTGGATTCGATCATCCGGACCTATGATCCCGCACTGATCCGTAAATTTTATAAGGACTGGTACCGGCCCGGTCTGATGGCCGCCATTGTAGTAGGCGATGTGGATCCTGCAACGGCCGAAGCCCTGGTACAAAAACATTTTGGTGGCCTGGTAAACCCCGATAATCCCCGTGTACGCACTTATTTTGATGTAAAACCGTATACCCGTAATGACGGCATGGTGGTAACCGACAAAGAGGCCACAAATTATTCGGTGGCCATTGCCTACAGCGCATTTCCTTCAAAGGAAGCGCAAACCGTGGGTGAATATGAGGCGGACCTGGTTAAGAATATTTTTTCAAGTATCTTAAATCAGCGCCTGCGCGATCTGACGCAGCAGCCCAATCCGCCCTTCCTGTATGGGTATACCTATTTTGGAAGTTATGCCCGCAACTACGACCAGTTCAACGCAGGAGCGGGAGTAGCCACGGCAGCGGAGGCAAAAAAAGGCCTTGAAACCGTGGTGGAGGAAATTGAAAAGGCCCGGCGTTTTGGCTTTACCCAGGCAGAGCTGGACCGGGTAAAAAAGACGATGGAAGCCGGAATGGACAAGGCTTACAATGAACGGGAAAAAACGGAATCCTCCAGCTTTGTGAATGAATATGTGCGTAATTTTTTAACCAATGAGCCCACGCCCGGCATTGCAACGGAACGGGAGTATGTAAAAGAACTGTTGCCGCAAATCACACTCAAAGAACTTAATGCGTTTGCACAATCGCTCCAAAAGCAATCCAATTATTTTGTAACCCTTACCGGTCCGGCCGCGGCCGCACTGCCGGCTGCGCAAGACCTGGTAAATGCCGCCGGCGCCGTAATGGCAAGAACGGATATCAGGGCCAATGAAGAAAAAGCGATTGCAACCGAGCTGCTTGCCGCCCGGCCCAAACCCGGCAGGATCCTGAAGGAAATGATGGACAGCAAACTGGGTACCCGCACCTGGGAACTGAGCAATGGAACCACGGTAACATTTAAGAAAACGGACTTTAAGGACGATGAAATCCGGATGGGAGCGCGCCGTTACGGGGGCATCAATGGATATAGCGCAGCGGATAAGTATAGTGCATGGTATGCACTAAGTGTGACCGGTGCAATGGGCTATGGCAGCTTTTCACCCACCGATCTGCAAAAGGCATTAGCAGGGAAAACCGCTTCAGTGAGCGCTTCAATAGGTGAAACAACGGACGGATTGGCGGGTAGTTCGAGCGTGAAAGATCTGGAAACCATGCTACAGATACTATATCTTAGAGCAACGGCTCCAAGAATAGATACAGCATTGTTCCGTTCTTTTGTGCAAAAAAATAAGGCCAGTGTCGCCTATATCCTGTCGAACCCCGAAACCGTTTTTGTAGATACCCTGTTTAAAACCCTTTACCAGAACAACCCCCTGGCGCCGGTAGCGGTTCCCCGTCCGGAGTACTTTGATCAGATCAATATGAACCGGGCCGTCCAGATCTACAAAGAGCATTTTGGCGATGCCAATGGGATGCAGTTTGTTTTTGTGGGCAGCATCGATGAAAAAATCCTGAAGCCACTGGTGGAAACCTATATTGGCGGACTACCGGCAACAAAGAAAAAATTTGTTTTTAAAGATAATGGGCTGCGCCCCGTAAAGGGCAGGGTGGATCTTACGGTATATAAAGGCGAGGCCGAAAAAAGCCTGATCCTTTCCCTGGCAACCGGCAACCTGGTGTACAGCCCAGACCTGGTGCTGAATATGCGTGCCGTGAGCGAAGTGCTGAACATTCGTGTAGTTGAGGAACTGCGTGAAAAGATACAGGGTATTTATGGCGGCGGCACTTCAGTAAGCGTTGACAGGCTCCCTTATGCGCATTATAGCTTCTTTACCCAGCTGCCAACCGGCCCGTCAAAAGTAGATACGCTCTTAAAAGCCATGCAGGCTGAGATCAAAAATATTGAAACCGCAGGTCCGTCAAAAGAAAACCTGGATAAAGTAAAGCAGCAATGGATCGAACAAAATAAGGTAGCCATGGAGCAAAACGGCACCTGGCTGGAATATATCCTTTCCACAAGGCTGGAGAAAAAAGACCCGGACCGTTTCCTGAACTCAGATAAATATATTAACGCCTTGACCCCCGAAAGCGTGAAAGCGGCTGCTCAAAAGATCTTTTCAAGCGGAAATGTGGTAACTGCCATTTTACAGCCGGAAAAGAAATAGCAACGAAATTATTTTGAACAACAGGTGCGGGAGGTAACCGCAAGGTGCGCAAAAGATCCGCGATGACCGCAATGGCGGAATCCGGTCAGATCTCTTTGTGAACCTTGCGGGTTCCTTGCGTCCATTGCGGTTAAACACAAACGCCGGTGAAGAAACCCGGATCTTCGGATATTAGGTGCAGGAGGTAACCGCGAGGTGCGCAAAGGATCCGCGATGGCGGAATCCGGTTAGATCTCTTTGTGAACCTTGCGGGTTCCTTGCGTCCATTGCGGTTAAACACAAACGCCGGTGAAGAAACCCGGATCTTCGGATATTATTTTTTTAAACAGTACAATCGATTGCACCAATGGAGTTTTTTTGTGTCTGTTGGTCTGTAATTCCCGTCTGTAAAGCGTTTGACCGGTTTTTTCCGGCGGCAATGCTACCGGTTGCACCGCTACCGCTTATGTATAAATTGCCATATTTTTCCCCGCTTTATCTAAATTAGCGCCTTTGTAGATACCATTACTTGTTTATTATTATGAAGAATCAGATACGATCGTTAGTGGCTTGCCTGCTGTTTGCCGGAACTGTTGGTGGACAAACCCTCCCTTCTGAATTACAAACGCCGGAAGTGGTTTCGGTAAACCGGATGCCCATGCGCGCCGATGCGTTTGCTTTTGAAACGAAAGCACTGGCGGAAAAAAAGGCAAAAGAAGCATCAAAATATTTTATTTCGCTGAATGGCAACTGGCGTTTTAACTGGGTGCAGGACCCCAATAAGCGCCCGAAGGACTTTTACAGCAAGGACTTTGATGATAGCAAGTGGGTCAACTTTCCGGTGCCCGCCAATTGGGAGGTAAACGGTTATGGACTCCCGATCTATGTGAATCACCCCTATGAATTTACCGGAAGAGCAAAGACCGGCAGCCGGCTGAACCCGCCGTTTGATATCCCGGATGATAATAACCCTGTGGGATCGTATCGTAAAAAAGTGATCATCCCGGCGGACTGGGACGGTCGCCAGGTATTTATTCACCTGGGAGCGGTAAAGTCCGCATTCTTTATTTGGGTAAACGGACAAAAAGTAGGCTACAGTGAAGACAGTAAATTGTCTGCCGAATTTGATATTACGAAATATGTACAACCGGGAGAAAACCTGGTAGCCCTGCAGGTATACCGCTGGAGCGATGGTAGCTATCTTGAGTGCCAGGATATGTGGCGGATATCCGGAATTGAACGGGAGGTTTATTTATATGCCACCCCGCTGCTGGATGTAAGGGATTTTAAGATCGGGTCCACCCTGGAAAATAACTATAAAGACGGGGCTTTTACCTTTTGGGGAGAGGTCAACAGTTACAAAACGGATACAAAAACGCTGCACTCAAAAGGAGACACCGCTACGGTAGAACTGGAGCTGGTAGATAATAATGGTGCCGCTGTTTTTAAGGAAGCGCTGCCGGCCTTTAAAGTATTAGGACGTTATAAAACAGAACTGTCGTTTACAAAAACCATCCCGGGTGTAAAAACGTGGACTGCGGAAACGCCCAATCTGTACACCCTCTTTATTACCCTTAAAAACAAGGCGGGCGAAACGCTGGAAGTGGTGCCCGTGCGCGTTGGGTTCCGGAGTATTGAAATAAAGGGCCGTGATTTTCTCGTTAATGGAAAACGGGTATTTTTTAAAGGCGTAAACCGGCATGAGCATAATGCCCGCACCGGCCATACCCTTACCCATACCGATATGGAGAAGGATATGGAGATGATGAAAAAGCTGAACATAAATGCCGTGCGGCAGTCGCATTATCCCCCGGACCCTTACTGGCTGGAGCTTTGCGATACCTATGGATTGTATGTGATTGACGAAGCAAATATCGAATCGCACGGGCGGTATTACGATCTGGAATATACATTTGCCAATGATAAACAGTGGCGCATGCCGCACCTGGCGCGGATTCAGCGTATGTATGAGCGGGATAAAAATCATCCTGCCATCATTACCTGGTCGCTGGGCAATGAGGCGGGCAATGGCATCAATATGTATGAGGGGTACGATTGGCTGAAGAAAAAAGACAGCCGGCCCGTACAATACGAGCGCGCAGAATATGACTATAATACAGATGTTATTTGCCCGCAGTATCCATCGCCATCCTATGTGGCCTGGCAAAAGAACTCCAAAGACGGGCGGCCCTATATCATGAGCGAGTATGCGCATATCATGGGCAATAGCCTGGGAAATTTTAAGGAATATTGGGATGCCATCGAATCAACCCCCGGCACACAGGGCGGTTATATCTGGGAGTGGATCGACCAGGGTATTGATACCGTTAAAAACGGGAAACGCATCCTGGCTTATGGCGGCGATTTTCCGCTGAGCGGGCCCGTGGATGAAAATTTCAGTGATAATGATTTTTGTGTCAAAGGAGTGGTTACCGCCTACCGGCACCTGACGCCGATGGCCATTGAAATAAAAAAAGTGCATCAGAATATAAAAACCGCTTACAAGGGCAATAATGAAATTGAAGTAACCAACGCTTTCTTCTTTAAAGACCTGTCTAATGTAAAGCTGAATTGGGAAATTACTGAAGATGGAGCGGTTGCCGCAAAAGGAACGCTTGCAAGCCTCAACCTTGATCCGCAGGCAAAGGCACAGATGGCGCTGCCCATAAAACTAAAATTAAAAGAAGGGAAGGAATATCTGTTAAATGTTTCTTACCGGTTAAAAAACGAGGAACCCTTTCTTGATAAGGATTATGAAATAGCCGCAGAACAGTTTGCATACCGCGGAGCCCCGGCGCCCTACAATTACCAGGGAACATCGGCTGCCGTTACCGCTGTTCAAAACGGAAACAGCCTGCTGTTGAAAGGTGCGGGCTTTGCCGCCGGGTTTGATTTGGGTAATGGACTGCTTACGCAATACAGTTTAAAAGGCACCTCCGTGCTCACAAAAGGGCCGCAGCCGGCGTTTTACCGGGCGCCTACGGATAATGATATTGGCGCCGGCCTGAACCGGTCGCTCCGCAACTGGCGCAATGTATATGAAGCCGCCACCAATGTACAGGCAAAAACAGAGCAGGTAAGCAAAAGCGAATACCGGGTTACCTTCACGGCCGATTTGCTGGGCGGAAAGGCAAAAACAGAACAGGTATTTACCGTGTATGGCGATGGCACCATCCTGGTAAAAAATAACTATGAACTCAGCAAAGGCGATTATAGAACGGTAATGCGCATCGGGAACGACCTGGAGCTTGGAGCGGCGTTTTCAAAAATTCAATGGTACGGCCGCGGTCCCTGGGAAAATTATTGGGATCGTCATACTGCCAGCAATATCGGTAAGTACAGCCAAACCATCGATCAGCAGTATTTTCCCTATGCCCGCCCACAGGAAAGCGGCAATAAAACCGATGTGCGCTGGATCAGCCTGCAAAACAGCAAGGGCCTGGGAATCCGGTTTGAGCTGGCAGACAGTGTGCTCTCTGCCGCCGCCCTGCCTTACAGCCTGGAACAGCTGGACCCCGCACCGGTAAAAAAACAATTCCATTCCGGAGAACTGGAAAAAGCCGACCGGATCTTTATGCATCTGGATCTGAAACAGCTGGGGCTGCAGGGTATGGACAGCTGGGGCGCTATGCCGCTGAAGGAGTACTGGCTCCCGGCCGGCACCTATGCCTATAGCTACTGGATACGCCCGCTGCGGTAAACCGGCTGAAACGAAAACGGTTGCTCTTTAAAAAAAAGCTTACCGGCGGATTTTCCGCAACAAAAGAAAGCATTATTCAAACCCGTTCGATCCCCCTACTTACAGGACGAACATAAATATAACATACGGATGAAACGTAAAGATTTTGTAAAAAGCACCGGCCTGGCCATGGCATCGGTGGCCATTCTGCCCTCAGATATTGTATTGAAACCTACGGCGGCTACCAAGCTAAAAATGGCAATTGTTGGGGTGGGTGCCCGTGGTATCTCGCACCTGGATCTGTTGCTGAGACGCGATGATGTAGAGATCGTAGGCGTTTGCGATATTGATCCCCGGTGTATTGAAGCCGCCAAAGCGAATATTTCCAAAGCGGGCAAAAAACAACCGGTATATTATTCTAACGGAGTAGACGATTGGAAAAATATGTATGCAAAAAAAGGGATTGAAGCGGTGGTGATTGCTACGCCCTGGGAGCTGCATAAGCCAATGGTTATTGGCGCCCTGGAATCCGGTATCAAATATGTAGGTACGGAAGTGATCCTGGGCATTTCCCTGCAGGATCACTGGGATGTGGTACGCGCTGCCGAGCGCTACAACGGGCATGTGATGATGCTGGAGAATGTATGCTATCGCCGCGATGTAATGGCGGTATTGAATATGGTGCGCCAGAATGTGTTTGGTGAGCTGATCCATTTACAGGGGGGCTATCAGCATGATCTGCGCGGAGTAAAATTCAATGATGGTAAATCGCCTTATGGCAAGGGTGCGGAATTTGGTCATACCGATGGCTATTCCGAATCCAGGTGGCGTACAGATCATTCCGTGTGGCGCAATGGAGATCTTTATCCAACCCATGGTATTGGACCGGTGGCCCAGTATATCAACATCAACCGGGGCAACCGTTTTGTGTCCTTAAATGCCTTTTCTACAAAGACCCGCGGCTTGCATGAATATATTGTTGAAACCGGCGGAGCCACCCATAAAAATGCCAAAGTGAATTTTAAACTGGGCGATATTGTAACCACCCAAATCAGCTGTGTAAACGGAGAAACGGTGATCCTGCAGCACGATACTAATTTGCCGCGCCCTTATTCATTAGGGTTTAGGGTACAGGGTACAAAGGGACTGTGGATGGATGTAAACAGCGGTATCTATGTAGAAGGCGTGTCAAAGCCGCATACATGGGATAAGGCCCAGGAATGGCTCGATAAATACGATCACCCGCTGTGGAAGAAATACGGAAAGGATGCAGAAGGAGCGGGCCATGGTGGAATGGACTTCTTTGTGATCCATTCATTTATCGAATCTGCAAAAAGAAAAGAGCCCACCCAGATGGATGTGTATGATGCGGCTACCTGGAGCGCCATTACGCCATTGAGCGAGCAATCAATCGCATTGGGGCACCAGACCGTGGAGTTCCCAGACTTTACCGGCGGCGACTGGATGTACCGCAAGCCGGTATTTGCGCTCAATGATGATTATTAATACGTAGACTATTCATTTTAAAAATGCCCGCTGTCAGATGCGGGCATTTTTTTGTTTAGACGGGTGCGTTCAATGATACCGGGATAACAGACCGGTATCAATTTTATTATAATAGTGGGCTACGCACCTGAAATTGTCCTCCCTTTGCGGCCGGGAAGTTGATAAAAATAGTTGTTCATCCCGTTCCGGCGCGGCAGCTGCCACAAAGACACGAGGGCACAAAGGTGCACAAAGGGATTATGCAACTTTAGAAATCTTCGTGTTTCTTAGTGTCTTGGAGCCTTCGTGGCAAAGGGCTGTGAAACCACACGAAAGCACAAAGGTGCACAAAGGGATTATGCGACTTTAGAAATCTTCGTATTTCCTGGTGTCTTGGAGCCTTCGTGGCAAAGGGTTGTGAAACCACACGAAAGCACAAAGGTGCACAAAGGGATTATTCGGCTTTAGAAATCTTCGTGTTTCTTAGTGTCTTGGAGCCTTCGTGGCAAAGGGCTGTGAAACCACAAAGCGGCTGAAGCACAAAAAGGCAGCAGTGGTCTGCCGGGAAAACCGCTGCGTCCTTGCTCCTTTGCGCCGCTGCGGGAAATAAACAAACATAGGAGATGCACTAAGGGCGGCTTTTTCTTTGTGTTTCCTGGTGTCTTCCAGAATCTCCGTGGTCGTTTTTTCCGGAACTATGACCGCTTTGGCGGTAGCGCCCCATGTTGCTGAAGCAGCTGCCGTATCACCCGTTTCCATTCATAAAAAATTTGCCGGCCTATTTGAAAATAGGGTATATTCATTTCTTTGCGCAGGCGGTAAAGGGTGCTTTTGGAAATATGCAGCATACGCATCATTGTCTTATTGTTTACGAGCTCAAAGGCATCAGACACTTCATATTTTTTTTGCAGCCGCTCTAATTGATGTACGGATAAATTCACTTTGGTTGCCATGTTGGATGTTTAAAAGGGTTATAAAAGGGTTTTCTGTTAACAAATGATCAGGCGTTCATTGATCAGCAAACGGAATCTTTCAATAAAAATACAAACTTTTAATTATAATAAAAATTTATATGTTTAATTTTTAAAGTGAGTTTCGTTCCTTGCACCGGCATGGATGTACAGTAAAAAGCCGGAGGTATACACCATACCCCCGGCAGTGGTCCTTTTTAAAAAAAAGATCAGGTAAGGGTTACGGAGCCCATGTATTTGGAATTACAGGCCGCAGTAGCACCCTCATCAGTAAAAGTGGCCCATACATGCACTTCTTCGCCCGCGTAAAGGGGCAGCATGTTTACCGTGGCCGTGCCGGCCAGGCGCGCGGCCACGCCGCTAAAAAACTGCCCGTCCCTGCGTGCCGGCATGTAAATAAAAACGGAGCACAGGTCGTTTTCATTACTGCTGGCCGGCGGCGCATTATTGACCCAGGTAACCGTAACAGCCTGTGCTGCCCCGGCACTAATACTGCCGGGAATCATTTCCAGCAGGTTCCCCTTCGAAATAAGCACCTGGTTGTAGTTGATGACTACATCGCGGCCGCTAAACTGAATGTTTTCCATAACATTGGCCTGCGCCTGGTTATAGGGTGTTATCAGCCCTTTACGCTTGCCAAAGAACAGGCGGGCAAAGGACTTGTACAAGGCCAAAAAGGCAACTGCAAAACTAAACAGTTCGCGGTGCGCAATCTGTGGGTCCGTAGAGCTGCTGCGCTTTACGGGGCGGATGCGGCTTATTTCCACACCATGCACATTGGCAATGATGATACGACCGGTGCGGCCGGAGGTGCCGCTTAAAATGGAATTGGTTACTCTTCCCATAGTTTTAATTTTTTAAAAGTGAATCAATAAATGTTTGCTTGCATAAAATTGAGGTATTAAAGTGCTGTTTTATTTTTTTGATCCCTTCTGACCCCTTGTGACCCCTCCTGATCCCTTGTGATCCCCAAATGCATGTTTTCTGTATCCTTTCTGTATCCCGGCTGTATCGTTTCTGTATCGTTTCTGTATCCTGGCTGTATCCTGGCTGTATCGTTTCTGTATCGGTAAGAGATGTTTGTTGACAGAAAGGCGAAAAATTATCTTCTTGGTATGAGGCGGACAAATGTGTCGGAAATAAATTTTCGTTCAAGGTCTGGAACGGTTGTGGAGGATGCTATAAAAAAAGGAGATTGTAAAAGAAAGACTTTGTATTTGGTAACATCGGAGGCCAAACATTTGTGGTTGTTCAAGTAATAGGGGAGATAATAAGCCTAATAACATATTGGCAAGCATTAATAAAAGATTGAAAAATGTTGAAAGATAGGTTTTAGGTCATTGCTTCGAATCCAATCCGGATCACATTGATAAAGAAGGACTTCGATAATCGAAGCTCTTCTTTGTTTTGAGACTTGCTATACAATTTGCCATACTTTTTGGGTAATTGTCTGGTTATGCTATAATACTTATTAAGCAGAACAACCTGAATTTATTGAAATGTAAAAATGTTACATGGGGGCAAACACCGGCAAAATGATCACCCAATGGTTCTAACGTGATTTTAGCAAAGACATATATAGATTATTTTCAGAAAGGTCAGATATTGAATAAAACCCCAATGCCTACAATAATAACCCACGCCTCTGAAACAGTATAATTTATGCTATACCAATATGCCTATGTAACCGAAAATTCCTTGTTGAAAATCCTGCATTCGGGGTCTTCTCAACTCGGTTAAAACACAAATAAATTCATAAATAAAAGCTGAATATTTTCTATTATTATGTAATAGTTATGGATTTTGCATCCCAAAATAAAATTTTATTAAATAGAAAGCATTGAGTAATTTCAACCTGCAAAACCAAGATTTATTGAAATATCAAACTAACCCTCGAAAAAAAACATCAAGGCTGCTTGATATCAATTTTACCAAAACATATAAATCCACAATCATGAAAAAGTATCAATCATTTATCTTCTTGATCGTGATTACCTTGGTGATCTTTTTTGGATGCCAGAAGACAATTACTCCAGCTGATCAGCAATCGATCAACAATTTGAGTACCAAAGAAACTACGCCAATACTTTTGTCAACTAACGGAGCGTTA
Organism: Niabella hirudinis; assembly: GCF_051201075.1. Lineage (NCBI taxonomy): Bacteria > Pseudomonadati > Bacteroidota > Chitinophagia > Chitinophagales > Chitinophagaceae > Niabella > Niabella hirudinis. Next base: position 28,028 of record NZ_JBPEHJ010000012.1, read on the forward strand.
GATTTAACTACAGTTAAAGAAGCGTACGCTGTTATTTTTAAAAATTCAAAATTTTGGCAAACTGCAACAAATACGGTTGGCGATAGAACTCCTGTTTGGGACAGTGGAAAATACGTTAAAACTCCAAATCTTGAACTTTTGGAGTTTCCTGTACATTCGTCCCGACAAAGGATTATTGTAGACAAAAACAAAAAATATTCGATTGAGCAAATAAGAAAAATTGCGTCAGCTTCTATTAGAACCATTTCCTTTGTCCGAAATGACAAAGGACTTCATATAATAGAACGATTATTCGTGCCTGATTTCGAATATTTACAACAAAAGGGAGGAAATATTAAAGACAGCAGAGGGTTGGCACTTAAAGACTTTATTGGTAAAATATTGAGATTCGACAAGAACGATAATATTACATCTACGAAGGAGAAAACAAAGACATCAACAAAAACATTCAAAGTACACACAAAAAGTAAAAAAGCACCCAAAGTGACGGCAAGGGCCGCTACAACTTTATCAAGCGATCCCAATTGCTACGATGATGAGCTATGCGAATACACGCGGACATGCGTAGATTATTATGATCCAAGAACTGGGGCTTATTTGGGTACGAATTGTGAAAATTGGGAGCCGACTACCTGCTGGACCGTTGAAGTTTGCGATGAACCAGATCAGGACCCTTGCTCGGATGACCCGGCAGCATGTGCCTGTGGTGATTATGGAATTTGTGATGATAATTATTATGATACCGATCCCAATGGCCACTTCGCAATACCCCTAAAATTATGTGGCTATTATAAATTTAAAAAAGTAGGAAATAGCTACACTGGCGAAATACGATATTTGCAACAAACATGGAAGTTAAATCAATCACCGTATACTTCATTTACCACTAATTTTGTAGAAAGTTGTCTAACTGTGCCAGTATATTCAGGATATTCGATATCAGAAGCCGGAGCCGCCGACTATTTTAACGCATGTTTCAATTATGCGACAAAACAAGTCTTAGCAGAATTAAATGCAGGAACATTAACTGCTACAGCAGTTAGCGTCTATGCTCGAATGAAAGCTTTAGTGCAAGCAAATGTCAAAGATGGCCGCCCCGGATCTGTTTGGAATCCTGGCCCCTGTATCGGTCCCGTATCCACGGAAGCAAGAACTTCCGCAGAATGGTGTCCACAATAAAAGTAAAAAAATGACAGAAAATATCAAACAAATACTGAAATCCGTATATAAGTATTACCCTTTAGGTTCATCTCTTAATCCAGATGAATTTGATGATGGGGAATTTGGACGAATCATTGGGGAAAAAATAGAAAAAGTAATGTCGAATGAGGAAACCCCTTGGTCAAAGGCTATACGTGAGTTTGAATTGAAGTTTGAGAAAATGCTGAATTGGGACTATATCCAATTCCCCTGCTACAAAGCTACATTGGAAGTGAATGAAAACGAATTTTACTTACGGCGGATAGTGGTGGTCGTTTCTTTAATATGCCCTTTTTATACGATTTATGTTGAAGATTGTATAAAGTTCAACCGCTTTGAGGGTATAAGAGGCGTAACATCTTCAATTTTATTTTCCTGCAATAGTATGAAGGATAAAGAACTGGAACTTAAAATCCAGTGGGTCAATGATACCATTGGCAATCATTTTAGGGGGTATACTTTTTGTCCTCATATTTATTTATTTGATTATAAATTCGCAGCTTCTGCGCTTCAACACTACGACAGAATGCCGTCTACTGACTTGACAAAGTATCCGGTTTATAATTTGTTGTTTGACAATAGCTTTAATATTGATAAAATTATTATTTTGAACTAAATTGATTCACATTTAGTACCTTTTAGCCGCTCTCACATTATGGAGTTTCCGAACTTTTTGATTAGGATGTTTCGCAGGCGCTGAGGGTCTGCCTTTTATTTCAGTTAGCAGGATGTGTTTTAATCAAGGGGTTTACAGGTTAACATTGAGTTGATTGCATAAATAGTTTCCGGCTTCCAGCAATTCCTTCATCCATTTGTCGAATCGATTAAAGAGTGGTTGATAAAAAACAAAGCCATTTTATAATTAAGATGGCTTTTGATTGATATTCTAATGCAACCTATTACCGCGGTAAGCGAGAATTGCTGCTCATTTTATTTAATAATTCATTGGGGAAACCATGTTTTTCCAGGAAGGCTTTAGACTTATTGGCTTTTTTTACGAAATAAGGATCATTACCATAATCCCGTACCTGATTAGGCTGATTTTTTACTTTCTTATTTTCGATATTTTTCATAGGACACTAATATAGCTACTTAGCCTTCGCCATCAGCGTTTCAATTATTCCATCTTTTTCTTTCAGCATCCGTTCATAAAGTTCAATCACTTTATCGAGTGGGTTAAAAGTACAGTTGTTATAATTTGGCGAAAAGTGACCATGATTAATGCTCCCATCTTGAAAGGTGTTGAAATAGGTAATTGCAGCCGTTTCGTCAAAATTCTTAATCGCCTCCACGGGTACTTTTAATACATCAGCAATTTGCTGTAATAAAGGCTCTTCAATTTCTTCCTTTTGCTCCAGTAACGATATTTTGCGCTGGTTCCAGTCGTCACCTAAATCAGCAGCCAGGGCCTCCTGCTTTATGCCTAGCATTTCTCTAAACCGCTTTACATTTCTGCCCTGATGTATTGTTTTCTCCATAAGAATTGATTTTATGCCTTTACGGCGTTTTTCAAAGATAAATAATTCGCTATGCTAAAATACCTCATTTTCCCGATAAATTATCGCCTTTTCAGTTAGGATAGCGGCCGCAGCGGGTGGAGATTTAGGGCATAAATGCAAAAGCTATGAAAAAGAAACCCACCCCCAAACAACCCAAACCAGAGCTAAAATGGCAAACCGGTGCTTACGAGCGCCAGGCTAATTTTCAGTTCATCCTACCGTATCAATTCCTGCTCCTTTGCCGCCTGATGGATATAACACCCAAAGAAGTGGTAACCGATTTTATGGATAACCTGTCCTGTGCCAGTTGGAAGCGTGAGGGGCGGGATGCTGCTAAAGAACACCTCATCAATTACTTTATTGCCCATGGCTACGGGCAGCAGCATTATACGGAGGTCCACATTCGCCAGGTTTTTAAGGAAATGGATGCCGTGGGCCTGCTGTTTCCACGCGAAAGCAATGGCAAAATGGTGGACCGATATGCTAAATGGCGGGATAAACACCAAAACTGGTGGTTCAAAAAATGGTTCCGCAAACCCAGGCGTAAACCAGGTAAAACGGAAGCACTATGACGCCCTTTACCAATGGGGAGGCCATTGCCTTTTGCCAGCAGCAGCTTACAGATGTAGTTGTAAAAACAGCCAACCCGGATATGATCTTACTGCTGGGCGCTACACTGCACCGTAAAAAATATGAAAGCATCTTTAATAAATCCGCCCCGTTCTGCCAGCAACTATCAGACTGTACACTGCTGGTATTGCTGCCCGGCCTTGCTAATAAGGAGCTGCACGAGTGGCAGGATAAGATAGAACATCATTGCAGCCGTGTGCTGCCCGTTACCACCCTCGTTTTGGCAACGGTTACTTTTGTGCAGTGGCTGCAAGCCGATATTTCTTTTGCCCGTTTTGTATGGCAGCACGCCCCGGTGCTATATGATGCAGAAAATATTTATCGGGAGGATTTTACGGAAACTAAAGCCACTGTCAATAGCAAAGAAGCTACCCGGCAATGGGAGGATGGGCTATCCAAAGCCAAAGAATTTTTAGCAGGGGCAGAGTTGTACCGTGTGCGCAGGCAGCACAAAATGGTGGCTTTTATGCTGCACCAGTCTGCAGAACAGGCATTGCGGGCGCTGCTGATAGCGGCAACCGGCTACTATGCCAACACCCATAGTATTGACCGGCTGCTCCGCTATGGCAGCCTGGTGGCGCATCAACTACCGGGAATCTTTCCCCGGCAAACGGAGCCCGATAAGCGCTTGCTTAACCTTTTGCAAAAAGCCTATATTGACACCCGGTATAAAGAAGATTATAAAATTACCGATGACGAGCTGCTTACCCTTACCGGCAAGATCCGGCGCATCCATGAAGTACTGTCCGATGCCGGAAAACGCTTTATCAATGCCCCATTGCAACCTGAACCACAACATACGTTCCAATAAAAACACCTGATTTATGAAAACCGGTACCACCAGTAGAAAACGTTTTTATAAGCCCTGGCATTTTTTGAGCCAGGCGGGTAAACGGCCGTTGCGCATCCTATGGGAAGTATTTGATAATTATGACCTGGACGAACTGAAGCAGGAGCTTCAATGCTGGCAGCAGTGTGCTTTATGTAATGACAATAGCGCGTATAGTGAAGCCGGTGCGCGGGAAGACCTGATGGATTTTACCCGGCACCTGCTCCGGCTTATTGAAGCCTTTTATATCCTAAATGAACGAAAAAGCGCCGGCAGAAAGCGCCGGCAGCAAGAAGGGATGGCAAAAGAGGCACGGCAAATGATCACCCAAATGAACACCCCGGTTTTATTGACTGCGGATGAAAAGAAAGATCCGGCGCAGGTGATTACCCAATTCTGCAAAACCTTTCGCCCCTCTTATGTGCAAACGGAACTGCTGGATATGCTGGACGCGGTGATTACCTATAAGGGAAGTAAAGAAGTGTATAAGGAGAATTGGGTAATGTTTTACGAAGCTTTATTGGCGCTGGTAAATGTAGCTTATAAAATAAGTAACCCTGAAAAAAGATCAGGACTTGCATACATCTGAGTGTATATGCGTTGTTAAAGACCAGCCTTAAAGCTGCTGCCCGGTCTTCGATTGAACCGCAATGGACGCAAGGAATACGCAACGGTCGCAAAGGAGCAGCGAGCGCTGCAGGGTATTTGCCACTAAGGCTCAAAGGCACGAAGCTGCACTAAGTTTAAGTTTCTCTTTGTGTTTCTTTGTGTCTTCCGGTCTTCGTGGTTTTTATTTCACGCAACGGCGCAAAGCAGCAAAGACGCAGGGGCGGTGCTCGCCAGAAAGACGAGGTGTTTCTTGTGTCTCTCCACGTCCCAGAAGTTCTCCCTGTCTCCTTGAGCCAGGAATGTGCTCTTTCCTTACCGGCCTCCGGGCGGGCAATACATTTTTAAATAATTGGTATAAAGCGCCGACAGATGCTCGCGGGTGCCCTCGCCTTCAGAAATGGAATGCGTGCGGTTGGGATAGCTCATCAGCTGAAATTGTTTTCCCTGCCGGATCAGTTCATTGATCAGCAGTTCCGCATTCTGATAATGCACATTGTCATCGCCCGTGCCATGAATGTAAAGCAGGTTGCCTCTCAGGTTTTTAGCATAGGTAACCGGTGATCCTTTTACAAAATCTTCGTTGGAGCTTACAGGTACCCCCATATACCGCTCCTGGTAAATATTATCATATAAAAGCTGGTTGGTAACGGCAGCAATGGCAATGCCGGTTTTATAGATCTCCGGGTACTGGAACATCAGGTTCAGCGTAGAAGACCCGCCGCCGCTCCATCCCCAAACGGCTACACGGCTGGAATCGATAAAATCCCATTTCAGAATTTCTTTAGCGCCCATGGCCTGGTCGCGGATATTGATGCGGCCGATGTTGCGGTAGATGGCTTTGCGCCAGGGGCTGCCTTTAGGCGCCGGGGCGCCCCGGTTCTCTAATGATATATACACATAACCATCCCGGGCCATACTGCCGTTGTACAGGAAGTTTTTTCCGGTTCCGTATTTATCCACTACCGTTTGTGATGCCGGTTCGCCATACACATAAAACACCACGGGGTATTTTTTGTTGGGATCAAAGGGCTGGGGCTTTACCATCCACCCATCCAGTTCCACACCATCGGCAGTCTTCAGTTTAAAAAATTCTGTTTCCGGATCGCCGGTATTGGCTTTAATAATCCTGCGGGCCTTCGCCAGTTCCTGGTGCGCCGGCAGGCTAACGATGGCGCCATTGGCCAGTTCGGCGGCGCTGCTATGGTTCAGGATGGCAATTTTTCCATTTGGAGAAATGGTATATTCGTTAGTACCCTCCAGGCCGGCCGGTGTTACTCTTACGGCTTTGCCGCCCTTCAGGCTGATCCTGTACAAATAGTTTTGAGTAGCATTTTTGGGAGAAGCAGCAAAATAGATGGTTTGCGTTGCAGTATCATAAAGATTGAACCGGATCACATCAATGGCCTCCCTGGTAATGAGTGTTTCTTTTCCGGAAAGATCCAGCTTATAAATCTGCCGCCACCCGTTTTTTTCCGAAAGCCACAAAAAATCACCATTGGTGCTTACCCAGTCCCACCCGCTGGGGTCGTTATCATTCCACCGGCTTTTAATATCGATCCAGGCGGCATCGGTTTCATGGTAAATCTGTTTCGATGTTGCAGAAGTGGCATCCACCAGCAGGATCCTGCTGTCATTTTGCTGCCGGTTCAATTGCTGTAAAATGATGGATGTGCCCTTTGGTGTCCATTCCATGCGGGGGATATAGTGCTGCACCGGGTCGCCGTCAATAGCCGCCTGTTTGGTGGCCCCGGTGGCAATATCATAAAGCCAGATGGTACAGGAGCTTGGGTTTTGCCCTACCTTGGGATATTCTACCGGTATGGTAAAGGGGTACAGGGAATCTGTATTATTGATCATCAGGAAATTCCGGATGTTGCGGGCATCCAGTTTCCAGTAGGCGATGCGGGATCCGTCCGGCGACCAGCGGAAACCATCCTGGCATCCGAATTCTTCTTCATAAGCCCAGTCAAAAGTACCGTTAATGATCCGGTTGGTGCCATCGCTGGTAACGGCGCTGCGTTGGTGATTCGCCAGGTCCTCAACATAAATATTGTGCTTTGAAACATAAGCCACCTTTTTACCATCAGGAGAAAACTTGGCAAACATTAGTGATGCCGCAGGCAGCCCCTGCCCCAGCTGGGTAAGCCGTTTGGTGCTGCGGTCAAAAACCCAGTAATCTCCGCGGGTGTTTTCCCGCCATACGCGTTGGGTATTGGCAAATAGCAGGATCCGGCTGCCCTCCGGCGATAGGGTAAAGCTTTGTACGTTAAGCGCCTCATTGGAGCCGGTGGGGGTCAGCTCCTGCTTTGTCATAAATACTTTATTATCCTCCGGGTGTACCGGGTTAATGCTGGAAATACCCTGGTCGGAAAAGCTGTAAAAGCTGTTGCCATCGGCCGACCATTGCAGCTTCTGCGCAAAGGCACTACCTGCAAGGCAAATAAAAATACCCAGTACCAGAAAGGCTCTTCTTACCGAAAAGATCATATGTTACGATTTGGGGTCTAAATTAACGGGCTTTTTCTATACGGCCATAAAAAATCAGTAAAGGAACCGCCGGTAACAGGGGAGTACCGCCAGGGACGCAAAGGGTCCGTAAGGACCTCTAAACGCTACCTCAATAGCGAGCCTTGCGTATTCCCTGTGCCCCTCGCGGTTTATTTTTACCGCGATGTACGCAAAGCACCCGCAAAGGAGGCAACAGGGTTATTGGGGTTAAGATATTTGCGCCCCTTGCGAAAAACCCTGGGCCCCTCGCGGTTTATTTTTACCGCGATGTACGCAAAGCACCCGCAAAGGACGCAACAGGGTTATTGGGGTTAAGATATTTGCGCCCCTTGCGAAAAACCCTGCGCCCCTCGCGGTTTATTTTTACCGCGATGTACGCAAAGCACCCGCAAAGGACGCAGCAGGGTTATTGGGGTTAAGATATTTGCGCCCCTTGCGAAA
>NZ_JBPEHJ010000012.1:35994-36076 GCF_051201075.1 Niabella hirudinis
TTGGGGTTAAGATATTTGCGCCCCTTGCGAAAAACCCTGGGCCCCTCGCGGTTTATTTTTACCGCGATGTACGCAAAGCACC
>NZ_JBPEHJ010000012.1:36175-118369 GCF_051201075.1 Niabella hirudinis
CCGCAAAGGACGCAGCAGGGTTATTGGGGTTAAGATATTTGCGCCCCTTGCGAAAAACCCTGCGCCCCTCGCGGTTTATTTTTACCGCGATGTACGCAAAGCATCCGCAAAGGACGCAGCAGGGTTATTGGGGTTAAGATATTTGCGCCCCTTGCGAAAAACCCTGCGCCCCTCGCGGTTTATTTTTACCGCGATGTACGTAAAGCATCCACAAAGGACGCAGCAGGGTTATTGGGGTTAAGATATTTGCGCCCCTTGCGAAAAACCCTGCGCCCCTTGCGGTTTGTTTTTACCGCGATGTACGTAAAACACCCGCAAAGGAGGCAACAGGGTTATTGGGGTTAAGATATTTGCGCACCTTGCGAAAAACCTTGCGCCCCTTGCGGTTAATATTAAACCACAAGAATCGCCAACACAACAAGCAGCACCGGGTATCGCCTCAATCCGCTCTTTTCTCCTGCCATTTCCGGATCCGGTCCCCGGCCATTTTTACAATTTTTGGGGTAAATTTTCCCACTACATCCACCAGTGCCCGCTGGCTCTTCATAACCACCTCAATGTCTTTGTACGCAAAGGGCGCTTCATCCAGGCCGGCGCTGATCAGTGTAACCCCATGGCGGGCGAGCTCCTTTTTCAGGTCGGCGTCTGTGATGCTCTGCAAGGCCCGGCTGCGGCTCATTTTACGGCCTGCTCCATGAGCGGCGGAGTTGACTGCTGCTGCTGTGCCCTTGCCTTTTACAATATACCCAGCGGCCGTCATGCTGCCGGGTATAATGCCCAGCACATCTTTTCCGGCAGGCGTGGCCCCTTTACGGTGCACGATCACTTCCTCTCCGTTCAGCCATTCCTTCCACGCAAAGTTGTGGTGGTTCTCCACTATTTGAATGGGCCGGCGCCCCAGTTGTTTAGCAATTTTTGCATGAATGATGTGATGACATGCGGAGGCATATTCTCCCGCCAGGTTCATAGCCAGCCAATACTCCTGTCCTTCTTCCTCATCGAGGTCCAGCCATGCCAGATTGCGGGCGTCCTGCGGCAACCTTCTTTTACTGACGGCGATCTTTGTGTAATAATTAGCAATAGCCGCACCCAGGGCGCGGGAGCCGGAGTGGGACAATAAGCCAAGGTACAGCCCCGGCGGAACCTGCAGCGCTTCATCATGCTCCTGGATTTCTACGATACCGAATTCTACAAAGTGGTTGCCGCTTCCGCTGCTTCCTAATTGTTTCCAGGCACGGCCATGCAGCTCTTTTAAAAAAGACAGTTGCTGAAAAGCTTCATGATCCATTACTGCATGGTTTTCCGCTTTTTGAAACTGGGCGCCGCTTCCGAATAGCGTGGCATCATTGATCTCCCGCACAAAATAGTGCTCACGGTTGGTTAGCTCCTTAGGATCAATGTCAAAGATGCTTAAGCACATCCGGCAGCCGATATCTACCCCCACCCCATAGGGGATCACGGCATTTTTTGTGGCCAGCACACCACCAATGGGCAGGCCATAGCCCTGGTGCGCATCCGGCATCAGGGCCCCGGCAACTGATACCGGCAGCTTGGCCGCAGTGTACATCTGCGCCATTGCTCCTTCCTCGATATGATCTCTCCCAAATACATTGAAAACAATCCCTGTTTGATTTAAGGATACTTCCATACCTGCTGTTTCTTTGGGCGGCGGAGGTAGTAGCTGCTGCGCTACAGGCGCCAGCATGGCATCCGATACAAAATCCGAAGGGGTCTGTAATAAGGCCCTTAAAATAATAAGCGCATTTTCCTTTGATTCGTATTTGTAATGTTTTTGCATAAGGTTCATAGCAATGCTGATGACCGGACCTTCGGGATAACCCAGTTGTCTTAACTCTTTTCCGGTTATTTTTAATTTGTTCATTGTTGTGTTTTTAATGTGTACCTGAATTTTCAGAAGTACAGCATATACAGACGGAAATTGATGATACGCTAAACCTGCTGAGGAACTTCCCCGGGGCAAAGCACAAAACAAAATTGATCTGCTCCTGTGCAATCTATTTGCACAATTGAAAAAATAATTTGATAAAAGATCGCGATATAGAAAGACTGCTCCGGGAAGGAGTATCGCAAAAAGATGATATGTAATTATCAGACACGCATAACGGCAGTTAATACGGGAAACAGAAAATGGTAACCCATTTATTCTTTCCGGATTCGGGTTAAAGTATCCTATTTTTATGGAGTTAGTAAATTTGTTGGAGATGAAATCGCAAAAGATCGGGATGGGACTTATTATGCTGCTGCTGGTATCGGGGATATCGGGCTGCGGCCGGTTGCGGGTGCTTACTACGGGGTATAATGACAGCGCCGGGGCATATTATGATATCCGGGGCTTTCGGATGTATACGGAAACATACGGCAAGGGAAAGCCACTGCTGATGATCCACGGCAATGGGGGCGATATGAATGCCTTTGCCAATAATGTGCCTTATTTTTCAAAAAAATTCAAAGTGATCCTGGCAGATAGCCGGGCGCATGGACGTTCGGTGGATCCCTCGGATTCACTCAGTTTTGAAATGATGGCAGATGATTATGCCGCACTGCTTACCGCCATGCACATACCCAGGGCCTATGTTTTAGGCTGGAGCGATGGGGGCATCATTGCCCTGGAACTGGCCATGCGCCATCCGGAAAAAGTGATCCGGCTGGCCAGCACCGGGGCCAATCTCCGGGCCGATTCCATAGGCCTGCGACCCGATGTGTGGCAGGATGGTGTAAAAGAATATAAAGCCTGGCAAAAACGGATGCCGCTTACGGATGCCAAAGAGAAAAACGATTACAAGGTATTTATGCTGGATTATGAGCAGCCGGATATCGCCTTAACAGAACTGCGGAAAATAAAGTGCCCGGCGCTGATCATCGGGGGGGATAATGACCTGATACCTGTAGCGCATACCCGGCAGATTGCCGCCCATATTCCCCGGGGTAAATTATGGATTGTACCCAACTCCGGGCATGCCACACTCATGGATCACAGTCGCCAGTTTAACCGCGAAGTAGATGCGTTTTTTCATCGGTTCTTTTTTAAGTACCGGCATCGCTAACGCTTACACCAGTATTTTTTCGTACTTCAGTTTATAGTCAACCGGGGTCATGCCGGTTATTTTTTTAAAAACATCGCGAAAGGCTTTTACATCATTGTATCCTACATGGTACATGGCTTCCTGGATGGTTTTACGTCCCTGCTCCAGTAATTTTTTGGCGGCTTCAATCTTTACTTTCTGGATGTACTCCACCACCGTGTTGGTAGTCGCCTTTTTAAAACGGCGTTCAAAGGTACGCCGGCCAACGGCAAACCGTTCACAAAGCGTATCTATAGGAAGCCGCTCATCAAAATTTTGCTCAATATAATCCTGCGCCTCTTTTATGGTTTCATCGCCATGGTCCTTCATGCCGGAGAAGATGATAAAGGGCGACTGGCTGCTGCGCTGGATATCGATCTGGAAGTACTTGGAGCAATAGACCGCAACTTCACGGCCGGCATATTTTTCGATAAGATAAAGGACCAGGTTGGAGGCAGAGAATCCGCCGCTGCTGGTATATACCCCACCCTCATCCGTCAGGATCTTATCAGCTACCAGGTTTACTTGGGGAAAAAGTTTTGAAAATTCATGGCTGGCCTTCCAGTGGGTAACGCATTTTTTATGATTCAGCAAGCCGGTACCTGCCAGCAAAAAGGCGCCCATGCAAAGACTGGCAATTTCTGCGCCACCGTTGTATTGCTCCTTCAGCCATGGAATAATGGACTGGTTTTCCAGGATATGTGCGGCAATAGGCTCCTGCAGTGCAGGTACCAGTACCAGGTCGGCCTGGTCTATTTCATGCACCAGCCGGTGTGCCTGTACTTCATAAAGCCCGTTGTTTAGCTGTACCCGTGGCGCTGCTGCGGCAAGTTGTACGTCAAACAATGCAGGCCGGCCATTTGCCCGCAGGTATTGGTTGGCCTCCTCAAAGCCCTGCCGGGGGTTTTCGATGCTGGAAAGATTTGCTCCTCTTAGCAGGAGGATGACTACTTTTTTCATATGTTCCTGTTTTGTCAGGCAAATATAAAACAGAAGATTGTCGTAATCAACCCCAGATATTGTCGTATTTGCGTATTTGTATTTGATGTTCTGCGTTGTAGGTTTGTAATAGCAACAAAGGAAAATTTACAGAAGCTTTCAAAGTCTGCAACAATTTTATTTGGACGGGTTACGTTTAAGATGATGGAAGCTTTTTGGCCAAATAAATGACAGATGAAACTGATCGAGGTCTTTAGAACAAATGTGCTGGATAAGGCTACGGCAAGGATGCTGGTGAAAAGTTTGAGGCAGCTTTTTCCGGGTTCAAAGATCAGTTTTGACCTTGATGACTGCGACCGGATCCTGCGTATTGAGTCATCGGAACCGATTGATGTGCGACAGGTTGCTTTTTCATTAAAAACGGAAGGCTACCGGGCCGATGTTTTGAATTAAGGCCAATAGATCGGTTCCATTAAAATGGGCACTCTTTTTAATAACATCTTTTTATGCAAAAAATAGAGGATCATACAGCAATGCTGTTCCGGCAATTTATGATTTCGGCAAATGCTTTTGTTGAAGGGCTGAAGACCGTTCCTGGTGCAGATTTTAACCGTGTTCCATTTGATGGCAGTTGGTCTCCGGCCCAGGTGGGCGATCATGTTTTAAAGTTTTTAAACGGGATAAAAGACGTGCTGAAATTGCCAACGGCAGAACCGGGGCGTGCGCCGGATGCCCATGAACCGGTGTTGCGGGAGATTTTTTTAAACTTTGAACAAAAATCAAAAGCGCCGGCATTTATTGAGCCTTCGGCCGATCCGATCGATAAAGGGGTACTATTGAGTACACTGGCAGCTACGGTTGCTGCACTGGGTGTAAAGATAAAAAAAAGCCCGCTGTTGAAGTTATACGAAGGCGCTCCTTTTCCTACTATTGGTGATTTGACGGGTATGGAATGGGTGTTGTTTGGAACCTATCATTTGCAGCGTCATACGCACCAGTTGGAGCAGATGCGGCCCTATTTTAGTATATTGTAATTAATAGGTATGGCAAAAACGCTTCGGGTCTGCGCCAACGGGCATCAGTATTATAAGAGCAGCGACTGCCCGACCTGCCCTATATGTGAGCAGGAAAAAAAGCCACAGGCCGGTTTTCTTTCTTTGCTGAGTGCGCCGGCACGCAGGGCACTGGAACGCGCAGGTATCAGCAATGTTGAAGCGCTGGCCGGGCACAGGGAAAAAGAGCTATTGAGTCTGCATGGAATGGGACCCGCTTCGCTGCCGGTTTTAAAGGCGGCGCTGAAGGCATCCGGATTAAAATTCAAAGATTGATGATTACTCAAAAATTTACAACCGTAGATGCATATATCGATGCCTTCTCCGGCATTCATAAAAAAAAGCTGGAGGAGATGCGGAAGATCGTAAAGCAGGCGGCTCCCAAAAATGCAACGGAGGTTATCAGCTACAATATGCCGGCCATAAAAACAAGTACAGTGCTGGTCTATTATGCTGCGTACGAAAAGCATATCGGTTTTTATCCTACTGGCTCGCCGATAACGGTATTTGCAGACCGGCTGGGGGAATACAAAACTTCAAAGGGGGCGGTGCAGTTCCCATTGGATGCCGCGCTGCCCAAAAAACTGATTGGGGAAATGATTGCCTACCGGGCAACTACAGAAGCCGGAAGGGCGCAAATGAAGCAAGCGGAAAAAAACAAAAAGAAAACGGTAGCAAAAAAATAACTCCTTACTAAAACGAAAAAATCATGACTCCCTTAATTTACCCTTGTGTTTGGTTCGATGCAAACGGCAAAGAAGCGGCCGGATTTTATGGCGGTATTTTTCCGGATACGAAGATCAGTTCAGATACCGGCATGGTGGTAACCATTGAATGCAGTGGTCAGAAACTGATGTTCCTGAACGGCGGGCCCATGTTTACGCCCAATCCTTCCGTTTCGTTCCTGGTTGCCAATGAAGATGAAAAGGAAACGGAGCGGTTGTACAATGAATTGATAAAGGGAGGAATGGCCCTGATGCCCCTGGAAGTGTACCCTTTTAGTAAAAAGTACGGTTGGGTGCAGGACAAATACGGCATATCCTGGCAGCTGTATACGGGAGAGCGGGGCAATACCACACAGTACTTTACGCCTACACTGATGTTTGTTAACAAACAGAACGGACGCGCAAAAGAGGCCATCCGTTTTTATACGGGGTTGTTCCCCGGTTCGGAAACGGAAGGCATTTTGGAATACCCGGAAGGGGGTGGGGACAAGGCTGGCAATGTGCAACATGCCCAGTTTCATATCCGCGGGTATACGCTTGGCGCGATGGACAGCTCACTGGCGCATCCGTTTAATTTCAACGAAGGTATTTCCCTGGTGGTGGAATGTGATACGCAGGAAGAAATTGACCGCTACTGGAATACGTTGATTGCAGATGGAGGTGAAGAAAGCCGCTGTGGCTGGCTAAAAGATAAATTTGGTCTGAGCTGGCAGATCATTCCCGCTCAATTGGGCCGTTTAATGGCGGCCGGAAACCAGGAGGCCTCCGGCCGGATGATGCAGGCGCTGATGAAGATGAACAAGTTGGATATTGCTGCCCTGGAGGCCGCCTACAACGGCAACCAGGCTTAACAGGTTAATAGATCAGTGTCCACTTTAAAAAATAGTTTTATGGAAACCTATTCTTATAAACAGCAAATTGAGGCACCTGCACAGGTAGTGTGGGATCTGCTCTGGAGTACCGATACGTACCGGCAATGGACCGCGGCTTTTGCCCCCGGGTCCACCATAGAGTCTGATTGGAAAGTGCAGGGCCGTACCCGTTTCCTGGATGGAAATGGAAACGGGATGATCAGTACCATCCGCAGCATCCGGGTACCGGAGGAGCTCGTTTTTGAACACCTTGGATCTATCGAAAACGGGGTGGAAGATACTACCAGCGAAGCGGTAAAGAAATGGGCTGGTGCGCTGGAACAGTACCATTTGAGGGAGGCAGGCGGCGTTACAACGCTGGAAGTTGTGGTAGATACGGACCCGAAATATAAGGAAATGATGGATAACGGATTTACCAAAGGACTTGAAACGATAAAGGCGCTGGCCGAAAAGTAACGGCCCCAACATCTTACCCTTCAACATCTCACTTCGTAACATTTCACATTTCACTTCGTAACATCTCACTCCCCAACATCTCACCTCTCACACATCTAAATAAAAAAAATAAAATATGAACACTACCGTTAGCCGGTTGCAGCTGATCATTCCAGCTTACCGGATGCATACACAACAGTTCAACAATGCTATTGCGGACATTAGTGAAGCCGATGCATTGAAACGGATTGAAGGCCGTACCAATCATATTGTATGGATGGCCGGTAACCTGGTCAACTGCAGGTATTGGCTGGCCAATATACTGGGGATTGCCGATAAGGATCCGAACGAACATCTTTTTAAAGATGCGAAGGCACTGGATGCAGCGGCAACCTATCCTTCCCTGGCGGCGCTAAAAGAAGAGTGGCATAAAATATCGCCGGTGCTTTTTCAAAGGCTGCATTCCGTAACCGATGCGGAGTTAAATGAGGCTTATCCTTTTGGGATGGGAGTGGGGTTTGTGGAAGAGAACAAACTCAATATGGTAGGCATGTGTATCGGGCGTGAAGATTACCTGTTTGGCCAGATTGGCCTGATGCGCCGGATCCTCGATTACCCGGGGATGAAGTATGATATAGACGAAAGCATTCTGTATTAGTCTGATGGCTGAGGAAGAGTTTCATGTTTGAGGTTTAAAGCCCGCCTGACCGGACGGGCAGGTTTCAGGTTGGAGCAATTTTTAAACTCGGGTGTTTCAAATCTCCCCGAAGTTCCGGGTTTAAAGGTTCTGCTGAGCGCTAAAGTCTAAATACCCCGAATCTGAATACCAAATACCAAAGTTGATGTCTGATCTCTGATGAGATACCAGGATTCCGGCAATGCCCGGATCTTATTTTCATCCCGATAGCTTTCGCATGCGCGTCAGGTTGATTTTTGCCCTGGGAGCTGCAGCGCAGCGCTGATCCTGTTAGTAAACGACCATACAGGTAATAAAGGTGCAGCGCACCGGTAATCATTGCGGGTAGTACAAGCGACGCACAGGAAATTACTGCCGCGCTGCGGCTACGGGAGGTTTTGGAGGTTCATCGTTATAAGGGTCAACGGCGCGCTGCGCCTGTTTGCCATTAAAAGATGCGATCTTTTTTGACGTGAACGGCTTACCCGTACTACATTTCATGGCAATATGATCTGTTCTTAACTTGACGCGGATGCGATAGCGGGATCAAATCAGCACATTTTCAAATTAATACGGAGACTCCGGTTGGTATCCAACCTCAAGCCCAGGCGCCCCAGTCGATATTTACTTCAATATCCGGGTGCAGGCTTTTGGCCACAGGGCAGGTATTGCCGGTCCGTTTCAGAATGTCGATGGTCTTGGCATCGATGACGGCCAGGTTCTCCGGGATATGCACTTTCAGGTCGATACCGCTTACCCGCCGGGGATCGGCGGCCATCTTCTTCAGTACTTCAATTTTTACATCGTTCAGGTCAAAGTCCATGGTACGGGCCTTGATGCCCATTACCGTGATCATGCAGGCGGCCAGGCTGGTAGCCAGGAGGTCTGTGGGGGAAAACCGCTCGCCTTTTCCGTTGTTATCAACAGGGGCATCGGTTTCAAAATGCGATCCGCTTTTTAAATGCGTACAGGTAGTGCGCAGGTCGCCGTTGTATCGTACTTCAGAAGTCATCAGTATATTGTTTAAAGCGTAAAGGTAGTTTTTTTGAGATCGCCACAGGCGATAAAATAGAAGTTCGGGGCTGAAAGCCCCGAACAACGCCCGGGACATTCCCATTGCGACCATTGCGGATTCCTGGCGCGCTTCGCGTTAAAAAAAGATGATGCAACAGGCTGTGATCTGTTGTTTTATAGCGAAAAGCGAGTGCCTCTGTTATAATAACAGGAGGGGCTTACAACAAAACGATGCCACCTGTTGTTAGTAGATGGGCTGCCCGATGTGGAGGGTTTAGCCCCCGGCTCTGCCAGAGTGAGGCCCCGGGGGCCGCAGCCCGGAACAGCGGGGACTGCAGCCGGGATCTGTTCTGTAGCCCATAGCCCCAAAATGAAAAATAGTGATTATAAATTGTAGTATTTTCGCGTCATGATCGAATTACCGGTAACAACGAAGATAAAAAAGCCCGACTGGCTGCGTGTAAAACTGCCCATTGGCGAAAGCTATAAGCATGTACGCGGCCTGGTGGATCAACATAAACTGCATACGATTTGTGAAAGCGGCAATTGCCCCAATATGGGCGAGTGCTGGGGTGAAGGAACCGCCACTTTTATGATCCTGGGAAATATCTGCACGCGCAGCTGCGGATTTTGCGCGGTGGCCACCGGCCGTCCGGAAGCAGTGGACTACGATGAGCCGCAACGGGTGGCCGAAGCGATTTACCTCATGAAGGTGAAACACGCGGTGATCACGTCAGTAGACCGCGATGAGCTGAAAGACGGAGGTGCGGGGATCTGGTTTAATACCATCCGCGCTGTAAAATCACTAAACCCCCAAACAACCCTGGAAACCCTGATCCCCGATTTTAAAGGAAAAAAAGAAGACATCCAAACGGTGATGGAAGCAGCCCCGGAAGTGATCTCTCATAATATTGAAACAGTAGAGCGGCTGACCAGGCAGGTACGCATTCAGGCAAAATACTGGCGCAGTATGGAGGTGATCCGTACCCTTAAAGAAGGTGGCGCCCGCACCAAAAGCGGCATCATGCTGGGGTTGGGTGAAACCCGGGAAGAAGTGCTGCAAACCCTGCGGAACCTGAAAGACAATGGCTGTGATGTGGTGACCATTGGTCAGTACCTGCAGCCAACGGCCAAACACCTGCCCGTACAACGGTTTGTACACCCCGATGAATTTGCGTTTTATAAAGATGCGGGCTATGAAATGGGGCTGGACTATGTAGAGAGTGGTCCCCTTGTACGTTCATCCTACCACAGCGACCGTCATGTGCACCCGGGGCTGGGCCGGATGCAGTGGGAGGAAAGCAAGCGGATGGTAGGGTAGCCTGTCGTAATATATTTGAAATGATGGGGCTGTCTCAAAAGTCGCTTTACAGCATGATGTCGTTCTGAAGATATCATCCCGGGCCTGACCCGGGGATCTATGCTTGTTTCAGCATCTATTGACGAACAATCATCTTTAGATGCCGAAACAATCCCGGTCGCTATCGCATTGGCGTCAGGTTAAGGGGATGTAAGCATGCCGGCAAATCTGCGCTATTAAAGGCTTTGAGGGGCATAGCCCCGGATAGATTTTGGAACATCGTGCTTCAGCGCGATGTTAGCAGCGAAAAGACAGATGTGAGTGCCATAGGCACGGCAGATGCTTTGGGCTGACGGCTCTCAACCCTTCGCCTGGATGGCGAGACGGGTTAAAACCCGCTCTTACAATATTCATCTGCCGCTATGCGGCGGGTACAGTTTCGTGCTAACCTGACGCGTATGCGGTCGCTATCGGGACGGCATGACAAAACAGCGACTTTTGAGCCTCTTTTTCGTGATGCTGCCTGTATCTTAATATCTGCTGTGTTTGCCATTGTTGCGAACGCCCGGAACACTGAAATGCCCCGTTTTTCTAAATTAAATGAATCTGTACTTCTGCGTCTCCGATGTTTGTTTATTTCACGCAAAGATGCGGAGGAGCAAAGGCGCGGCGGTTTTATCGAATGCTTCGTGCATCTTCGTGCCCTTGTATCTTTGCGGCACAATTGCATCTTTTAAACATTCCTTTGCGTAACGTAGTGTCCTCGCGTCTTTGTGGTTCCACAGCCCTTTGCCACGAAGGCTCTAAGACACCAGGAAACACGAAGATTTCTAAAGTCGTACAATCCCTTTGTGCCTTCGTGTCTTTGCGGCACTAACAAAAAATCTTAATGGTTTCCCAAAGAAGGGTCTTCCCGGTCGCTTCTTAATCTAGGTTATTTTTTAAGAGCAGCACTTGCAGCAGTTTTGCACCCGCATTGCTGCAGCAGGCAGCATTAATTTTTTAACTAAACAATCATGAAAAAAGTTTTTTTATTTCTCGGGCTTTCAATATTCAGTCTTCAGCTATTTGCGCAAACCACCTGGTCGGCGGATCCCATGCACTCTTCTATCAATTTTACCATTAAACACATGGGGATTAGTTTTGTGACGGGCAAATTTGATCAGTTCCAGGGGACGCTGGAAACATCAAAAGCAGATTTTTCTGATGCAAAGATCCGCTTTACAGTAGCTACCAACAGCATCAATACCGGTGTGGCTCCCCGCGATAAACACCTGAGAACTGCTGATTTCTTTGAGGTGGAAAAGTTCCCTGAAATGAAATTTGTAAGCACCGGGTTTCAAAAGAAAAAGGGCGGCCGGTATGTCCTTAAGGGCAACCTTACTATTAAAGATGTTACCAAACCCGTTGTTCTGGAAGCCACCTACGGTGGAAAAACAAAGAATCAGATGGGTAAGGAAGTGATCGGTTTCCAGACCTCCCTGAAGATCAACCGTTTTGACTACCATATCCTTTTTGACCCAACGGGCCAGGCAGTGGCAAAGGACGTAGACGTAAGGATCTACCTGGAGCTGCAGCCACGGCAGTAGAAGGAGCTTGTTTTTGCTGCTATTTCATTTTTTAAATATCGTCAGAAAATAAATACGATGGAAATTATTGAACAACTGAATTGGCGTTATGCCGCCAAAGCCATGAACGGAGAGAGAATTCCGGAAGAAAAGATCGGGCGGATTTTGGAAGCGGCCCGTTTGGCGCCTTCTTCCAATGGATTGCAGCCGTTCGAGATCATTGCAATCAGCAACCGGGAGTTAAAAGAAAAGATCAGCCCGGCGGCATTTAATCAACCGCAGATCACCGGTTGCTCCCACCTTTTGGTATTTGCGGCCTGGGATCAGTACACCTCAGAACGGATTGACGGGTTTATTGCACATACAGCTAAAGAAAGGGGTGGCGATCCGGAACGGCTGGAACGGCACCGCCAGTCGCTGCTGAATAATTTTGGACGCATGGATAAAGACCAGGGCTATGCCCACGCGGCCCGGCAGGCCTACCTTTCCCTGGGGGTAACAATTGTTGCAGCGGCGGCGGAAGGCGTAGATGGTACCCCGATGGAAGGATTTGATCAGGAGCAACTGGATGCCATCCTTGGGTTAAAACAAAAAGGATTGCGGAGTGCCGTGATCATTGCCCTGGGATACCGGGATACGGAAAAAGACTGGCTGGTAAACCTTAAGAAGGTGAGAAAACATAGAGAACAGTTTGTAACAGAATTGAACTGAGTTGTACGTGTTGGTTGTGGTAAAAGCCTGGCCCGGTTGTTCCGGTGCCAGGCTTGTTTTATTTGTTGCGCTGGGTATAGCCTCCAACAATTACGAAGATGAGGATAATGAGTATTATAGTGAGCATAGCTGATATATTAAGGGGGATCAATGGAGCGGTCAGGCTTTCTCTTTTTTAATGAGCACCAGATCAAAAAAATCCCGCATAAGAACGTTTTTTTTAAAGATAGGGAATTATTGCTACGAAATTGCCCCGGCAATGCAGAGGGGTGTATTCCAAATTGTCGCTGTCATGCTGAATTTATTTCAGCATCTATGCATATTGGCGTTCAATAGACCCTGAAACAAGAATAGATCCCGGGTCAAGCCCGGGATGACATCTTCAGGGTGATATTACGCTTATGGGAGTGCGATAATTTGGAATGCATCCATACAGAGGGGCTGGCAGGTAATATTCAGATTTCTTTGACGATCTGCGGGGCCATTCGCAAAATGCCCTGCAGAATGTCGTATACTCCCTTGTTCAAAACCGGTATTTACCTGCACCTTTGATACAGGAAACGAAGCCGGAAAACGGCAAACAGAAAAAGGTGGAGCAGCTACCACCATAAAAACGGGCGAAACCGAAAAGCCAGATGAGTAGGAACTTATAAAAACTATTTTTATGTCAGACAACAAAGTCTCATTACACCGGGTGCTTAAAGCATCTCCCGAAAAAGTATACAGGGCTTTTACCGATGCCCTGGCCATTGCTTCCTGGTTGCCCCCCTATGGTTTTCTTTGCACGGTACATGAAATGAATGTGAAGGTTGGCGGTTCTTTTAGAATGTCGTTTCAGAATTTTACAACCGGGAACAGTCACTCCTTTGGCGGGGATTACCTGGCGCTTGAACCAGGGGCGTTTTTAAAGTATACCGACAAGTTTGAGGATCCCAATATGCCGGATGTGATGACCACTTCTGTATGGCTTCAAAAAACTTCCGTAGGTACGGAGCTGAAGGTTTTGCAGGAGAACATACCGGTGATGATACCGGCAGAAATGTGCTACCTGGGCTGGCAGGAGTCGCTGGAAAAGCTGGCTAAGCTGGTAGAGCCGGAGATACCGGATGCCTGATAGGGCCTCCGGGGTTCCTTTTTTTGCGGATTACGGTATTTAACGGGGAATTATTTTATTCTTGGCGTACGTTATGTTACATTCACACTCAAATTGTGAATGTTAAAACCTGGCGATGGAACCTATTGAACAATCAGGGAAGCCCGTTGTTTCGAAACGTATTGATGGTTTCTTTATTACTGTATACGCGATATTCGGATTTATCGGCCGGTTTTTTCGCGAAACGCTGCGCCGTCCTTTTGAAACCCGCGAATTTCTTCGCCAGTGTTTTTATATTGGCAACAAGTCGCTGCCACTAATCACCCTTACCGGTTTTATTACCGGGCTGGTATTTACCAAACAGTCGCGCCCCTCCCTGGCAGAATTTGGGGCCACTTCCTGGCTGCCATCGCTGATATCCATCGCCATTGTGCGGGCCCTGGCTCCGCTGGTAACAGCGTTGATCTGTGCCGGGCGTGTGGGGTCGGGTATCGGGGCCGAGCTGGCTTCTATGAAAGTGACCGAGCAGATAGATGCTATGGAGGTATCGGCCGTTCATCCCTTCCGGTACCTGGTGGTAACAAGGGTGCTGGCCTGTGTTGTATGTCTGCCGCTGCTTATGTGTTATAACGGGCTCATAGCGCTTGTGGGCGCTTTTGTAGACGTCCATCTTAACGAGCAAACCAGTATGGATACTTTTATCCAGAATGCGTTTACCAATATTTCGTTCCTGGATCTGGCTGCATCGCTTTTGAAGGCGCTTGTATATGGCTTTACCATTGGTATCGTAAGCTGTTACCAGGGCTTTCATGCCGCCCGGGGTACCGAAGGCGTTGGCAAATCGGCCAATGTATCGGTAGTGGCATCCATGTTCCTGATCTTTATAGAAGAAGTTATTATTGTGCAACTGGTCAATACAATCCGATAACTATGAAAACCTTCCAGCCTGATATCGACCTGCAGCAAACGGTAATTTCCATCAGGGACCTGCACAAATCCTTTGATAATAATCATGTATTGCGTGGGGTAAACCTGGACCTGCACAGCGGGGAGAATGTAGTGGTGCTGGGCCGGTCGGGCACGGGCAAGTCGGTACTTATAAAAGCGATTGTGGGATTGTTGTACCCGGACGCAGGCACGGTTAGTGTGCTGGGACAGGAGGTGCAGGAGCTGGACGCTCAGGCATTGCGCAACCTGCGCCTGAAAGTGGGTTTCTGTTTTCAGAACGGGGCCTTGTACGATAGCATGACTGTAGGCGAAAACCTTGCTTTTCCGCTAAAGCGGAATGAACCCGCGATGAGCCGCAAGGAGCGCGACCGGCGTATCGGAATGGTGCTGGATGCGATTGGGCTGTCCCATACCATTGGCCAGATGCCTGCTGAACTGTCGGGTGGACAACGGAAACGCATCGGCATTGGCCGTACGCTGATACTGCGCCCTGCAATCATGTTGTACGATGAGCCTACGGCGGGGCTGGATCCGATTACCTGTACCGAAATCAATGCCCTGATTAATGAAGTGCAGCACCGGTTCAAAACCAGCTCTATCATCATTACACACGATCTTACCTGCGCCAAATCAACGGGCGACAGGATTGCAGTGTTGAAAGAAGGCCGGTTTATACGACAGGGAAACTTTAATGAAGTGTTCAGCTCCGATGAAACGCTGATCCGGGAATTTTATGCGTATAATTTTATTCAATAATGTATGAAAACAACTGATTCAAGAAGGGCCGCTACCGTGGGTATATTTATGGTTTTGGGGCTGATTATTTTTGCCGCAGCCATCCTTTTTTTGGGTGGGCAAAAGAAAGCGTTTATGCAATCCGTGCAAATAAAAGCCATCTTTCAAAATGTGGGAGGCCTCACCAAAGGCAATAATATCTGGTACTCCGGCGTAAAAGTGGGCACCATAAAAAAGATCACTTTTATGGATCATAGCCGGATAGAAGTGCTGATGAATATTGATAAACACGCCCTCCCTTTTATACATAAGGATGTGCGGGCGCGGATCAGTGCGGACGGGCTGGTGGGCAACAAGATCATTGCCCTGGAGGGGGGCACTGCACAGGCCGCCCCTATTGAAGAGGGCGATGTGGTGATGGTGGAAGCAGGCGTCAGTACCGATGAAATGATGGAAACGCTCCAGGTTAATAATAAAAACCTGGTGGCGGTTACCGGTAATCTCAAAACCATTATGGAAAATATTATTGCCGGCCGGGGCACGCTCGGCAAACTGATCGGCGATTCTTCGGTTTATCAGCAGCTCGATCGTACGCTGGCAGTACTGCATCAAACAGCGGGTAATACCCAGCGGCTTACGGAAGGCCTGGCAGGTTATGCCACCCGGCTGCAGTCGCCCGGGGTGCTGGCAAACGACCTGGTAACCGACACCATCGTTTTCCCCCGGCTCCGGAATACGGCTACGCAATTGCAGGAAGCGGCTACACAGGCCCGCAGGGTGGCACAGGATCTCCAGGCTGTAAGCGCCAATATTGGCAACCGTGTCAACAGCAATACCTCGCCCGCCGGCGTACTCCTCAACGACACGGCTACCGCACGGGAGCTGCAGCAAACCATCCGCAACCTGGAAAGCAGCACGGGCAAGCTGGATACCAATATGGAGGCGATGCGGCATAATTTCCTGTTCAGAGGTTATTTCCGGAAACAGGAAAAACAGCGGAGAAAGGCGGAACGAAAGCAATAGCGCTCTTATATGATTGATGCCAATCACCATTACTGCTGACCTCAGTCATTTAAACACACGCCTTTCCGGAGTAGTTTAGCTGTCAAATTTAATAAGCGAGGAAGCATCGGTTTATTCTTTTATGAAAGAGCTGAAACTGGAACAGGTAAGGTATGAGTGCGAGACATGGAAAAGAGCTGTCCTTTTCATGATAGAGGAGTCTGTCAGTATGAAAAACCGGCTATCCGAAATTTTAAAGCATCATCTTGACAAGCCATTGCTTGAAGGTGTTGAGCGGCTGCAAACCAAATTGGTGCGCAATGATGAATTGATTGGCGTCTTTCGCGATGACCTGATGTATGTCAGTAATCTGGTACAGGCAGGTACTGTTACTCCGGCGCCATCAGAAAAGCAGTTTGATATTAAGATCGACCGTTTGCAACATAACCTTTTATACCTGGAGAAACATTTTAGCAAACTGAAATCAGAATTTAACAATTACCTGCGCGGAAACATTGGCGCCATTGTAGGAAACTGAACGGGTATGTGCTGCCCCGGAGGGGTCGAATGTGATGAACACCGATTGGATTTTTGAAAATCAAACGTAAATTAGAGCGGACAGAACAATATTTTATAACCTATGAAATCATCATCAACTATGTCAGGAATCAAAAAGAGCATCATAAGAATGAAACGTTTTACAATGAATATAAGCGGTTGCTAATTGAGAATGGCGTTGAATTTGACGAAAAATATTTATTATAAGCACTGTCTTATATGCCCCGAAACATTAAACCTACGACCCCGTTGGGGCCGTGCCTGCTACGCATCTGTTACCCCTGGCGCAGCCAGGGGCTATGCACATTGGACCCTTTGGGCCACATCTGTTTTATTTCGATAAGTATTCGCTATTCAGTTGTTGTAAATTTACCCTTTATGAAACTCCAGGTTGTTTGACCGTCTTTAAGAAATGTGTCCACACGATAGGATCAATCGGGGTTGAAGTTACCATGAAATATAGTAGGGGTAAGCCTTTCACGCCAAAAAGATCGCATCTTTTAATGGAAAACAGGCGCAGCGCGCCGTTGATCCTTATAACGATGAGCGCCCAAAACATCCCGTAGCCGCAGCGCGGCGGTAATTTCCTGTGCACCGCTTGTGCAAACCGCAATGATTACCGGTGCGCTGCACCTTTATTACCTGTATGGTCATTTACTAACAGGATCAGCGCTGCGCTGCAGCTTCAGGTGACAAAAATTAACCTGCCGCTTTTACGCTGGAATTTGTTGAATTGCGAGTTAAATAGCAGACCCTAATTGAGCAGGTTTTCCAGTTTTTTGCGATTTAAAATTTCAATGCCCCCGGTTTTGATATCGATTAGTTTTTCGCTGCGGAAATCGCTCAATGTGCGTATTAAGGACTCGGTGGCGGTACCGGCAATGGCCGCAAGCCCCTCGCGGTTGATCACAATCATAAAGTTTTCTTCGTGTTCTTTCCGGTATTTTTTTTCAAGCAGCAGTAAGGCATCGGCTACTTTCTTACGAAGCGAATTGTATGCCAGGCGCAGGAGCTGCTCTTCCTTTGCCGATACATTTTTAGCCAGCAGCCGTATGAATTTTTGTGCTACAGCGCTGTTATGGCCAACCAGTTCTGTGAAATCCTCTTTTGGGATAACAGCGAGCTCTGTATCTTCCAATGCCTCCGCGGTATCTTTATATACGGCTTCCTCCAGCAAGGGTATATACCCCAAAAAATCTCCGGTATTAAACAGTTCTGTTATCAGTTCTTTTCCGTCTTCATTGGTGCGGTAGGCCTTTACTTTTCCTTTTACAACATAGTACAACCTGCCGGGATGATTGCCCTCGGAATAAATGACCTGTTTTTTCTTATACTTGTTGATATTGCGGTCTTCCGTTAAAGAAAGCAGCGCTGCCTTGCTATCGGAAACTTTCAGCAGTTGCTGCAGTCCGTCCAGCCCGGTAGCAAATTCCTGCCGGAGCCCTTCTATTTTTTTTAACCGCCCGTCTACGGCATTCAGCAATTCGGTGCCGGTAAAGGGCTTGGTAATATAGTCATCGGCACCCAGCTCCATTCCCCGGCGCAGATCGCTGCGCTCTGTTTTTGCTGTAAGGAAAATAAAAGGGATGTTTTTGGTGGCCGCATTTTTATGAAGTGCATGTAATACGCCGTAGCCGTCAAGAACGGGCATCATAATATCGCAGATAACCAGGTCGGGTATGTGTTCAATCGCTTTTTCCACCCCTGTTTTCCCATTGGCCGCTGTAATAACAGTATAGCCGGATAATTCAAGGATCTCAGCTGTATTATCCCGGATGTCGTCATTGTCCTCAATTAACAAAATCTTTTTCATTGCTTACAGTTTATAGGCTGCCGCCGCATCATCAGGAAACCTGATGATAAACTCCGTGCCTTTGTCTAATTCGCTGATGCATTGTATAGAGCCGTTCATAAGCTCTGTGTATTTTGAAATAATATGTAGCCCCAGCCCCGTACCCTGGATGTTTCCGGCATTGGCGGCCCGGAAAAAGCGCTCGGTTAAGTGCCGCTGATCCTCGCGCGAGATGCCGATACCTCCATCGGTAACGGAAAGTTGAACGGACTGATCGTTAACGGTGCTCCGGATCGTGATTAAACCATTTTCAGGTGAGAATTTGCTGGCATTAGACAGCAGGTTGATCAGGATATGTTTTAACAGGGAAGGATCCAGGCAAACATTTTCCCGGCCCTCATGATGATAACTCATCCGCTGTTCTTTTTTTAAATTAATTTCCATTTCGCGGGTAATGTCCAGGATCAATTCCCGGATATTAAATCCGGTAAGCCGCACCTGTATTTTCCCCTCTTCTATTTTTCCAACGCTTAAGAAGTCGTTCAGGATATCGGTGAGCAACTGCACCGATGATACGATGCGCTGCAAATGCCGCTCCCTTTTTGTATGCTCATCGGCGCCGGCGCCTGTATATTTTTCAATAAGATACGCCGAGGATAATATGGTGCTCAGGGGGGTCCGGAATTCATGAGAGGCAATGGATACAAATTTTGATTTTAGGTCGCCCAGCTCTTTTTCCCGCTCCAGCAGCCCCGAAAGTTCATCTTTTGATGCTTTTAATTCGTCCATGGCGGCCTTGAGCTCCTGTGTGCGTTGCTCAACGGTAAACTCCAGCTTATTATTCAGCTCTTCAATATCCGCCTCAGCCTTTTTTCTGATAGAGATATCGCTGATAAATGCAATTACAAATTCCTCCCCCGCATCATTGTAATTGCTCAGGCTAACTTCAACCGGAAATTCGCTGCCGTCCTTTTTTATGGCATACAGATCCATTCCTACGCCCATGGGCCGGCTTTTAGGGTGGTGGGCATAGGCAGTACGATGGGTAATGTGTTTGGAGTGGTACCGCATCGGGATCAGCCGTTCAATGGATTGCTGCAGCAGCTCCTCCAGGGTATAGCCAAATAGCTTTAATGCAAAGGGGTTGGCCGATTGAATGAGGGCCTTGCTGTTTACGATAATAATCCCGACGGAAGCCTGGTTGAAAAACGCCTCATAACGATAACTGTCCTGCCCTTTTTGATCCGCAACGCCCATACAATTGGAATGAAATTTAAAAATAAAACAAATGGGGTTTATAGACAAATGTTCTGTGGATACCCGGTGCCGGTTACAAGTTGCCGAAGCATCGGGCATCCAATATCGGGTATCCAGCATCCAGCATCGAGTATCCGGCGTCAAGTATCCAGCATCCAGCATCGCGCATCCAGCATCCAATATCCCTCCCGGTGCTGATACCAATCATCCACCGGTATGACAAAAGCCATTTGATAGCAGTGTAAACAGCCGGAGTTTTGGGCATTCTATAAATGGAAGGTGTATTTTGATAGAAAACGGAGCCCATAAAAAAGTATACTGTTATCATTGCGGGGACCACTGTTCCGATGAGCCGTTTCAGGCCGGAGACCATTTTTTTTGCTGCAATGGCTGCCGGACGGTATTTGAGCTTTTAAATGAAAAGAAACTTTGCACCTATTACGATCTGAACCGGCATCCGGGGCAGCAACAGGTGCGGCAGCCCCGGAAAGACCGGTTTGCTTTTCTGGAAAAAGAGGAAATAATAAAAGACCTGGTATCTTTTTCTGACGGACAGCAAACCCATGTTACCCTCAATATTCCCCACATGCATTGTAGCAGTTGCCTGTGGCTGTTGGAAAGTATCGGAGAGATGCAGGCCGGTATTCTCACTTCACGCGTGAACTTTTCCGAAAAAACGGTTTTTATCATTTTTGATAATCAACAATGCTCGCTTCGCAGTGTGGTAGAAGCATTAACCTCCATAGGATATGAGCCCTGCCTGGATTTGAACAACCCTGGTAAAGGAAGGCCGGAGCCGATGCAAAACCGGCGCGTATTGCAAATAAGTATTGCCGGTTTTTGTTTTGCCAACATCATGATGCTGAGCCTCCCGGAGTATTTTTCGCTGGCAGGCTACCTTGAAGAAAGGATCGGGAACACTTTCCGGTACATGGGCTTACTGCTGGTACTGCCGGTGCTCTTTTATGCAGCCGGGGAGTTTTTTATCAATGCCTGGAAAGGACTCAAAGCCGCCCGGCTGAATATCGATTTTTCAATTGCCCTGGCCCTGCTGCTTACTTTTTCACGAAGCTGCTATAATTTGTTTTTTCTGGATGGTGCCACGTATTTTGACAGTTTAAGCGGCATTGTTTTTTTTATGCTGATCGGGCGCTGGGCACAGGAAAAAACACAGCGCTCCTTAGTGTTTAACAGGGATTATACCTCGTTTTTTCCGGTATCCGTAAATGTAATAAACGGGGGGCGAACCCTGCCCACCGGTATTGGTGCGCTGAAAAAAAACGATATTATCGAAGTGTTTGACCAGGAGATCATTCCCGCCGATAGCCTGTTGCTCCAGGGAAAAGCAGTTATTGACTATAGTTTTGTAACCGGAGAAACTCTCCCAAAGGCGGTAGAACAGGGTGCCCTGGTGTATGCCGGGGGACGGCAAATAGGGGAGCGCCTCGAATTGGCGGTCTTAAAACCCTCCGACCAGGGGTACCTTACCAGCCTTTGGAACCGTGAAGTGCCGGATAAAGACAAAAAACAAAATGAGCAGCTGCATAAAACCAGCAACTATTTTACACTGGCGGTATTGCTGCTGACGGCCTGCAGCGCGTTTTACTGGTTTTTAAATGGTAATGCAGCAGCCGGGTGGCGGGTGCTTACTACAACCCTTATTGTTGCCTGCCCCTGTGCCTTGCTGCTGGCAGCTACTTTTACAAATGGGCATGTGCTGCGTATTTTTAAAAAAGCCGGGCTTTATTTAAAGAATGACGGTGTCATTGGTTCGCTGGCGGGCATTAACCAGGTGGTGCTGGATAAAACGGGGACTATTACAAAAGGCGATGGGTTTAAGGTAACTTACCTTGGCCACCCGTTAACCGGTGAAGAGCGGCTTTGGGTGGCTTCGTTGCTGAAACATGCCACCCACCCCCTAAGCAAGGCCGTGGCCGCTTATCTTAATGTCAGGAATACCATTCCCGTACTGCATTTTAAAAACCTGCCGGGCAAGGGCGTAGAGGGCTGGATAGCTGAACGGCATGTGAAAATTGGCAGCCCGTCCTTTGTTTTGGGTAAGCCGGACACTGAAGCGATGAACGCCACGCGTGTTTTTTTAAAAATTGATGGTACCAGTACCGGGTTCTTTGAACTGCTGCATCGTTACCGCGAGGATTTGGCTCCTTTCCTGAAACGGCTACAGCAAAAAGGAACGGTATCGATACTTTCGGGGGACAATAATGCGGAGCTGGCCGGGTTGCAGGAGCTGCTGGGGGCTGATGCCGACATTCGGTTTTACCAGTCGCCGGACGATAAATATGAAGCGGTTTTCGCCTTGCAGCAACGTTGCCACAAAAAAGTATTAATGGTAGGAGATGGCCTCAACGATGCAGGAGCCCTCCGGCAAAGCGATGTTGGCATCGCCGTATCGGAAGGGGCTAAAACCTTTACGCCGGCTTCTGATGCAATCCTGGATGGCGCTGCGGTAACCCAACTGGACCAGGTATTGTACCTGGCAAAGAAATCCGGGAAAGTAGTGCGCATCAGCTTCCTGGTATCAATAATATACAATATAGCAGGTTTATATTTTGCGCTGCAGGGGCAGCTTTCACCCGTGGTTGCAGCGTTGCTGATGCCGCTGAGTTCGGTAAGTATTATCCTGCTTACTTTTTTCCTTTCAGAATGGTATGGAAGAAAATTAAAGCCGGTTAAAGCATGATCCATATCAGTATTGCTGTTGCCGGTTGTCATCCCCGGAGCTGCTGCTTCGGCAGACCTTTGCTTTAGAAAATGAGCATTATTATCATAACCGCCATCGGCAGCCTGTTTATTGCCCTTTTGTTCCTGGCAGGATTGCTCTGGAGCATAAGAGACGGGCAGTATGAAGATGAATTTTCGCCGCCCCGCCGCATCTTATTTGACGAAAAAAAACAAAAAAATAAATAACCAGAATGTATGGAACTACAGAAGTTTAGTTACGATAACCGGATTCCAAAGCTGTTTGCCATTGCCACTATCACCTGGGGCGTTGTGGGTATGTTGGCGGGCGTATTTGCTGCATTTCAGTTAGCATTCCCTGCATTGAATATGGGCCTTCCTTATACCACCTTCGGGAGGCTGCGGCCGGTACATACCAATGCCGTGGTTTTTGCTTTTGTGGGTAATGCTATTTTTACGGCGGTGTATTATTCCATGCCCCGCCTGTTAAAAACACCAATGTGGAGCAAGGCGCTTGGTAAAATACATTTTTGGGGCTGGCAACTTATTATTATATGCGGGGCCATTACGTTATTGTTAGGATATACTTCTTCAAAAGAGTATGCAGAGCTGGAATGGCCTATTGATATTGCCATTACCATTGTGTGGGTGCTGTTTGGTATTAATATGATGGGTACCATCCTCACCCGGCGGGAGCGGCACCTGTATGTGGCCATCTGGTTTTTTATCGGTTCCTGGGTTACCATCGCCATGCTGCATATTGTCAATTCCCTGGAGCTGCCTGCTTCCTTTATGAAAAGCTACTCCTGGTATGCGGGAGTTCAGGATGCACTGGTACAGTGGTGGTACGGGCATAACGCCGTGGCCTTTTTTCTGACCACGCCGTTTTTAGGGATCATGTACTATTTTCTTCCCAAGGCGGCCAACCGCCCCATTTATTCTTACCGGTTAAGCATTATCCATTTCTGGAGCCTCATTTTTATTTATATATGGGCCGGCCCGCACCACCTTTTAAATACGGCCTTGCCGGAGTGGGCCCAGTCGTTGGGTACCGCCCTTTCCTTAATGTTGCTGCTGCCCAGCTGGGGTGGTATGCTCAACGGGCTCTTTACGCTCAGGGGCGCCTGGGATAAAGTGCGGGAGGATCCGGTACTCAAATTTTTTGTAGTGGCTGTTATCTGTTACGGCATGGCCACTTTTGAGGGGCCCATGCTTTCATTGAAAAATGTAAACGCCATCTCGCATTACAGCGACTGGACCATTGCGCACGTGCACATCGGCGCATTGGGGTGGAACGGGTTTCTCACCTTTGGGATGTTGTACTGGCTTTTTCCCCGCTTATTCAATACCAAACTGCATTCCCTCAAACTGGCAGGCACGCATTTCCTGATTGGTACTTTTGGTATGATCCTGTACGCAGTACCCATGTACTGGGCGGCTTTCAGAAGCTATTTTATGATGACGGCCTTTACACCGGAGGGGCAGCTGCAATACCAGTTTATAGATGTGGTGCAATCCGTTGTACCTTTTTACATACTCCGGGCAATCGGCGGCACCCTTTATCTTACCGGTGTTGTACTGATGGTATATAACCTGGTCAAAACTTCCCGGAAGGGTAGTTTCGTTGCAAGCGAAGAGGCCAGCGCCGCGCCTTTGGAAAAGCGCTACAAGGCCCCGGCGCATTCGCACTGGCATGCCCGTATCGAGCGCAAACCGTTATTACTGCTTACTTTGAGCCTTATTGTGGTGGCTATTGGCGGGTTTGTTGAAATGGTGCCCACCTTCCTGGTGAAAGAGAATGTGCCGACCATTTCAAGTGTAAAACCTTACACACCGCTCGAATTGCAGGGGCGAGATATTTATATAAGAGAAGGGTGCAATAATTGCCACACGCAGATGATCCGTCCTTTCCGTTACGAAGTGGCTCGTTATGGCGAATATTCCAAGGCCGGGGAATCTGTATATGATCACCCGCACTTATGGGGCAGCAAACGCACCGGCCCGGACCTGGCCCGCATCGGCGGAAAATATCCTGATAGCTGGCATTTTAACCACATGCTGGAGCCGGCTTCTATGGCTCCGGGATCCATCATGCCTTCTTACCCCTGGTTGTTCGATAAAGCATTGGACCTGGCTTCCACCAATTCGAAAATATATGCCATGCGTAAACTGGGAGTTCCGTACAAAGAAGGCTATGAAGCAACCGCTGTGGAGGATTTGAAACGTCAGGCAGACGAAATAAGTAACCGGCTAAAAAAGGAAAAGATAAACATCTCCGGTAACACAGAAATCATTGCGCTTATTGCTTACCTGCAGCGCCTGGGCACCGATATCAGGGGTGAAGACAGTGCGCACCAATAACCCCAATCAATAAATACCCCGATTATGAAATTTGTCAATTACCTGGAAAAGATAAGCGGTGTTGGAATTTATCCAATGATTTCCCTTGTATTGTTTACCGTGCTGTTCACATTTGTAGTGATCTATGCGCTAAAAGTAAGCAGGGAAACCATCTCCGAAATGGAGCGGCTGCCGCTTGATGGAGAATGATCTGAATCTGATGCAATACCAAAGCCGATCACATATAAAGAAATTTAAATGAAACGACCCAACTTAAAAAAGCCTTCACTGCAATTGATAATGGTCCCGCTTTTAGCACAGGGGCAATCCCCGGGTACGGCATCCCTTACCCTGAGTGTAAACACCCTGCTGATTGTTATTGCATTGTTACTGCTGCTGGTAATAGGTGTACTCAGTTATATCCTGCTGGCCTCCACGGATATTTACCGGAAGCATAAAGGGTTGAAAAAATCCGGTGAAAAAGTACTAAAATCCCTGCTGTTGATCATGGCCTCGGCCGGAGCATTACAGGTATGGGGACAGGAGGGCGTGCCGCCGGCCGGGAATCCTTTTTCAGATGCCAACCTGCTGCGCTATATGCTGATCGGTGTGGTGGTGCTGGAGTTTTTGGTGATGTTTGTGCTTATTTACTGGATCCGGTTTTTTACCGGCATCGAAGAATTGCAGCGGGAAAAGGCAGTAATAAAAAAGAAGCAGCTTAAAGGAGCCGCATCTTGGTGGAGCCGTGTCAATAAATTGAAACCTATTGAAGAGGAACACACATTAGATGTGGGCCATAGCTATGACGGTATCCGGGAACTGGATAACCCCGTTCCGGCCTGGTTTTCTATCGCTTTTATTGCATCTATCCTGTTTGGACTCGCTTATCTTTGGCGCTATGAGGTGACCCACTCGGGCCTGAACCAGTATGAAGAATACCAGGCTGCGGTAACCAAAGGCGACCTTCAGGTAGCGGCCTATATGAAAACCAAGGGAGATGCGGTGAATGAGAATACGGTTACAATGCTTGACGCAGCCGGAATTGAGGCGGGTAAGAAGTTTTTTGTAAATAACTGTACCGCCTGTCATGGCAATGAAGGACAGGGAGGCGTAGGGCCCAATTTAACGGATGACTACTGGCTCCATGGCGGCTCCATTGGAAAAGTTTTTCATACCATCAAGTTTGGCGTGGTGGAAAAAGGAATGATGAGCTGGAAAGATATTTTCTCCGCAGAACAGATCGCTCAGATATCCAGCTATATCAAATCGATTCAGGGTACCAACCCTCCGGGAGCCAAGGCGCCACAGGGTGAACTTGACAAGGATACACCCGAAGCGGCCGCAAGCGGTAAAGACAGTACAGCACTGAAAGATGATAAAAAATAAAGCATGGAAACAGCGCCTATAGGTCCTGCTAAGGCCGGAGACAGTTTTCGTGACCGGCATAGCAACACTACTGAAACCGGCAAACGCAAATGGGTATATGCGTTAAAACCCGGCGGTACCCTTTACCGGTACCGGCAATGGCTGGCTTTTGTATACCTGGGTATCTTCTTTGCGCTCCCCTTTATAAAAATCAGCGGGCTTCCGGCGGTGCAGTTGAATTTCCCCGAGGCTAAGTTTATTTTATTGGGGCAGATATTTTGGCCGGATGATTTTATCATTTTTGCAGTTGCCATGATCGTGCTGATCGTTTTTATTGCGCTCTTCACGGTTATTTACGGCCGCGTGTTCTGCGGCTGGGTATGCCCGCAAACCATTTTTATGGAATTTGTTTTCCGCAAAATTGAATGGTGGATTGAGGGGACACCTGCGCAGCAAAAGAAGCGGGATGCGGCGCCCATGAGCGCCGGAAAATTTGCCAGGAAGGCGTTGAAGCACGCGGTATTCCTGGTGGTGTCCTTCCTGGTGGCCCATGCCTTCCTTTCCTATATACTGGGTGTGGAGGAAGTGTGGCGCATGATCCGGGGGCCCATTGGCGAAAGCTGGAGCATTTTGGCCGGACTGCTGTTTTTTACACTGCTGTTCTATTTTGTCTTTGCATTTGTAAGAGATATTGTGTGCACGACTATTTGCCCCTACGGCAGATTACAAGGCGTTTTATTCGATAAGGATACCATGCAGGTGTCCTACGATTATAACAGGGGCGAGCCCAGGGGTAAGCTGAAAAAAAACAGCCAGCAGGACTTGGGCGATTGTATCGACTGTAAACTTTGTGTGAACGTATGCCCAACGGGCATTGATATTCGTGACGGGGTACAGATGGAATGTGTGGGATGCACGGCCTGCATTGATGCCTGCAATGCGGTGATGATCAAAATCGACCGCCCTGTGGGGTTGATCCGCATGGCATCAGAAAACCAGGTATCCAAAAAATTGCCCTTCCGGTTCAACGGCAAAATGAAATTTTATTCCATTGTGCTGGTGCTTTTGATGGGCATCATCAGCGCCCTTGTCTTTTCACGCAAAAGTATTGATACGACCGTTTCCCGCGTGAAAGGTCAGCTGTATCAGGAAGTAGGTACTGATTCCTTATCCAACCTGTTTCAGGCAAAAATGATCAACAAAACCAAAAAGGAAGTACAGTATCAATTAAAAGTGGAAGGCGCTATCCCGGGAATGATTAAGATGGTAGACGCCGGTCATGACCGTTTAAAACCGGAAAGCATCAATACGGTTACGTTCTTCATCCTTATTCCGAAATCTGCCATCCGGTCGAGGTCCTCCGACATCACGGTTGGAGTATATATTAATGGAATAAAAATGACAAAAGTGCAATCAACCTTTTTGGGGCCGTTTATATAGTTAGAAGTGAAATGTTTGATCTGAAATATCTGGGGCAACATGAACATTGAACGCGTAATGCACAACGCGCTGGCTTAACCCCAACATAATAGATTCCTTTGACTATTGACCGCTCACTATTAACGCGCTAAACTAAAATCTGAAAACTAAAATTTTTCGTACCATGAGCTGGGGATACAGGGTGATAATCATAATGGGCCTCTTTTTAGCCGGGATGATCACAATGGTTGGGATATCGATGCAACAAACCAACGAGATGATCGATGCCAATTACTATGAAAAAGAGCTGGTGTATCAAAACGTCATCGATGCAAAACAGCGCCTTCATGCCACCGGCAGTAAAGTTACAATTGCGGCATCGGCAGACAGCCTGAGGGTTCTTTTTCCGCCAGCGCTGTCTGCACAAATAAGTACCGGATCCATATCGTTTCTGAAATTGTCGGATAGCAAAAACGACCGGAAGATCAGTATGGAGCATACCGCCGCCGCTGCTTATTCCCTGCCGGTCAAGGATATGCAAAAGGGATGGTACAAAGTGCGGGTTCAATGGGTAAATAGTGGGCAGATGTATTACCAGGAACAAAGCTTTCTTCTTAATTAAATGATAGCCGCAATCATCATAGGATTGGGGATGGGAATGGCCGCCGGTTTGCATTGTATTGGCATGTGTGGCCCGCTGGCGCTTTCCCTGCCCCTGGGAGGCTCCGGCAGGTTTACCCGGATAAAAAAGGTGTTGCTTTATAATGCAGGACGGATGGTTACCTACATTGGCCTGGGTGCCTTGCTAGGACTGCTTGGGCGCGGTATCAGTATTACCGGTTACCAGCAATGGCTCTCCATTATTGTGGGGGCCATAATGCTGATAGGTTTAGTGGGAGCAAAGTATTTGTCCCAAACCGGCCCCGCAGCTTTTTTTCAACAGCGGGTAAAAAGGGCACTGTCTTATTTTCTTTCGGGAAAGAAATCTCCCGTTGTTTTTTTCGTTATCGGTATTTTAAACGGCCTGCTGCCCTGCGGAATGGTTTATATGGCAATCGCCACGGCCCTGGTTATTGGCAGCCCTTTGCAATCCGGTTTATTAATGGCCGCATTTGGGTTAGGAACGGTGCCGCTGATGGGCCTGTTAATGCTTACAGGACATCAACTGTCCTTCCCGCTGCGCAACAAGCTAAAGAGGGGGCTGCCCTGGTTTACGGCTTTTGTTGCCTGCCTGATGATCCTGCGGGGGTTGAATCTTGGGATTCCCTATGTAAGTCCTGCTTTTTCAACTCATACGCCAACGGAAAAAGTCGTATGCCGCCCCTGATGAAGATCTGCAACACCACTAACCGCAATCATAGCCCCGGGGTTATGCCGGCATTAGTTTTGGGTCATCATGAGCGAAATACAAATAGACCCGGCTTTAATAAAAAAATATGATCAGCCCGTTCCCCGTTATACGAGCTACCCAACGGTTCCGTTCTGGCAGCATACGATCGCGCAAAGCGCATGGATGAAAGAGTTTGAAGAGCAGTTTGTCGTTGAAAACGACCGTAACGGCATTAGCCTGTATATCCACCTTCCATTTTGTGAATCTTTATGTACCTATTGCGGGTGCAACAAAAAAATAACGACCAACCATACCGTAGAGGAGCCTTATTTACTGGCTATAGCCAGGGAGTGGAAGCAATACCGGCGCCTGATGCCTCAAACTCCGGTGATCCGGGAACTGCACCTGGGAGGCGGTACTCCCACGTTCTTCTCTCCCCATAATCTCGAACGGCTGGTGACAACCATACTCAAAGACTGTAACCTGCATCCGGAGCACGAATTCAGTATCGAAGGCCATCCCAATAATACCACGGCAGCACACCTGGAGGTATTGGCATCCCTGGGCTTCCGGCGTATCAGTTACGGCGTGCAGGACATGGATCCTGAAGTGCAGCGGGTGATCAACCGCATACAGCCCTTGGCGAATGTGCAGCGTGCAACAGAGGAAGCAAGGGGAAATGGCTTTACTTCGGTTAATTTTGACCTCATCTATGGCCTGCCCCTGCAAACGGTGGCGGGGATGCAAGCTACGTTTCAACAGGTGCTGGCGCTGCAACCCGACAGGATTGCTTTTTACAGCTATGCGCACGTTCCCTGGACCAGCCGTATCCAGCGCTTGTTTGATGAAACACAGCTGCCTGGGCCGGAAGAGAAAATACAGCTTTACCTGGAAGGTAAAAAGTTACTGCTTAATGGCGGCTACCGGGATATCGGCATGGATCATTTTGCCTTACAGCATGATGAATTATTTCGGGCACGGGAAGCAGGCACGCTGCATCGAAATTTTATGGGATATACTATTCAAAACAGCCCGTTTCTCCTTGGCCTGGGCGTATCGGCCATCAGTGATACCGGTAAGGCATTTGCACAGAATGCAAAGAACCTGCATGACTATTATAACGCTATTAATAATGAGCAGCTGGCGGTAAAAAAAGGGTATTTTCTTAACGGGGAAGACCGGTCTTTCAGGCGTTATATTAAGGATATTGCCTGCAAGGGGGCCACGGTATTTAATAAAGAGGATAGGGGGTTGCTGGAAACCTTTTCTTTTCCGCTGCTCGCACAATTGAAAGCGGATGGACTGGTGATCTGCGACCAAAATGAGACTATACTTACACCGGCGGGGCATTATTTTATTCGCACTATTTGCAGTGCCTTCGACCTGCATCTGCAAAGAACTGGTGTGTCGGCCAGCAAGGGATTATTCAGCAAGGCGATTTGAGTCAGGGTTTCTATATAAAAGTCATGGTTTCTTATGACCGCAGTCATGAAATAGGGCCTGCATACCACACTACCTTTGGTAAAATCAAACTGAACGAATATGAATAAAAAAATCATCGCAGTCATGAGCATTTTAGGAGCGTTACTGATAGCCGCCTGTGGCGGTGGACAAGGCTCCGGTACCCAATCAGAAACCACAACCGCTTCGCAAACGGAAACGCCTGCGGCGCCGGCTACGGGTTCCTATGATCCGAACCGCGGGGAGGGGAAATTTAGTGAGAGCAATGTTACCATCGGTGCATTAGATGCGGCAATGGCCGGTAAAGGAAAAGCCATTGCAGAAACAAAATGTTTTTCCTGCCATAAAATAACCGATGAAAAACTAGTAGGCCCCGGTTGGAAAGGTGTTTCGGAAAGGCACAAACCTTACTGGATCATGAACTTTATTACTAACCCCGATCCGATGATTGATAAAGATCCCAAAGTGCAGGCGCAGTTGGAAATATGCCTGGTGCGGATGCCCAATCAGAATCTTACAGATGAAGATGCCCGCAGCATTGTAGAATATATGCGGCAGAATGATGGAGTTAAATAGACGGAGCACCGGTAAATCAAATTAAACGCACAAAAATAACAGATCATTTATGATAACCAAAAAAATAACAGCTGGTGTATTGATTATGTCCGTGTTCTTTGCCGCGTCCTGTAAACCCAAGGGTGTGGGCAACGCAGTAAGTGCCGATGCGGCATCAAAGGTTTATGTGGCGCCGGGGAAATATGATGAGTTTTACAATTTTGTATCCGGGGGGTTCAGCGGGCAGTTGAGCGTATATGGCTTACCCAGCGGCCGTTTGCTGCGCGTGATACCCGTATTTTCCGTTGATCCTGAAAAGGGTTGGGGATTTAGTGAAGAAACCAAACCCATGCTCAATACTTCACATGGCTTTGTTCCCTGGGATGATCTGCATCATGTGGAAATGTCGATGACGGATGGGTCGGCCGATGGAAAATGGGTCTTTGTAAATGGCAACAATACGCCCCGTCTGGCGCGCGTGGATCTGAAGACCTTCCGTACTGCAGAAATTCTGGAGCTGCCCAACAGTGCCGGCAATCACAGTTCGCCTTTTAGTACCGAAAACTCTGAGTATATAGTAGCCGGTACCCGTTTCAGCGTTCCGCCGGATGATGTCAACGGCGATGTGCCTATCAGTTCCTATAAGGAGAATTTTAAAGGGCATATTAGCTTTGTAAGTGTAGATAAAGCAAATGGCGAGATGAAAGTTGCTTTTCAGTTAAAAACGCCCGGTGTAAATTTTGATCTCTCCCATGCGGGTAAGGGAAAATCCCGTGACTGGTTTTTCTTCAGCACTTATAATACCGAACAGGCCAATACCCTGTTGGAAGTAAACGCTTCGCAGCGGGATAAAGACTTTATAATGGCCGTAAACTGGAAGAAAGCCGAAGAATATGTAAAAGCGGGAAAAGGTAAGAAACAAGCGGTAAAATATGCCCATAATAAATATGATGATATTACCCATACTGCAAAATCCGAAATGGAAAATGAGGTAACTGTGCTGGATATTACGGAGTTCCCAGACCTGGTCTATTTTATTCCCTGCCCTAAATCGCCACATGGCTGCGATGTGGATCCTACCGGCGAGTATATTGTAGGCAGTGGCAAACTGGCGGCCCTGTTACCGGTATTTAGTTTTGACAAAATTCAGAAAGCAATAGCGGATAAAGCCTTTGAGCCGGAAAAATATTCAGGTATACCGGTAATCAAATATGAAGCGGCATTGTACGGGGAAGTGCAGAAGCCCGGACTCGGCCCCCTGCATACGGAATTTGACGGCAATGGAAATGCCTATACTTCCTTCTTTGTATCCTCCGAAATTGTTAAATGGAATATTAAAGACCTCAAAGTATTGGACCGGCAGCCTACCTATTATTCTGTGGGGCACCTGATGATACCCGGTGGCGATAGCAAAAAACCTTTTGGAAAATACCTGGTGGCATATAATAAAATTACCAAAGACCGTTACCTGCCTACCGGACCGGAACTTTCGCAAAGTGCGCAGTTGTTTGATATCAGCGGTGATAAGATGCAGCTGATCCTCGATTATCCGACTATTGGCGAGCCACACTATGCACAGGCGGTGCCAGCTGCGCTGATCAGGGATAAGCAATTGAAGATCTTTGATATTAACGCTAACAAAAATCCCTATGTAACTAAGGGTGAGGCGGAGTCGAAAGTGGTGCGGAAGGGTAATCAGGTACATGTATACCTGACTGCGGTACGCTCGCATTTTGCACCGGATAATATTGAAGGAGTGCAGATGGGCGATGAGGTGTTTTTTCACGTAACCAACCTGGAGCAGGATTGGGATGTGCCGCATGGTTTTGGAGTAAAGGGCGCAGCTAATGGAGAGTTATTGGTGATGCCGGGGGAAACATTGACCTTGAAATGGATCCCTGACCGTACCGGTATCTTCCCGATCTATTGTACCGACTTCTGTTCGGCGCTGCACCAGGAAATGTCGGGGTATGTGCGCGTTTCTCCAAAAGGAAGCAATGTGCCCATTTCTTATAGCCTGGGTAATAAGGATAAACCCGCAGCGCCTGCTGCCCGGTAGAACACGTCAGCCAAATTTCCATATATAAAGGCAGCCGTTTGAGAAAACTGGTTGCCTTTTATTTACTCACAGGCGCTACGGATTTCACAGAAGAATTTTAGAGATCTGTGCCAATCTGTTTAATCTATGAAAACAAAGAGCGGATGGAGCAATGGGTGAGAACGATTATATAGCTCGCAGATGTTGCAGATTGCCAGAGGAGGATTTAAAAATTGGTGCAGGTCTGTGAGAATTAAATATACACAAATTATGAAAATCGCGTTTCTTTCAAGAATGTTGGTTATTGCAGCTGCTGTCGCTTTGCTGCTTTCACTGTTTGTACCTATTTGGAGCATCTACCTGGATGCCCCGCAATACCCGGAGGGGCTGCGGCTGCAAATATGGGCAAACAGGATTGCGGGAGATGTTGACATCATCAATGGCCTTAACCATTACATAGGCATGAAAACCTTACACAGCGGGGATTTTATAGAATTTATGCTGTTGCCCTATATTATTTGTTTTTACATAGTACTGTTTATCTGGACGGCTGTTGCCGGTAAGAGAAAGGGGTTGAATATTGTATTTGGCGCCTTTGTTTTATTTGGCATCATTGCGATGGCCGACTTTTGGAAATGGGAGTATGACTATGGACACAGCCTGGATCCCAATGCGGCTATTAAAGTACCGGGTATGACCTATCAACCCCCGTTGATCGGGTTTAAGCAGTTGCTCAATTTTGGCGCTTATTCTGTTCCGGATATTGGTGGCTGGCTGTTTGTAGGAGCCGGCGTTTTGTTGTTGGTTGCGGTTCTGAAAGAAATTCGCAGGCCGAAGCGGAAAAAGCCACAGGCGCTTGCAACGGCCTTTCTGGTTGTAGCAGTATTGTTTTCCTCCTGTGCGGATAATGCTCCGCAGCCGGTTCTTTTGAATAGAGATGCCTGCGATTTTTGTAAGATGACGATAGCCGACGGGCGCTTTGCGGCGGAGCTGATTACGAAAACCGGCCGGGTATATAAGTTTGATGACCTGGACTGTATGCTGCATTATATAGAAGAAAAAGGCGATCAAAGCACTTCGAAGTTTTATGTTGCAGATTTTACAAAGGATAATGTTTTGATAGAAGCAACGGCTGCCTGGTTTATCCACAACGATGCGCTAAAAAGCCCGATGGGCGGCAATATAGCGGCATTTTCCACGAAGGATGATGCCACAAAGGAAGCGGCAGGCGATGGGGGTGTGATGGATTGGGCGCAATTAGCACAAACCGTAAACACCAGGGGCCATGCGCATTAACAATTGTAAGGCGATTATTGGCTGGTGTGCGTTATGCCTGTTACTATGCACGGATGCGGTGGGTTCTGTGCTGGAGGTGGGGGCGGGTAAACCCTTTTCGCGGATAAAAGAGGCGCTTGCTGTAAGCCATAACGGCGACACTATAAAAGTATATAAGGGTGTTTATAAGGAGGGAAATATTATTGTTGATAAGGCGGTGTGCCTTACGGGAGTGGGGCAGCCGGTGCTGGATGGTGAATTAAAGTACGAGATACTGTCTGTCAAAAGCAACCGCGTGGTGATCAGGGGGCTTACGCTTCAGCGGTCTGGCCGTGCCGCCATGAGCGATCCGGGCGCCATTAAAGTGTATGATGCAACCCGGGTATTGATAGAGAACAATGTGTTACTCGATAACTATTTTGGGGTCTACCTGCAATATGCGACTAATTGTGAGGTCAGGAATAATCGCATACAGGCCTCGCAGATCCGGGAAAGTCAATCGGGCAACGGTATCCATTGCTGGAAAAGCGATAGCCTCCGGATTATCGGCAACCAGGTGTCAGGGCACCGGGATGGTATTTATTTTGAGTTTGTGACCCATTCGGTCATCTGGCGGAATATAGCGCAGAACAACCTCCGCTATGGACTGCATTTTATGTTCTCTCATGAGAATGCCTATATTACCAATTATTTTAAAAACAACGGGGCGGGTGTGGCGGTTATGTTTACCAAGAAGGTGGTGATGATGAACAATACGTTTGAAGAAAATTGGGGTGATGCAGCTTACGGGGTATTGTTTAAAGAATTGTCGGATTGTTATTTACAGGGAAATAATTTTGTGCGGAATACCACCGGTATTTTTTTCGATGGCTGTAACCGGCTCACAATCGAGCATAATAACATTAGTCGCAATGGCTGGGGCATGCGGCTGCAGGCAAACTGTACAGATAATAATATCCGTTATAATAATTTTAAAGGAAATATATTTGATGTAGCCACCAATGGCTCCCTGGTGCTGAACCATTTTTGGGAAAATTACTGGGATAAATATGAGGGATACGATTTAAACAAAGATGGCCGGGGCGATGTGCCGTATCACCCGCTTAGCCTGTATTCGGTTATTGTTGAAAAGAACCCGCCGGCCATGTTATTATACCGTAGTTTTATGATTACATTGCTGGATAAAACAGAGAAGATTATTCCCAGCCTGACGCCGGATAATTTTGTTGATGAAAAGCCCATGATGCGCCCTTATACATTATGATAACAATAAAAGAAATTAACAAACGGTTTGGAAAACTACAGGCCCTGGATAAGGTGAGCCTGCAATTAAACTCCGGTGAATGTGTGGCGCTTGTTGGGCCAAATGGCTGCGGCAAAACAACACTGATAAAAACCATACTGGGGATGGTGCGACCCGATGCGGGCACCGTTTTGTTTAAAGAAGAGGATGTGCGCAATAGCGATACCTACCGCAGGCAAATCGGTTATATGCCGCAAATAGGGCGTTACCCCGAACACATGACCATTGGCCAGGTGCTGAATATGATTAAAGGTATCCGGAGCGATGAGACCTCCCTGGACCTGGAATTGTATGACCAGTTCGGAATCGAAAGGATTTTACAAAAGAGAATGCAGACGCTGAGCGGGGGCACTACTCAAAAAGTAAGCGCCGTTCTTGCCTTTTTGTTCCACCCTCAGGTGCTGATCCTGGATGAGCCCACCGCAGGACTGGATCCGGTTGCTGCGGACCTGTTAAAAGAAAAGATTTCTAAAGAAAAAAAGGCCGGACGGTTAATCCTGGTTACCTCGCATATCTTAAGTGAACTGGAGGACCTGGTAAGCCATGTGGTATTTTTACAGGAGGGAAAGTTGGTGCTGCATAAGAGCACGCCTGCGTTAAAGAGCGATACGGGGGAAAGTACGGTAGCCCGGTCTATTGTTCAATTATTGAAAAGTGCAGCAATATGATACGTATATTGAAATATGTAGTGATCGATATTTTAAAGAATAAGATCATCATTGCCTACGCCCTTATGCTGGCTTTGTTTTCCTGGAGTGCGTTT
Source organism: Niabella hirudinis (assembly GCF_051201075.1). Classification (NCBI taxonomy): domain Bacteria; kingdom Pseudomonadati; phylum Bacteroidota; class Chitinophagia; order Chitinophagales; family Chitinophagaceae; genus Niabella; species Niabella hirudinis. Next base: position 72,485 of record NZ_JBPEHJ010000012.1, read on the forward strand.
GGCCTGGAAGACAATGCGGCAAAAGGATTGCTTACGGTTTTGAACCTGGTGTTGCTGACGGTGCCGCTGGTATCGGTACTGTTTGCCACTATTTATGTGTATAACAGTGGGGAGTTTGTTGAGTTGCTGGTAAGTCAGCCGGTTAAACGCAGCGCCATCTGGAGGGCGTTATTTTCAGGGTTGTCACTGAGTATGGTGGTGGCTTTTCTGGCCGGTGCAGGTATCCCGTTGCTATTGTATGCCGATACCGGTACCGCGTTAATAATGATTGCCGCAGGTTCTTTGCTTTCTGTTATTTTCGTAGCGATCGCTTTTTTAAGTGCAATTATAGCCCGGGATAAAGCCCGGGGTATTGGCGTATCCATTTTGCTGTGGCTCTATTTTGCACTACTGTTTGACGGCCTGGTATTGTTTCTGTTTTTTCAGTTTGCCGACTACCCCATAGAAAAACCGGTAGTATTGTTAAGCGCTCTAAGTCCTACCGATCTGTGCCGGATCCTGATTTTGTTGCGGCTGGATGTGTCTGCTATGATGGGCTATACTGGGGCGGTGTTTAAAAGTTTTTTTGGAAGCAGCGGAGGGCTGGCGATATCGTTTTTCCTGTTGATCCTTTGGGTGGTCGTCCCTTTTTATTTTTCGTTACGAAGGTTTAAGAAAAAGGATCTGTAAGAAGAAGCGAGCCACGGACGCATAGATGCACTGAAACTTTCTGTGTATTCTAAGACTCCTGTGTTTGCCAAGATTGCCACAGAAACAATGAAGCACAGAAAATCAGCATTTCCTATGCTTGTTATAGAGACAAAAAAGGCATTAAGAAATAAAGCCCCCCGGCTTTTATTGGAGTGATGACAACCTCATTTCAGGCTCCTGCTTTTAATCAGTTGCGCCCCTGTAAGCATCAATGCACTTATAAGAAGAAGCGCTGCTGCTGCAAGTAAAAGTTCGTTAATATAAGGCACCGGCAGGTAAACAAAAGCTGCAAGCCCCTGGATGGCTAATAGAAGCTCGTTGAGCGCCACACCCGATAAGAAAAGCAGTGCACCGCTCCTGGTGGTTTTTGTGAGATGTAGAAAATTGTTGACCAATAAAAGACCAATAAAGAACAGGCTATATGCTCCCAGCAGTACCAGATGCAGGTAAGCAATTACGATCGGCCGAAACCCAAACACCAGCTGGCTCAGGCCTGGGATAGCGGAAGCCGCCTGCAGTATAAATTTTATCGTGAGCGCTATGAGTGCTGTATAAAAGAAGATAGGTATCCAGTTGGAGGTGCCGGTCTTTAATTGTTGCGGGATCAATTTCCACCCTTTTATCAGTAGCAGGGCCCAGGCCATAAGTTGTGCGATGGCCGCCACAACGGTAATGACATAGAGCCAGGAAGGAAGTTTTGCCCAAAGGAGCGAGAGGAAAAGGGTAGGGATAATGGTAATGGCAAATGCTTTGTAATAGGTATTTAATGAAGGGAGCTGTTGTTTTAAATAAGGCGCAGCCAATGCCATGGTTCCAAAGAAGAACCAGCCGTTATATTGGAAGTGAAGATAATAATAGATGGATCCCAGGTAGAAATCGGCACTGATATTTTTACTGGCCATCATATATGCCAATGAAAATGGCCCGGCTGAAGAAAGAACGTTTAATAACAACCCGGTAACCGCCCATGGCTTTGCGGCATGCCCTGCCGGCAAATTCCGGGCGTCTGCTATAAAACAAACGGCAAATGCCACCGCAGTAAAAATGGAGAGCGTGGAAAAACTGATGGACACGGCTTTATATCCCTGAAGCGTGAACGCCACCAACATGCCTACGGCAGACACCATGTTGAGGGCGATGAGCATACCATATTTTTTTTGTTGCCGGTTTAATAGGTAAGGGGTTATCAGCAATGCCAGGCCACAGTACAGGCAATGGCTGATCCAGCCGGTAAACGCAAAATGGGAATGCGCGTGCAACAGGTTTTTTTGTTCCAGGAACGGAAGGCTGAACGCTATTTTATAACGCATCACCGTTCCATAAAATGCCACAAGAATAAGGCTTGCCAGCCCCACTCTAAACCAGCTTTTTAAGGTAAATGACCCCATGAAAAATAAATGCTTCTTATGCCGCAAAGATAGGTTTTTTTTAAAATAAAAGATAAAAAAGTCTTTTATTTCGAGTTGTTTCTATTGATTCCTGAGGGCCGCTCTTTTATAGTTTAAGAAGTTTGATACACAGGGTGCTGAATATGGAGATTCGTTGATTTTGATACATGGTTAAGCATTTTATATTTTGTATGTTGATTTTGGGAAGTTGTGCTGTGCAGGAAAAAAGAGACAGTCGAAAGGGATTGTCCGTCCTTATCATCAAGGAAGGCGTTGATAGGGAGATCGATTTATTTGGTGGAATATACAAAATGTTTAATGGCGGAAAATTTGTTTCTGTGCCATTTTCAATTTCTTCTAATGAAGACTCATTAATTAGACACTTTTTTTTGCAGAAGGAATTGATAAGTTGAAGCACTCAACTCCATTTTTAGATAACTGTGATCAATTGCCTAAAGTTTATACTGAAATTCTATTTAAAGTCAATGATCAAATGAATTCCTTGTCTATCGATAGGGGCTGTGATCTTGGTCAGGAAAATGTGGAAGGACTGGGTGTCATTAGGTTTCTTAAGAGTGTAGATAGTATTTTAAAACGAAAAGAAGAAATAAAAAATGCCCCGCCCAGTACCTATATGTATCAATAGCATGTTTTAAACAGACGTTTTCAATATTCCGGAAATATTTGTAAAGGATCGATTAAGGGTAAATGTCATGTCAATCATAAATTGACGGAACTTTTAGCCGTTACCTACTTACTGGAATCAGTAGAAAAAACAGTTGCTTTTTTAGCGTTTTCAATGGTAGCCTGAAAGTTGAAGAAAAAGCATTTTGCATCCAAAAGCGCATTAAAACGCCTGCAAATTAATTATGGCGGATGCTTACAGTGAATCATTAACCTTCTACGAGAAAATGGGATTTAGCTACTTCATTGAAATAGATGCCGGAAAAGATACCCGGCAAATGTATTTAGATCTGATCCCGATTTTGAACGCCGAACAATAAAGTTGCTTTTTTGGCCCTGATCCGTCCCTGATGGGCACAAAAAAACCACTCCTTAAGAGTGGTTGTGTACTAGGTAGGGGGGAAATATCGAACCAAGTAGTTGAGGATTTTTTGAAATTCTGCGAAATGCCGGACTGTCAGGATGGCACTTAAGGTTAGTGTTGATTTAAGGCAAATATTTACGGTAAAATATGGAGCAGGTGTAAATCGTCAGCATAAAGTATACCGTTGAAGTCAAAAAGTTAGAGTGTGTTTTCATTATTGATTTTTAAATTTATACACTGCGTATAATCTGGGAGAAGGTCGGCATATCCAACCAAGCTGCCTGGCGGGACCGTCAAATGCTATATACATGCAACGCAAAACATTGGGTATTTTTCTTTTGAGAGTATTTTGGTGCAGAACACAGATGGCGCGCTTGAAGTGCTGGTGCCCTGTCTTCTCGTGCACAATTATAACAGCGGCGGCAGCAAACGGGAAAACCATAACAGCCACGCTGGCAGCGGGCTTGAAAAGCTGGGCTACAATAAAGGGAAAGTAATGGAGGCATGTCAGTCAATCTGCCAGCAATAAAATAATCGGCAGCTGGGTGATCGAAAACGACAGGCCGGGGGTACAACCGGACATAGATAACAGGTTAAAAGAACTAACGGGCTTTTCAGCCCACAAAAACTGGTGGAACGCTTTTTGGTCAAAATCGTCCGTTAATATACCGGATCCGCTAATCGCAAAGCAATATTACCTGGGGCTATATAAGTTGGGGGCGATCTCCCGTCCCAGCGCCCCCGCTATTTCCGTACAGACTATATGGACCGCAGACAATGGCAGCCCGCCGCCGAGGAAAGGTGATTTTCATGATGATCTCAATACGCAATTGAGCTATTGGCCCAGCTATACCGGCGATCATTTAAAGGAAGGGTAAAGCTTTATTAACTGGCTCTGGAACCAGCGCAATAAAAATAAGGGGTATACAAAACAGTACTTTGATGTGGATGGATTGAATACGCCAGGGGTAGTCACACTTGGCGGCGACCCAATGGGTGGGTGGATCCAATATTCATTGAGCCCGACCGTGAGAGCCTGGTGTGCCCAGCATTTTTATTGGCAATGAAAATATTCAATGGATACAGCATTTTTTCAGTCGAAAGCGTATCCTTATCTGCATGATGCAGCCATTTTTATCGAAAATATTACGGAGGCAAAAGATAATAAACGAATGCAGCCATTGAGCTCGAGCCCAGAATATATCAATAATAATGTGAACGCATGGTTTCCTGACTGGACCAATTTTGACTTGGTTCTTGTGAAGTTTTTATTTAAGGCAGCAAGCGAAATAGCCATGGCATGCAATAAAAAGGAGGAAGCAAAGGATTGGTTGGATATACTGGAACAGCTGCCTGCTCCGGCGGATCATGGTCATTTTCACCGGCATTTTCCGACAAAAATAGATATTTAGTTCAGTCTGTAGACGTTACTGCCGGTTCAAAGTCAACCAATTTTATTAGATCAATATGAGTTACACATTTTTTAATACATCCGTTGTAAGAATTCTTTTACAGTCTTTATTAAACGATGATTACATCCGGACAGTAATGTATTTATCATCTCCCGGTTTATTGGGTTTTAGGGAGCCGGAAGTAGCCATTTGGAATAGGTGTACAGAAAAATGGAAGGTTATCGAATATATCCGGTAAATTAGTTTTTGTATTATTGCAGCGTATGGAAGGGATTTCAGGAGCATTGATCGACCATTTTAACAACGGTTACCCGGCTGCGTTTACCAGCCTGTATCACCAGTTTTATCCCTCTGTATTCTTTTATGTAAAAAAGATTGTAACAGACGTTGCCCAGGCCGAAGATATTACGGCTGAAACCTTTATTAAATTTTGGAACAGCAGGGGACATTTTGAAAATGAGAAAAATATTGCTGCTTTCCTTCGAACTACTGCAAGAAATGCTAGTATTGACTGGCTGCGTAAGTCCAAAAAACATAAAGAATGGGCCAGTATGTTCGCTCATTTAAATGGAGTCGATGTGGATATGGAGTTTAATGAGGAGCTGAGAGCTGAAGTACTGAGGCTGGTACAGCAGGAAATTGACCGGCTACCTCCAAAAGTAAAAAGGGTATTTGTGCTGGCTTATATTTATGAAAAAAGCAATGAGGAAATTGCGAAAATACTTAGCATCCAAAATCAGTCTGTGCGCAATCATAAAGCCCGGGCAATTAAACAACTACGATTTTCCCTTACGGGAAAAGAGATGATTATCCTACTTCCGTTTTTTTTAAAATTCGGAAAGTTTTAAAAAAAGACTTTTTTTTGAGTACAAATTCGTTTTCTGGCGTATAGTCATAGAAGAAGACTATTTATGGACCATTATCAGACGATTGCAGCATTAATAGTAAAAAAGCTAAAAGGGGGCATCACCCCGCAGGAGGATGAGCGTTTGAAGGATTGGGTGGGTGCCGATCCGTCTAATCGTTTGTTATATGAAGAGTTTAGTAATCCGGAGACCTTTGAGGATCTTCTTAAAACTAGCTATCAATCCCGCATCCGTATTGAGCAAAGGCTGTTACAGGCCATTGATAAGGAAAGAAATAAAGTCTGGTTCTTTAACTGGAGGCGGTGGGCGGTAGCAGCTTTAATCGTTCTTGTCGCCGGAGCAGGGGGATATCTTTTACTAAATAAAGGAAATAAACCAACACCCGGGTTAAACAGAGCGCAGGTTACCGTTCCGGCTCCGGACCGCAACAGGGCAACCATTACCCTGAGCGATGGCAGAACGGTTTATCTGGACAGCGCCGGGGTGGGGCAGCTGACGCAGCAGGGAAATATGAAGCTCATAAAGCTTGCGAACGGACAGTGGGCTTATCAGAATGCTGACGGTACCGTTTTTACAAAAGAAATCTATAATACATTAACCAATCCCAGAGGAAGTAAAGTGATTGATATGCAGCTTTCTGACGGTACACATGTGTGGTTGAATGCAGGATCTTCCATAACCTACCCGGTTGCGTTTATAGGAAATGAGCGGAAGGTTGAACTAAAGGGGGAGGGCTATTTTGAAGTAGCGAAAGACCCGGAGCGCAGGTTCCGTGTGATTTCAAATAGTTTTAGCACTGAAGTGCTGGGGACACATTTTAATATAAATACCTACGATGACGAGCCGGATTCAAAGGTTACACTGCTGGAAGGAAGTGTTATGGTAACACCGGTACAGGGAAAAGAGAAAGAAAACAGGGCCGTGAGACTGGTACCCGGACAACAGGCCGTGCTACGGCATAATAACGATAACCAGGTAGATATAGAACCGGCAGATTTGGACCAGGTCATGGCCTGGAAGAATGGCTTATTTAAGTTTGAATCGGAGGATATGGTCGCTATCGCACGGCAGCTTGAGAACTGGTATAATATACCGATTGTGTTTAAGGGACCGACTGGCAAAAAAATGACCGGCTATATCAGCCGTACAGCACCCTTATCGGAAGTGTTGCAAATGCTGGAAATTGCTGCGGACATCCGCGCTGAAAATAGGAACGGAACGATTGTATTGCGCTAATACATTATATGGATAAAATGGAGTCTGAATAAAAGCCACTCCGGGGCTCATCCGAAGTGGCAGAATGTTCAGATAAATCAATGCTATAGATTGCTTCGCTGAAACAGCGAGTTAAGATTGTTTTACCTAAACCTGTTCCCGAGGTTATCGGGAGTAAGCAAAGTTATGTCATTTAAGTTTCTTTGTTGTTTTGTAACACAGTTTTCTGAAAACCAAAATCTGCCGCTCACCTTAAAGCAAAGAAACCGGAGTGCTTTTGCCATGCAAAGCAGCCGGTCCTTCCGCTTTTCAGGCCGGCGAATTAAAACCCTTGCTATGCGTTTAGCCGTTGTTTTATTGATAGTGGCCTGTTTGAAAGTAAATGCGAACGGGTTTGCTCAGCGCGTTAATATCCACGTCGCTAACACGTCTATTGAAAAGGTGTTCCGTGAAATTAAAAAACAGACGGGATATCTTTTCCTGTATGACGAAGACCTGATAAAAAAGGCCCGAAAAGTAACGCTCAGCGCCAGCGACAGGACATTGGAGGCGGTATTGCAGGATTGTTTTGAAGGCCAGCCTTTAACTTACCGGATCATTAATAAAACCATTATAGTTAAAAGTAAGGAGCAGGCCTCAATACAACCGCAGGTAGCCGGCCTGATAGAAAAAGCGCCTCCGCCTCCGGACCGGATCACAGGGGCGGTTACTGATGTATCCGGAAACCCGCTTATCGGTGCAACTATAACAGTAAAAGGTACAAAACAAGCCACTCAAACCGGAGAAAATGGGCGGTTTATCATTGAGGCAGCGAGCGAAGCAGTACTGGTAGTGACCTTTGTTGGATATGATAGCCGGGAAATCACTGTTTCAGAAGCCATTGCAAAAGGCAACGCATTAAAAATTGCCTTAAATCAGAGTGAAAGCAAGATGGATGAACTTGTGATCATTGGGTACGGAACTGCCCGTAAAAAAGATGTGACGGGAGCCGTATCAAGAGCAGATCTGAAGGCATTTAAGGAATCTCCTAATGTGAATATCCTTCAATCATTGCAGGGAACGGTTGCAGGCTTAAATGTTGGGGCAGTTAACAAGGCCGGATCCTCACCTTCCATTTCAATAAGAGGGCGGGTGTCTATATCCGGGACCAGCAGCCCGTTAATCGTATTAGATGGGATTATCTACCGGGGCGATCTGAGTGATATCAATCCTTCGGATATCGCATCTGTTGATGTTCTTAAGGATGCCAGTGCTGCCTCCATTTACGGGTCACAGGCCTCAAACGGAGTGTTACTGATCACTACCAAGACCGGTACGGGTGGTAAAAGACCTTTGCTGTCGCTCAATACATCGCTGACCTTTCAGCGCATCAGCAATACGGAAATGCTGCCGGTAGATGCCGATGGGTACCTGAAACTCAGGGCAGATCGTTACCTCGAGCAGAGCCGTACGGGTGATGATCTGCTTACTCCCAATCCGAATTGGGATGTGCTGAAACTGGTTCCTGCTGAAGTTGCCGACGGCATCCAGAAAGGCGTAAACACGAACTGGTGGGACCTGCTGACCAATAAAACGCCGTTATTGCAGAACCATGATCTAAGTGTAAGTGGCAGAACCGAGCAGTCTTCCTATTATTTCAGCCTTGGTTACACGAACCAGGAGAACGTAGTGATCAACGATACTTACCGGCGTTACAGCTTCCGGCTGAACCAGGAGAGCAAAATAACCGACTGGCTAAAGACCGGTATTCAATCTTCTTACAGCATTAACGACTATTCCGGCGTTTCACCTGCTTTGTCCAATGTGCTGCAACTGGCACCTCAGATGGCCTATAAGGATTCTACGGGTGAGCTCATCCGGCTGCCTAATAATGCGGCATTGAATCCGCTACTGGAAATCAAACAGGACAATTTTGACAAGCGCAATAACCTTTTTGCACTGGTATACGCTGATCTAAGTGTTCCTTTTTTGCCGGGACTGAATTATCGGGTGAATTTTGGGAATAATTATATCCAGGGGCGATCCTATAATTTTAATCCTTATGGGCAGAACTTTACCGGTACTGCGAGCAAATCAAACGATTCCCGATATAATCAAACCCTGGATCATATTGTGAGTTACAAGAAGAGGTTTGGCCAGCATGATATCAATGCCACTTTTGTATATGGTTATGAGATCAACAAATATGAGAGTACGGATGCCAGTGCTACCGGTTTTGACAACCCGGCACTGGGATATAATGGTCTGGAATTTGGAAAAGCGGAGTTACAGAAAGTAACTTCCGAGGCCTGGAAGGAAACAAGTCTTTACCAGATGTACCGGCTTATTTATGGTTTCAAAGATCGCTATATATTTACCGGTACACTTCGAAACGATGGTTTTTCCGGGTTTGCGCCGGGCAACAAGATAGCGCGCTTTCCTTCCGCAGCTTTTGCCTGGAATATGGGCAACGAGGAATTTCTAAGAGACGCGTTTCCCTCGATGGATGATCTCCGGCTGAGGGTGTCTTATGGCGCTAACGGTAACCGTACCGTAGGCAGGTATCAAACACTATCGACGCTTGCAGCCTCTTTCTCCAATGGATACCTGTTTGGCGATGGCGGCGCGGCACAGCAGGGACAAAATATAACCCGCCTGGCAAACAAGGGACTTCGCTGGGAAACTACCCGGACCTTTAATGTGGGCGTTGATTTTTCGTTCTTTAAAAGGAGATTTTCCGGAGAGCTGAATCTGTACAGCTCCAGCACTTCAGATCTTCTGTATACGGTGAATATCCCTTCGGTCAACGGGCTTGCCAGCATCCCGATGAATATTGGGAAACTGAATAACAAAGGCGTCGAACTGGTGCTAAATGGCGATCCTGTGCGACAGGAAGATTTTACCTGGTCAACGTCCGTCAACTTTTCCTTAAACCGGAATGAGGTAGTCAGTATCCTGGGAATTGACGCTAACGGAGATGGCAAAGAAGATGACCTGATCGCCTCAAAGATCTTCATGGGCAAGCCCTTTGGTGTGGTTTATGACTATAATATAACCGGAATGTGGCAGGTAGCCGATTACCGGGCAGGGATCATCCCGGCAGGGTTTACCTACGGTACCTATAAAGTGGAGGATTTAAATGGGGATAAAGTGATCTCGGCCGCCGATGACCGGAAAATCCAGGGGTATACCGATCCTTCCTACCGGATTAGCTGGCTTAATACCATTCGGTATAAGAACTTCGAAGTAAAAGCTTTTATTAATTCGATACAGGGTGGAAAGAACTATTACTATGGCCAGCCGGCTGCAACAGTTCCAAACCCGGACAACATGCAACGCAACAATTTCTTTCATTTTGACTACTGGACCCCCGAAAACCCCGATGCCCGTTACCGGCAGCTCGGCTTTTATACGACCGCTGTTGGACAAAACTTTTCTCCGTACATACAACGGAGCTTTATAAGGTTGCAGGATCTTACCCTGTCCTATGACCTCCCACAGTCGGTTTCAAAAAGAATAGCATTGAGGCGGGCACGTATTTTCCTGAATGGTAAAAATTTATTTACGATAACTGATTGGGATGGGTGGGATCCGGAAACCGGTACGGGGCTGGATGTGTCTGCATATCCGCTCATGAAGAGTTATTCAATTGGTTTAAGTGTTGATTTGTAAAGTAATTATTATATGAAAAAGATTTTTGTTTTTATATTTATTGTTATTATATCTGGATTTTCCTGTAACAGGGATCGCTTTTTGGCAGAAGATCCGCTTGATTTTTATACCGCGGATAATGCTTTTAACAGTGCAGCGGGTTTTCAATCTTCCATTAATTATCTGCACAACCAGATGCGGGCAATTTTATTTGGTGGCTATAACCTGGAATCCTACTTTCCGCTCCGGTATGCTACTGATTTTGCAGTGAATGCCACCGATTACGCCCCGCCTGCCAAATTAAATGATTATAAAAATACAATGGTGCCAACCTATACGGTTCCCGAAGCAATATGGCGGGGATTATATCTTGTTGTAAGTAACGCTAACGTAGTTATAACGCGCAGTGCGACATCTACAGTGATCCCCGAGGCCGACCGGGTTAAATTTAAGGCACAGGCTTTATTTTTCAGGGCCTGGGCTTATAATTTCCTGGCAAATTTATACGGTGGGGTTCCGCTTATACTCGAGGAAACCGTTGTGCCGAGGCGCGATTACACCAGAGGTACCCGCGATGAGGTGTATACGCAATGTAAAAAGGATCTCACGGAGGCTATTCCGGTGCTAGGTAATGTTGATGCAATTACGGACGGGGCGGTAAATAAGCAGGCTGCTCAGCACCTTTTAACCGAAGTGCTGATCTCTTTGAAGGATTTTGGGGGTGCTGTTGCCGCTGCTTCGGCTGTAATATCTTATCCTGGGCTCAGCCTGATGAAAAACAGGTTTGGTAGACATGCTACCAGGGAAGGAGATGTGTATAAGGATCTTTTTGAACTCAACAACCAGAATCGCAGCAGTGGAAACAGGGAAGGTATATTTATTATACAGGCCGATTATCAAAATGCAGCTACGGCAACAAGGGATGCCATCCAATGGGCGATCATCCCGTTTCTTTCAAATTTACGTGTATCCGCATCTGTTGGCGGTGCCGCGCCCGTTTCCCAACCTGCCATCAAGGGGTTTAATGATAAGCTTGCGGGTAGGGGTGTGGGTTGGATGCGGCCATCAGATTATTTTTTGTATGAGGTATGGGACGATCCCAATGATATGCGTAACTCTAAGTATAATATTGTACGCGACATCCGTCTGGATGGTCCACCCGCTAACTCTGATGCTTATGGGAAATATTATGTAGCAGATGGTTACAAGGCTAAAGCAACCAGCTTTGCCGACACCATTCGCAATTGGTTTCCTATACTCAAAAAGGCTACACTCTCAGAAGGTGATTTTCCCCAGGAAGTGTGGCAAAAAAATGCGGCAGGAAATCCGGTTCAGGCTCCATTTGGCGGCATTTTACTGCTTAACTCCAGTGGTGATGTGTACCAGAAAGATGTATACCTGATGCGCCTAGCTGAAACCTATTTGCTACGCGCGGAAGCTTATCTTAAGAATAATGAGCTGGGTAAAGCCGCAGATGACATCAATGTGGTAAGGGCAAGGGCTAATGCGCATCCGGTAACACCAGCTCAGATGAGCATCGACTTTTTGCTGGATGAGCGGCTTCGTGAGTTATACGTGGAAGAACTGAGAACGGTAACGCTTTGCCGGATGGGAATGCTCTATGATCGGACCAAACGGTATAACGAAAAATCGGGAATGTCCATAGAGTCCTATCACAATCTCTGGCCCATACCTTATGCCGAGATTGAGCGGAATACCGGTGCGGTACTTGAACAAAACCCCGGTTATAAGTAGTTTGTGAAGTGAAATGCTAAGTGTTTTGGATTTCGAAATTGTTAAAAATCAGGTTATGAAATTCGTTGATGTTTTCTTGGGAGACCGGATTTTAAAAAGCGTTGTGCTGATATTTGCGTTGATCCTTTCTGGGGGGAGCATTAGAGCCCAGACAGGAATGGAGCAGCATCCGAATATTATTTTTATCTTGGCGGATGATATGGGGTATGGCGACATTAGCTGCAATAATCCCGATGCAAAGATCCGGACAATAAATATAGACCGTCTGGCGGAAAATGGTATGCGATTTACTGCAGCCCATACGACTTCTTCAGTTTGTACACCCTCCCGTTATTCAATTTTAACGGGAAGATATAACTGGCGCAGCCGGCTCAAACAGGGCGTTGTGAGCGGCTATGACCGGCCATTGATTGATGCTTCCAGGTTGACCCTGGCTGATATGCTGAAAAGCAAGGGCTACCATACGGCCTGCATCGGTAAATGGCACTTGGGCCTGGAGTATACAACTAAGGACGGTGCGGCGGCCCGGTTTGATCCCAAAACGGGGAAAACCAATATTGAATTTGAGGAGCCGCTTAGGCAAACGCCGAATGATCTCGGATTCGACTACTATTATGGCATTGCTGCTTCGGCAGATATGCCCCCTTACATGTATATTGAAAACAGGAAGTTTGTTCAGAAGTATGACAGGATCGATGGGGATTCCAGGTATACACGTACAGATATGAGCCGTTTTTTTCGTCCGGGGCCTGCGTCAAAGGACATCACTCCCGAAGGCATTTTACCCGATATTACCGCCAGGGCAAAGCGGTATATTGAAGAACAATCGGCTTCCCGGCCCTTTTTCCTTTATTTTTCACTTACAGCGCCGCATAAACCTATTGCGCCCGATAGATCCTTTGCCGGCAAAACCGGCATACACGGGTACCTGGATTTCTGTTTACAGGTGGATGAAACGGTGGGCACTATCGTAAATACGCTCAAAAAACAGGGGCTGTACGAAAATACACTGATTATTTTTACTTCCGATAATGGGTTTGCTCCCTATGTGGATGTACGCTTTATGGAGGATCACGGGCACTATCCCAGTTATATCTATAGGGGCTACAAAGCAGACAGCTGGGAAGGAGGGCACCGGGTTCCGTTGGTGGTGCAATGGCCTGGCAGGATTGCGCCCCATACCATTACCAATGAATTGGTGAGTCTTGCTGATTGGTTTGCTACAGTATCGTCCATCGTACATACTGCTGTGCCGGATAATGCGGCAGAGGACAGTTATAATCTAAGCCCGTTGCTTTTGGGTAAAAATGGTCCGCGTCCGTTAAGGGAGGCTATCGTATACCATTCTGCAAAAGGTGAATTTGCCATCCAGAAGGGAAGCTGGAAGCTGATTTTATGCGACGAAAAAACCGCCGGAGGTTCCTGGGTGCCAGATAAACGATATGATAGTCTGCAATCGAAAACGCCTTTTCTTTTATATGACCTGGAAACGGACCCGGGAGAGACCAATAATTTATACAGCCGGCATCCGCACAAAGTAAAGGACCTGAAAGCCTTGCTGACCCGGTACATCACTGAGGGAAGAAGCACACCGGGGGCCATACAACAAAACGACCCTGCCCCGGCCTGGCCGCAAATTAGCTGGATGAAGCATTAGGGAGGAGGGGCGGAGGTTGTCAATTCCCGAGTCATCAACGATCTTGTACTATGTTGTAGCTCGTTAAGAAAATTAATATGAAATCCGTTTATTTTGTTCGCATACTTGCATCGGTGTTGTTGTTTTTTAATAGTGCAATCGCTTTGGGACAGGCTTCAGCCAAACCCAACATTGTATTGATCTACACTGATGATCAGGCCTGGTATACCATTCACGCGCTGGGGAACAAGGAAATTCAGACACCGAATATGGACCGGCTTGCGAAAATGGGGCGGGCTTTTTTGAATGCGTACAACATGGGAGCCTGGCATGGAGCGGTATGTGTGGCATCTCGCTCCATGATGATGACCGGAAGAACGCTTTGGAATGTTAAACAGCTGGAGGATGATAAGCGTCTCAATGATGTAATCAGTCAAACCTGGGCCAAGCTCATGGAAAAAGCAGGGTACAGCACTTTTATGACTGGTAAATGGCATATTTCAATGGATCCCCACAAAGTCTTTCAAGTAGCAACTGATATACGGCCTGGAATGGCGGCATATGCAACGCCCCCCGGTGCTAAACTGCCGGGTTATGTAAGTAATAAAAATCTGAATATTCCGGGATATAACAGGCCGCAGCGCCCGGCAGACGATACCTGGTCTCCTTACGATATCAGTTTCGGGGGCCTCTGGGCCGGGGGTACGCACTGGTCGGTAAGGTATAAGCAGGAATCAATTGCGCTGATTAAACAGGCACAAAAGCAAGGTAAACCCTTCTTTCTTTACCTGGCCTCTAATGCGCCGCATGATCCCCGGCAATCGCCCAAAGAGTATATTGATCAGTATCCTTTAAATAGAATATCAATACCCAAAAGTTTTCTTCCGGAATATCCGTATAAAGACGGTATGGGTAACGGGCCTTCGCTTCGCGATGAAGCACTGGCGCCCTTTCCGCGTACCCAACTGGCTATAAAAACGCATACACAGGAGTATTATGCAGCCATCACTTTTTTGGATAAGCAGATCGGGGAGATACTGGACGCCCTGGAAGCTACGGGCCAAATGGGGAATACCTATATATTTTTTACGGCTGATCACGGGCTGGCGATGGGGCGGCACGGGTTGATGGGCAAACAAAGCCTGTTTGAACACAGTATGAAGCCGCCGTTAATTATTGCAGGACCGGGTATACCTAAAAACACTACCTGCTATATACCGGTATACTTGCAGGATATTATGGCAACGAGCCTGGAGCTTGCTGGCATCCCGAAACCGGATTATGTAGAGTTCCGCTCATTTTTAAAACAGGCAAAGGGCACTTCAACACAAAAGATACATGAAGCCATCTATGGCGGCTACATGAACCTGCAGCGCGCCGTTAGGGTTGGGAATTATAAATTGATCGTTTATCCTGAAATAAATAAGATGCTGTTGTTTAACCTGGAAAAAGATCCCGAGGAAATGCAGGACTTGGCGGCATCAAAAGATCATCGGCCGGTGCTGTCAAAACTATATAACGAGCTGATAAAGCAACAAAAGCAATTGAATGATCCCTTACAACTGGCTTCATTAGACCATTTCATCGAAAAATAGTTTTTTTTAATTGTAAAATAAGGCTGAAAGCGTCTTGAAACATTGTATTAAAATATTCAGTTTATGCGTGTAAAGTATATGATTTTTTTTGGGGTGTTCTGGAGTAACCCAATCGGGGGAGCTTCTCAAACATCACCCCAAAAAAAAGCTCCTAATATCCTGCTGATTATGGCGGACGACCAGGGTTGGTTTGATGTAGGATTCAATGGGAATACGAAGGTCAAAACACCCCATACCGATCACCTGGCATCGCAGGGAGTTGTTTTGAATCGTTTCTATTCGGCTTCGGCCGTATGTTCGCCTACCAGGGCCAGTGTAATGACGGGGCGGAACCCCTGCCGTATTGGCGTACCTAATGCTAACGCGGGACATCTTGATTTAAATGAAATTACACTGGCTGAAGTTTTGAAAAAAAAAGGATATAAAACAGGGCATTTTGGTAAATGGCATTTAGGGACATTCTCTAAAACAGAACTGGATGCAAACAGGGGAGGCCGCCCGGGGGAAATCATACATTTTACGGTTCCTGCGGATCATGGGTATGACGTTTATTTTTCAACAGAGTCGAAGGTGCCGACCTATAATCCTTTGGAAAAGCCGGTGCAGTTTGGACAGGGCGAAAGCCTGAGAAACGGATGGGCCGCAAAGGAACGTAAAGAAGAAACGCAGGTTTATGGAACGTACTACTGGAAAACGGGATTGTTGAAAGAAACAGGAGCTCTAAAGGGCGATGATTCGAAGCTGATCATGGACCACGCTATCGATTTTATACAACAGTCCAAGGAAAATTACCATCCTTTTTTTTCAACCATCTGGTTTCATACCCCTCACTTGCCTATAGTAACCAACCAGTTTTACCGCAATCAATATCCCGGGCTGGGTTTTTATGAGCAAAATTATTATGGGGCAATAACAGCGCTGGATGAACAACTAGGACGACTTTGGAAGTACCTTGAATCCATTGGAGAAGCGGACAATACCCTGATTTTTTATTGCAGCGATAATGGTCCCGAAACGGAAACACCCGGCAGTGCCGGTAATTTCAGGGGGCGTAAAAGGGCTTTGTATGAAGGTGGGGTGCGTGTACCAGCCTTCGTTATCTGGAAAAATAAACTAAAAGGCGGAACAAGCACAGATGTTCCGTTGGTTACCTCTGATTATTTTCCTACGATATTAGACTTGCTCAATATTGATATGCCGGGGGATAGAACGTATGATGGGAGATCCGCATGGAAATTGATCGAGCAAAAGGAAGTGCGGCGCAATAAACCGATCGGTTTTATATTCAATAATAGTCAGTCATGGGTTACGGATGACTATAAGTTAATAACTGTTAATAACGGTAAAACGTATGAGCTATTTAACTTAAAAGACGACCCTTTTGAAAAAAACAATATTATTGATAGAAACTTACAGACAGCACGGAAAATGAAAACACAGCTGGAGGCCTGGCTGCGGAAAATTAAAGCGGAAAGAAAGGAGATTGAACGATCGTGGGAATGAAAACGTTGGCCGCATCGTATAGATGGCCGCAAATTAGTTGGATGAAGCATTAGGGGCAGAAAGCTGCCTGTAACCAGATGACCGCCTGCTTTCAATACATGGAGGTCTGGTGCCGGCAAATAAACGTGCAGCCCGCCTGTTGAGTAAAGTGGGTATTTGCGAACAAGAAAAAATCATTTCAATGAGGATCATATGGATCAACATAATGGTAGGTTGCCTTTGGGGACCCACGGCCTTTTCTCAGAATAACAAACTGGAACTTTATTATGACAAGCCTGCAAAGACCTGGACGGAGGCTCTGCCTATTGGAAATGGCTTTATGGGAGCAATGATTTTCGGCGATCCTGTTAAGGAACGGATCCAGTTAAACGAGAGTACGCTCTACTCCGGGGATCCCGCAACCAGCTACAAAGTGCCCACTGTCCGTGAACATTACAACGAGGTAATGGAGCTGATGAATACCGGCAAATATGCAGAAGCCCAGAGCCTTATTACGCGGCAATGGCTGGGCCGGGCATTGGAGTGCTATCAGCCCATGAGTGACCTGCTCCTGGATTTTGAATACAAGGGAGCTATTAAAGACTTCAGACGATACCTGGATATTTCTACTGCCGTGGCGCGTATTGAATACAGTGCAGGAACGACAAGGTACGAACGTCAGGTATTTGCATCCAACCCGGACAGGGTCCTGGTGCTTAAAATGAAGGCAACAGGTCTTGATAAGATCAACGGAAGTATCCGGTTAACAACGCCACACAAGCCGGTGATGCAATTGACGGGAGAGGGGGATCAATACCTGTTAAACGGCCGGGCGCCGGGTTTTGTACTGAGAAGAACCCTGGCGCAGGTGGAGGCGGTCCATGATCAACGCAAGTACCCGGAGATCTTTAACCTCGATGGGTCAAGAAAACCGTTTGCAAAACAAGTGCTTTACGCAGATGAAGCGAATGGGTTAGGCATGTATTTTCAAAACCGGATAAAATTTGAACATCGGGGAGGCCATATGATGATCAGGGAAGGTGCGATCCTCCTGAAAAATGTAGAGGAATTTGTGCTGTATATAACCGCTGCCACCAGTTATAAGGATTTTCAGACGAGCCCGGCTCTGTTCCCGGAGCTGGCTTCAGAAAGGACCCGGGCGCAATTAGCAAAACTCAGGAATATAAGCTATGAAAAGCTGCTGGGAAGGCATAAGGCGGATTACCGGAAATTATTTGACCGGGTCCGGTTTACGCTAAATGCGCAAACACCACAATCGCTGTTGCCTACCGACCGGCGTATTATGAATTATGCTAAAGGCGGCGATGAAGACCTGGTAACGCTTTTTTTTCAATACGGGAGGTACCTGATGATCGCTGGTTCCCGCCAGGGGGGGCAGCCGTTAAACCTGCAGGGTATCTGGAATGATAAAGTAATACCGCCCTGGGCCAGCGCATACACCACCAATATCAACCTGGAGATGAACTATTGGCCGGCAGAAGTTACCAATCTTTCAGAATGCCATGAACCGCTTTTTAAAGCAATTAAGGAGTTGGCGATAAATGGCAAGGAAGCAGCGCTCAGGATCTACGGCAACCAGGGATGGATGGGAAATCATAATATGAGTATCTGGCGCAAGGCGGATCCGATCGATATCTGTGCCTGTTCTTTTTGGCCGGTGGTGGCGGGGTGGCTTACCAGTCACTTGTGGGAGCATTACATTTTTACGGGAGATAAGGCTTTTTTGAAATCGGAGGTTTATCCGCTGCTGAAGGGCGCTGCATTGTTTTATAAGGACTGGCTCATTTCTAACAAAGAGGGATACTTGGTAACACCGGTAGGACATTCGCCCGAAAATGCTTTTGAATACGGGGATGGGAAAAACGCAACCCTTAGTCCCGGTCCTACAATGGATATGGCCATTATCCGGGAAAGTTTCTCCCGCTTCCTGGAGGCGCAAAGCATATTAGGTATTAAGGATGGCCAGGATGCAGAGATCCGGACAAAACAAAAGAAGCTGCTGCCTTACCAAATTGGATCGTTTGGCCAGCTCCAGGAATGGCAGTGGGATTTTAAAGAGCAGGACGTACATCATCGCCACCTGTCGCATTTATACCCTTTTCATCCCGGCAACCAGATAACGCCGAACAGTAGTCCAGCATTAACCGGCGCGGTAAAACGGGTGCTGGAGCGCCGTGGCGATCAGGCTACCGGCTGGTCCATGGGATGGAAGGTGAATCTTTGGGCCCGCTTATATGATGGCAATCGGGCATTAAACATCTTATCAAAACTCATTCACCTGATTAAAGAAAATGATCCTGCCTTTTCTGGCTCCGGTTGTTACGCTAATCTGTTTGATGCCTGTCCGCCTTTTCAAATCGATGGGAACTTTGGCGCTGCAGCAGGAATCGCGGAAATGTTACTGCAATCGCACGATGGATACCTGCAACTGCTGCCGGCCCTTCCGGATAAATGGCAGCAGGGATCTATAAAAGGTCTTAAGGCGCGTGGGGATTTTGAAGTGGATATACATTGGAAAGATCACCGGTTAACAGACGCCCGGATTGTGTCAAAAAAAGGAGGAGTATTACCTGTAAAGAGCCCTGTTGCGCTTCAGATAACCGGCGGCCGGCTTTTAGAGGGGACCGCAATGAATCCACTGATGGAACCGGTCCGGACTACGGATTTTATCGATCACTCCAAGCAGGAAACGACGGCTTTTGTAAAGCCTAAAGAATATACGTATTATTTGAAAACAACGATTGGCGAACAAATTGTCTTAAAAGCAAAATGAAAAGAAATCTGACGTTTTTAGCGGTACTTATTTTATGCAATGTGGCTGTAGCAGCACAAAAGCAGCCGCAAGCCCAACCCAATGTGATCTTCATTATGGCTGATGATATGGGATACGGGGATCCGCAATGTTATAATCCGGAGTCAAAGATACCAACTCCCAATATGGATCAGCTGGCAGCAAATGGAATGATGTTTACTGATGCGCATTCGGCATCATCGGTGTGCACGCCTTCGCGGTATAGCGTTATCAATGGCCGGTATGCATGGAAGTCGCGTTTAAAAAAGGAAGTATTATGGTCAGGATACGATGAGCCGCTGATCGATAATCATGAAGTGACGATTGCAGACCTGTTTAAGAAGGCTGGCTATCAAACCGCGGCCATTGGCAAATGGCACCTCGGTATCGGGTTTTTAAAGAAAGCGGGATATGGGTTCGTTGTGCCCAAGGATTTCCATGAGTCGGGATTGAAGGGGACAAAGAATGTGGACTTCATGACGCCCACTTTTGGTGGCCCCAATGATTTGGGGTTTGACTATTTTTTTGGCTCAGCCGGCGGGCAGAATATGGAACCTCATGCCTTTCTGAAAAACAGGTATGCGATGGGTAGCCCTGATAAATGGAGGGCAGCCAAAACGCCCACAGTTCCTGGTACATCGGCTGCCGAGGTCCATGAAGGCTGGATGGCTGAGAACTGGAGTGATACGGCCATCGGCCCCATCCTGACGAACGAAGCGGAAATGTTCATTGAGTCTGCTGCTACCGCCAGGAAACCTTTTTTTCTATACTTTACCCCGGTGGCGCCGCATCGTCCATGTACGCCTTCTGCCGTTGCCAAGGGTAAAAGTAGGGCGGGAGAACGCGGCGATATGGTTTATGAATTTGACTGGTCGGTTGGACAGATCATGAACAAATTAAAAGAATTGGGGATTGACAAAAATACGATCCTGATTGTAACTTCGGACAATGGTGGTACACCGGCAAGCGATGATGGAAAGGATTATGGCCACAGGTCCTGCGGTAACCTGAAAGGATTTAAAAGTGCGTTGTATGAAGGTGGACATCGCATTCCGTTCATCGTCTCGTGGCCGGCGGTGATAAAGAAGAAAGCTGTTTCAGATGCCCTTATATCAAACCTTGATATGCTGGCTACGGCATCGGAATTAATAGGTGTGCCCCTGCCGGCCGGAAAGGATAGCAAAAGTTTTGCAAAGGTCCTGTATAACCCGGCTTCGTCAATGCACCGGAACGAACTGGTCCATCATACCTATTCCGGACAGTATGCGTTCCGGGAAGGTAATTGGAAATTGATACCGGGCCGAACTGCCAAAGGCGACTGGAATTTTGAGCTCTACAATCTTGCTGAGGATCCGGGCGAAAAAGTAAACAGGGCCGTGGAACATCCTGAAATAGTTGCAAAGTTGATGAATGCGTTAAACGCCCGGATATTTGATTTCTAATTGTCGCTGTTGGAGGAAATTTCAATTACAAATGGTCAGGATGAGACCGTTGCTCAAGAAGTGATTTTGCGTTTTATGAATTTTTTAGACTTTAATACAAGTGCTGAAATAGTTTTTGTACACATAAGCGGGAATCTTTTCTCTTAAGGCTTTATTATATTAAAGAATGCTGGTAGATCTCCATATTATGTCAAGAAGCAATGACACATGTCCTCTTCAAATCACGGAAAATTATTTTGGTGGTTTTGAAAATTATAAGAAAAAGGATGCTTCTAATATTATTAATAAATTTATGGCTGTTAAGACACAATATCCCTGAGTAACTCACTCATGTTTTTATAATGAGACAAGGAATGAAGTTTGCACAAACGATCATAGTGCCACTGGTTGACCCGGAGCTTAATGTCGTATTTAAGTGTATCCTTATCGTTCAGTTTCTTTAGCATTTATTATATTGCATTAACTAACCCTGTCATAAAAGTCGACACTGGAGGCTTTACACCGCACGGACTTTGAAGGTGCGGTATTTTAGTTGTGCACAACTATACATCTTGCTGAACGCGCATAAAGCGTTCGGAAGCGGCGCAAAAACGGATACTATTGTTTCTGCAATATTTTATGCCGAAATACTGGCAGGATTTTTCAGGTGCTTCCTTGCTGAGTATTCTGTTATTTTTTTCGCTTCGGCTGCTGGATATCGACTGAAGATTTATTGGGGTGGTGAATGTTTTTCATGGGTTTTCTTTTAAGTGTTTCAGAATATGTATCTGCCTTTTGAGATGGAGCCCAGTCAGGATCAAAATAAAAATTTACCATTATGGGACGCAAGCTCTCGGAATAAACATCGACCGTTTGCTGCTCGGGGTTGGCTTCAAGTACAATTTTTCTGCCATTGTGCAATGTCAGCGAGGCAGCATCTCCACATTCAAGATCGAGAAGTGTTCTGGTCTGCTGATGGGCGGGAATTGGCATGGAGGACAGAATTGAAAATAGCTTTTCCTCACTAAAGCCACTGATCACATCTGTTTTGTAGCGTTTTTCATCAACGCGTGAGGTGAGATCCAGCCTTATCCATTGTTGTTGTTCTTCGCTGGGAAGTTGCTTTTGGTTGTGCATAGAGGCTCTGCCACAAAGAAGGTTGAAACTCGTTTTCGCTTCCACGTTGGCGGGAAATTTCATTTCTCTTTTCGGCAATGAATCAAAGTAATCCCAGGCTGTCTGCTGAATGTTATCTTCGAAAAAGCTGGTGTCACTCCAATATTTCAGTTCCAGTTTGTCCGCAATGTCGGCCCCAATTGAATCATAGCTTAGCCGATAGATCTGTTCTTGCACCTTCTCAACTCTGGGTTTGAACGATGGCTCCCAATCGTCGTGGAAGATGAATAGTTGATCGTCATCCCGCCAATTAATTTGACGCATCAGCTGCTCCAGCTGGTAAGAATCAACTCCATTGTGGATGCCGTGTTCGATAGGCGGGTATGGAGTTAATATGGCATTATAGTCTCCTATTGAATACAATCCACCTGATTTAGCAACGGGTATATTGAATTCTATATTTCCTTCAGGCTCGTTGCGGGAATAGGTTATTTCGAATTCCTCCGAACCGGTCGAAAGCATTTCCTCTATTTTCCCATAGGAGTCTACATTCAGGAAGTCTTCCAGTTTCATCGTACTCATTTACCCATGAGATCATCAAATTTGCCGGAAACAATATTAAAAGCGAGGTTAACATTGCAAATACCGCTTCGTGTAACCGAAAACTTTCGCACACTTTCTTTGCCATCTGGAGGTGCCTGGTGGTAGGCGGTGTAAGCTGTTAGCCGGTAGGCATTAAATTGTTGATCTCTTTGAAGGTTGATGGTGAAAAATATCTTTTCATTGTCAAAGGATAATTCCTGAGTGACGCTGAACTCAAATTTTTCTGATTTTATTTGCTGCCTGATGTCGGTATCAAGTTGCGCTCCCCGGAACCCAATCCTGGAGAGATAGTCCAGTAGTTCCTGTATTTTTTCTTCTTTCATATTGTCGGATTTTTCAGTGGTTATTTGGATTTGTCCCGCGCAAATATTTTCGGGCTGTCCATTCCGTTTTTACGGATGTTGTCCTTCAGCTGCAGCCAAAGACTCATCATATAATCGGCCAGTTCCATTACTTCCTCCCTGGTCAACCGGTGGGGATTGTGAACCATTGAGGCTTCTTCCTCCAACGGATCTCCAGGATTGGTAGATAAAATATTAGGAATATAGCTTTCGCCAATCTCCAGGGTTTTTCCAATTCCAATACTGTTCCCAAAGAGTTTTAATTGGCGCCCCGTTGAGAACAGGATGGTTCTTCGTTTCATTTCTGCCATAGGTTTTTATTTTTTATTGTAGTGATTTTTTGAGTGAAAACATAGTAGCGATGTTGTCTCTGACGAA
Organism: Niabella hirudinis; assembly: GCF_051201075.1. Classification (NCBI taxonomy): domain Bacteria; kingdom Pseudomonadati; phylum Bacteroidota; class Chitinophagia; order Chitinophagales; family Chitinophagaceae; genus Niabella; species Niabella hirudinis. The sequence goes on from NZ_JBPEHJ010000012.1 coordinate 95,873, forward strand.
CTACCTGATTTTGTTGGAACGGTTTTGCAGAATTCGAACTTCTTTCGTAAAAATCAATAAAGCCTGGGAGTAGTGTGGAATGTCATGTGGAGAATTGATATTAAGTTTCCTTTGATTATCGTTGTGTATGAATTCAATTTCTTTCAGGGAAAGGTTATTGTTCGCCGGCGCGAATTCATAACTGAAGGATATTTGAACAATGTCTTTGTCATTGTTGAAGAATCCAACGGTAGCAATTTGGAAAGTTGCGGGTTCGTCTTCCCTCAGACTTTCATGTAGCGCATTTGAGAACTCCTGCCGTAATTGTGTAAACAGTAATCCGTCTTTGTATGGACTGTTAAGGACCTTTTCCTCGTATCCTTTTTCTTTTAGGAGATTTATTTGCTCCTGTAGTAAGTCATGAAATAAACTCATTTTATTGTGTTTGTTGTTAGATGAAATGGATGTTTGCCGAATTTCAGTCAAACGAATAAAGAAATCTTGGAGTGTTTCAGGTTGGGATGCGCCGGCTTTCTGAAAGTCTTTTATAAACTCAGCATCAGGTTCTCTGGAAGTATCTGGGTGACAAATCAGTATTTTGTTGTTCCCGATTTTTATTTGTATTCGTCTTTGCTCATTTTTTACTTTTAAGAATGAATCGATTGTTTGCGGAAAGGTTTTGCTTTTTGGAAGGAATACACCCAGTTGAATGCAAGTGATTTCCAGTTTTTTATTGGTTGCCCTGTTTCAAGCGTCCAATCCAAATGCCGGTAATAAAGTAAAAATGCATCAGCATGTTTTACCTGCAGCCCCAGTCGGAAGAAGTATGGGATAGTCTCTACACGTTCAGGAATTTTTGTTTTGTATCCGGAATTCACTTGTGTCATTTTTTTCATTTTTGAGGAATTGAACCTGCACAAAATTGAAATCCGTGGAAAGTGAAAACAGTGAGATATTGGTATCTGGTAGTTCTTTTGTTGAGTTTATTTTACTGGAAGGGCGTTCATTAAGCGTCTGAATGCTCAAAATTTACAGTGCCCTTCGTACTACGCATAATGGGATGTAGTTGTGTAATACGGAATTATAGAATTGAAACAAAAAGAATGGATAAAGATTCTTTGTTATTACCGGATAGTTTTTTATCTTAGGCAGAGCGCCTGGAAAATTTGATCGCTTCCTATGTGGTAGTATCTCACAATAATGAATACTTCGGGTTGTTACTTTCAATCCCCAAAAATTTAGAGGTATGGAAAGGAAACCTGATGAAAAAGGCGACATCCTTGATAAGAGGAAGTTATTACTTACTGTGGAAGATATCGATACCATCGAATGTTACCGACATTTTACTCCGGAGCAAAAAATGCAGTTGATTGAATTTATATATGAGATCAGCTCCGTATTGTATAACATTTATTTTGAAAACGATGAGTCTTGATTATTTTAAACGGTTTATTCCCAATGAGGCCAACGAAGTGAAAGAAGATCCCTTCGTTTGGATTTATACTCGTGTGAGTTCGAAGGAGCAATTTGAGAAAAATTCCAGTGTGGACAATCAATTGGCTGCGAACCGGGCTTTTGCGTCAATGAATAATTACCGCGTCACCGAGGAATTTGGAGGAACATATGAAAGCGCAAAGTCCGATTTCACGCGGAAAGAGTTTAATAGACTTATAAGTAAAGTGGAGTCCAGCCGAAAAAAGCCATACGCAATTTTGGTGTATAAGATGAGTCGTTTTTCGCGTTCAGGTGGAAACGCCATCGGATTGGTGAACCGACTGGTAGATGAGATAGGAGTTCATTTGATAGAGGTGAGCTCTGGTTTGACAACAACTTCAGAAAGAGGGAAGGCTGCTATCTATGAAAGCCTCTTCCATGCCTATAAGGAAAATCTTGAGCGAAAGGAAATAATAATTCCCAGTATGAAGAGATTTTTGGAGAAAGGAAATTGGTTGGCTACCGGGCCCATAGGATATGACCATTACGGTCCGCGGGTGAGAACTGAAAAGTTTTTTGCCCGCCGGCAACGGATCGTAATAAATAAAGAAGGCCTACTTATAAAAGAAGCCTGGCGGTGGAAACTTTCCGGCTTGTATAGCGATGCTCAAATTATCCGAAAGTTGGCCGCGCGGGGGTTGGTAATTAGATCTCAGAAGCTCAGCAAAATTTGGAGAAACCCATTTTACTGTGGTGTAATTATTAATCGGCTACTGACCGAACCCCAAAAAGGAAATTGGGAGCCTCTGGTGAGTGAAAAGGATTTCATCAAAGTACAACAGATATTAGACGGTAGTCATTCCGGCTACCACCAAAATAAGGAAGAGGAGAACCGTCCTTTGCTCCGATCGTTGAGATGCAATAATTGCGGAGGCTTTATGGTTGGGTATGTTGTGCGGAAAAAAAACCTACATTATTACAGATGTTTAAAATGCAATGGAGTTAATCTGAATGCAAAGACAACTTCAAAAGCTAAGAAAACAGGAGGTGATGAATTGTTCCTTGATTTATTGCATCGGTATTCACTGCCGGGCTCGATCGCGCCATTAATAAAAAAGCAGCTGGTCAAACTACTTGAGTATTATCAAAGCGATGTCTCTGGAAATGAAAATTCATTAGAGACCCGGTTGAAGAATTTTGAGCAAAAGAAGAAAGAACTGACAATTCGTCTGGGTTTGGGTGAAATTGATAAAGAAGCTTACGCGGTCACTTTAGAGCATTTAAGTGGGGAAATGCAGGAAATTCATAAAGAAATCAACACGCTTCCGGGGAAGATATCTAACCTCGAAAATCTACTTGAAGTATCACTCAAAAAGCTTGAAAAGCTCAGTGTTATATGGGGCTCTGGCGGATTAGAGGATAAGCGTATGGTTCAAAAAATAGTGTTCCCAAATGGTTTTTTTTATGACGCGCAAAAACATGAATATCTAACCAGGGGAATTAACCAATTTGTTTTGGTAACTGCTGATATTTCAAATAGAGATAGAGGAAATGAAAAAGGGGACTTTCAAAATTCCTCTGAAAGTCCCCTTTTGGTACCGCGTACGGGAATCGAACCCGTGATTCATCCGTGAAAGGGATGCGTCTTAACCCCTTGACCAACGCGGCGTTATCCGTTTTTTGGGAGTGCAAAGATAATGGACTTAAATGGATTGGCCAAAAAAAATAATAAAATAATTGCTTTTTTAAAAAAGCAAGCGAAAAATCGAAATCGTTTAATATGTATTCCGTACAAAATGCTGTAACTTTACGCCTCCAAAAATTGTTCTTACTTAATTAAATTTTTTACACAACTATGAGTACAGTAAAAGTAGCCATCAACGGCTTTGGCAGAATCGGCCGGTTGGCTTATCGTCAAATCTATAACCAACAAGGTATCGATGTTGTTGCAATCAATGATTTGACCAGCCCCAAGGTATTAGCTCACCTGTTAAAATATGATTCCGCTCAGGGCGGCTTTCACCAGGATGTAAAAAGCACCGAAAACTCCATTATCGTAGACGGTAATGAAATAAAAATATATGCGCAGAAAGATCCTTCTCAAATTCCCTGGAAAGATCATGATGTAGACGTGGTACTGGAATGTACCGGGTTCTTTACGGATAAAACAAAAGCAGAAGCACACATCGCCGCAGGCGCTAAAAGAGTGGTGATCTCTGCTCCGGCAACCGGTGATCTGAAAACCGTTGTATTCAACGTGAACCACGATATCCTGGATGGCAGCGAAACCATCATCAGCTGTGCTTCCTGCACCACCAACTGTCTGGCCCCTATGGCCAAAGTGCTGGAAGATCAATTTGGTATCGAACTGGGTATCATGACCACTATTCACGCCTATACCAACGATCAAAACACCCTGGACGCGCCGCATCCCAAAGGTGACCTGAGAAGGGCAAGAGCTGCTGCCGCCAACATCGTGCCCAACAGCACCGGTGCCGCAAAAGCAATTGGCCTGGTATTGCCCAGTCTGAAAGGCAAGCTGGATGGCAGCGCACAGCGTGTTCCTACAATCACCGGTTCTATCACTGAGCTGAATGTAACGCTGAAAAAACAGACTTCTGCTGAAGAGATCAATGCAGCAATGAAAGCAGCAGCTAATGAAAGCTTTGGTTATAATGAAGATGAAATCGTAAGCAGCGATGTAATCGGAACGCATTACGGCTCTTTGTTTGATGCTACATTGACCAAAGTAATGACCGTAGGCGACAAGCAACTGGTACGTACCGTTTCCTGGTATGACAATGAAATGAGCTATGTATCGCAGCTGGTGCGCACGGTTGAATATTTTGCGAAACTGATCAACAAGTAATTTTTTTAAATAATTCACACTCTCCCCTCTCCAATGGGAGAGGGGGCGGAGGTGAGGCCTCCGCTTTTTTCTTTTACACTGAGCAGTGACGAAGTGTATTGGACCGGTTGCTGTACAGATGGCATCATCCTTGCGTCGCACTCTTGTGCTGCAATACATGAGGCTGCCGGCACCTTTTTCAACTTTTAAACTAAAAAAGAGATGTCAAAATTTTCAAACTATAATTTCAATAATCAGAAAGCACTGATCCGCGTGGATTTCAACGTTCCGCTGAATGAGAACATGGAGATCACTTCCGATGCCCGTATGAAGGCCGCCGTTCCAACCATCAAAAAGATTCTTGCAGATGGTGGTAAAGTGATCCTGATGTCGCACCTGGGCCGCCCCAAAAACGGACCGGAGGACAAGTTTTCTCTCAGGCACCTGGTAAACCACCTGAGTGAATTGCTGGGTGGGGCAACAGTGCTGTTTGCCAACGATTGTATTGGTGAGCAGGCCTATCTGACGGCAGATATGATGCGGCCGGGTGAAGTGCTGCTGCTGGAAAACCTCCGTTTTTATAAAGAAGAAGAAAAAGGGGATGAGGCGTTTGCCGGGAAATTGAGCAAGCTGGGCGATGTATATGTGAATGATGCCTTTGGTACGGCACACCGGGCCCATGCATCCACCGCCGTTATAGCAAAATTCTTCGCTGCAGATAAGAGAATGTTCGGTCTGCTGATGGAGAACGAAGTAAACAGCGCACAAAAAGTACTTTCTCAAAGCGAGAAGCCCTTTACCGCCATCCTGGGCGGGGCCAAAGTGTCGGATAAGATCCTGATTATTGAAAACCTGATGGAAAAAGCTACGGATATCATCATCGGCGGTGGTATGGCTTATACTTTTTATAAAGCATTGGGCGGAAAGATCGGCGCTTCTCTTTGTGAAGAAGATCGTTTGGGTACCGCAAAGGAAATCCTTGAAAAAGCAAAAGAAAAAAATGTATGCATCCACCTTCCGGGGGTAAGCATTATTGCCGATAAATTTGCTGCAGACGCCAGCGTTTCCGAAGCGCCCAGCGATAACATTCCCGAGGGATGGATGGGGCTGGATGTGGCGCATGAAGCCCGGGATCAGTTTGCAAACGTGATCAAAAAATCAAAGACCATTTTGTGGAACGGCCCGATGGGCGTTTTTGAAATGGAAAAATTTCAGGGTGGAACCAAAGCCATTGCAGATGCCGTTGCCGAGGCAACACAGAACGGGGCATTTTCTTTGGTGGGCGGCGGCGACAGTGTAGCTGCAGTCAATAAATTTGGCTATACCAATAAGGTAAGCTATGTATCCACCGGCGGCGGCGCCATGCTGGAATTCTTTGAAGGCAAAACCCTTCCGGGTATTGCAGCTATTGAAGAAGCATAAAACGCCTTTTTTTAATGGTTCATAGTGCGGAGTCCGATGGCTCCGCATTTTTATTGGAAGCCGCTAAATCAAAAAACACTGAGTTTGTTGGAAAGCCGTAGAGCCTCAGAAACACTGAATTGTCACACTCCCATAAACGTAATGTCATCCTGAAGATGTCATCCCGGGCTTGACCCGGGCTCTGTTCTTGTTTCAGCGTCTATTGAACGACAATATGCATAGATGCTGAAATAAATCAGCATGAGAGCGACAATTTGGAATGCACCCGCGCATCTGTAGCAATACACCAGCTTTTGAGCTTTTATCGTAGTTTTGGATATGCGAGGCTTCATTTCCCTTAAAAAATTATTTCGGAGCTTTGGTTATGCCATCAGCGGTCTAAAGGCCGCGTTCCGGTCCGAGCAAAATTTCCGGTTCCATACATTTGCCGCGTTGTTGACTATCTGCCTCGCGTTCTTTTTAAACGTGACTGTTTACGAATGGCTGATCATCATTATTTGCATTGTTGGCGTAATGGGTTTGGAACTTGTGAATACGGCCATTGAAAAGGTCTGCGACCAGGTGCATGCAGAAAAACATCCCGGTATTAAATATATTAAGGATGTTTCGGCAGCAGCGGTGCTGGTTGTTGCCGCCGGAGCCTTTGTTACGGGGCTGGTAATCTTCCTGCCCCGGTTGCTGAAATTGATTTAATTTGCTTGTTATGAAATGGACCCTCCCGTTGCTTTTGATCCTGCTACTGGCCGCAGCCTGCGGAAACCGGCATCCGGCTTCGCCGCCAGACGCACCCGGCCCGGCATTACGGCCACAAACAGGTCTTGCGATTTCTGAGAACAAAGAAACCCTGGGCAAAATCATCAACCTGGAAATCTACCGTCCTTACAGCGTGGTTTTTCAGTGGAACGGTCAAAATATGGACGGACTGGAAGCCATCCTTTATTATGATGAAAAAACCTATACCGCCATTATGAATGCCTATATGGACGCGGATTTTCCTAAGGGAGCATACGCAAAAGAGCAATTTGATTTTCCCTGGCTGGACAGCCTGCAACATGCGGAACTGCAGTTCAGTAAACCGGATTATGTGGGCAACCCCGATATTTTCCTGGGAACCGGGGGGCGGGGGATGCTCTGGTTTTTGGATAAGAAAATATTGCTGAGAGTGAAACCACCCGCTGATAAACCATAAGGAACGGTTTCGGGTTTAATGCCCGCCCGGACGATCCCTTTGCTGACCTATCGTGTGAACACATTTTCAAAATAGACAAAGCGACCTATCGAATTACAACTGTCTTCAGGTGCAAATAGATAAGTTTCCCGGGGGATTTCGCAGATTTTCCCGGAAAAAGGAACTGTGGTCCGGGTCTCTCCGTTAGTCATACGCGTCAGGTTAATTTTTGTCCCCGGAAGCTGCAGCGCAGCGCTGATCCTGTTAGTAAATGACCATACAGGTAATAAAGGTGCAGCGCACCGGTAATCATTGCGGTTTGAATAAGCGGTGCACAGGAAATTACCGCCGCGCTGCGGCTACGGAATGTTTTGGAGGTTCATCGTTATAAGGGTCAACGGCGCGCTGCGCCTGTTTGCCATTAAAAGATGCGATCTTTTTGGCGTGAAAGGCTTACCCGTACTATATTTCACGGTAACTTCAAATAAATATATTTATGTCCACACGATAGGGTCCGATGGGTTCAAAAATCAACATTGGGCCCGGGCCTGTCTGGCATAGATCGGTTTTTCACCCGGTTCGGGTCTTTGAAATCTTAATGCCTGCCGCCTCATTTTTAAACGGCTTGCCAGGTCTGAAACCTTTTCACCGCCAATTCTGCATTCTTTACCGAATATCAGGGCCTTAAAAGCGGAACGGGATCTATAATTTAATATCTTGGTATATTATTTAGCATAAATTTGTTTTATCAAATCCTAAAACACAAATTATATGAAAGGAGTTACGTTAATCATTGTTATTCTGTTAGTAGTCCTCGGCTTTATGGGATGCAACGGCTATAACGGACTTGTAAAGGAACAGGAAAGTGTAAACAAGGCCTGGAGCAATGTTCAGAGTGAATACCAGAAAAGAAATGATCTCGTAGGCAACCTGGTAGAAACTGTAAAAGGGGCGGCAAATTTTGAAAAATCCACATTAACGGATGTGATCAATGCACGCGCCAAGGCAACATCGGTTCAGGTAAACCCCGAAAATCTTACACCAGAAAAGCTGGCCGAATTTCAGGCTGCCCAGGGGCAAATGACCAGTGCGCTGGGACGTTTGCTGGTTACTGTGGAGGCTTATCCGGAATTAAAAGCCAACCAGAACTTCCTGCAGTTACAGGGGCAGCTGGAAGGAATTGAGAATGATATCCGTACATCACGCCAGACCTTCAATACAGCAGTGAACAGCTACAATGTAAAAGTGCGTTCTTTCCCCATGAACATCCTGGGAGGTATCTTCGGGTTTCATGCCAAGGAAGGATTTAAAGCCGATCCCGGTGCCGATAAAGCCCCCAGCGTAAAATTCTAATAGCGGTATATGAAAAAAAGGGGGCTGATCATAGCGGCAGTGCTGGGCATTATAGCGATCTATTTTTTTACAACCTACAACGCATTTGTAAAAAAGGAAGAAAAAGTGCAGCAGCAATGGAGCGAAGTACAAAACACCTACCAGCGCCGGTTAGATCTTACGCCCAACCTGGTAAGTGTGGTTAAAGGCATCTCGGGTTTTGAGCAGTCTACACTGGTGGCCATTGCCGAAGCACGTCAGAAAGCACAACAGGGAGCTGGCGGGGACATGACCGCGGAAAATTACGGACGGCAGGCTGCTTTACAGGATTCGCTGGCGGCGGCCTCCAACCGGATCATCGCTATCATTGAAAAATATCCGGCCCTTCGGGGTACGGAGGCTTACCGCGGGCTGCAAACCCAGCTGGAGGGCAATGAACGGCGGATCAAAGTAGCCCGCAACGATTTTAATGCAGCCGTGGCCGATTATAACAGCGCCGTACGGGGTTTTCCGGGTAAGATTGTTGCCGGTGCCTTTGGATTCAGCCCCAGGGAAGGATTTCAGGCAGCAGCCGGTACCGATAAAAATGTAGTCATTAAATTCTGATAGCGTGGCCTTTTCATTATTTAACAAACATCCAAAAGAAGTGCTCACCAATGCCGAAAAGGAGCAGGTCATTGAAGCCATTCGCCGGGCAGAAAGCCGCACCAGCGGCGAGATACGGGTGTACATCGAAAGTCATAACAAATATGTAGACCCTGTTGACCGTGCTGCGGAGGTTTTCTTTAAGCTAAAGATGGATAATACAACAGACCGGAATGCTGTATTGCTTTATGTGGCCGTCAAAGACCGGCAACTGGCGATTTTTGGAGATGAAGGCATCTATCAGCGTACGGGGGAGCATTACTGGAATGAGCTTGTAGCAAAGATACTGGCACATTTTAACCGGAAACATTTTGCCACCGGCATCAGTGAATACATTCACCAGATTGGAGAAGGCCTCTATCATTATTTCCCTTTTGACCGGGCTACGGATCAGAATGAGCTCCCGGACGACATTGTTTTTGGCAGTTAAGCATTCCATGAAGAAATTTTTTTTACTATACTTTTTATTCGTTTCAGTCTGGTGTTTTGCCCAGGTCGAATCGGTAATCCCCAACCCGCCCAACCCACCCCGGCTGGTCAGCGATTTTACCGGTCGGTTTTTAACGCCTGAGCAGGTGCAGGCCCTGGAGCGCAAGCTGGTGGCCTATGACGACAGTACCTCCAACCAGATCGCGGTTGTAATTGTAGATGACCTGAAGGGATATTCCCGCGATGATTATGCAATAGCGCTGGGGCGGAAATGGGGCGTAGGCGGTCAGAAACAATTTAACAACGGGGTAGTAGTGCTGATCAATGCCGGGTCCAAAGACCGGGGATTGTTTATTGCAACCGGGTATGGCCTGGAAGGAGCGATTACCGACCTGGTGGCGGACCAGATTATTCAACAGATCATTATTCCCGACTTTAAGCGGGGTGATAATTACCGCGGACTGGATGAAGGTACCGATGCATTGATCCAGGCGGCAGCCGGCCGGTTTAAAGCGCCGGAAGGGTATCATAAGCAGGGTAAGGGCATCGGCTTCGGTACCATTGTCCTGATTATCATTGTTGTTATTGTATTTGTGGCATTCATGAGCGGCGGCGGCAATGGCGGCGGGGGCTATGTTTCGCGGCGCGGCTACCGCGGCGGCGGCGGCTGGATTATACCGGGCGGCGGTTGGTCCGGCGGCGGTGGCGGCGGCGGCTGGTCTGGCGGCGGCGGGGGAGGAGGCTTCGGCGGTTTTGGCGGCGGCGGTTTTGGCGGCGGCGGGGCCGGGGGAAGCTGGTAGGAGGGCCGTTTCAGGTTACCGGTTTAAAGTTTAAGGGTAGATTCGTCTTGCACCCGGTGCAAGAAGTCAAGTCTATAATTTCGGACGTAGTCGACTGAAGGCTGATAGCTAAAGGCCGAATGCTCAGTGCAGAACGCCGGCCCCGGATCTGATCGCCGATCTATGGGCTATTAGCCATTGACTATTGACTCATTTCCACATTTTCACATTTTCAAATTCTCCACCTCGTATTATTCGTTATTTTTGTCAGAAGGAATCATTTTGATAGGATTAAATAGAACAATACATAAATCATGAATAAGCGTTTTTTACTGGCGGTGATCTTTCTTCTGACTGGCTTTATTTCTTTCGCACAATATTCGGTTCAATCAAAATATTTTGTTTACCTGCAAACCGAACCGGCCCAACCCTTTTTTATAAAAATCAACGGGCAGCGCATAGAGGCCAATTCCTCGGGATACCTGATCCTGCCGCAGCTAAAAGATGGCGATTACCGGCTGGTTGTTGGGTTCCAGGATAATAAGAGCCCCGAAATGACCTTTAAATTTAAGATCGATTCAAAAGATAAAGGTTATCTCATTAAGAATTTTGGAGCAGACGGCTGGTCGCTTTTCGATCTGCAAACCATGGATGTGCAAAAGCCGCTTTCGGCCGAGGAGGCCGCAGCCCTGGCTAAAGCCGAGGCTCCCAAACCACAGCCCCGCCGCCAGCAACCCAAACCGGAAGAGAAGCCGGTTGTGAAGGCCGATGTTCCTGCCGCCACTGAAACCGCAGCAGTACAAACCCCGGCTCCGGTTCAGCAGCCTCCGGCACAGCAACAGCTCGTTCCGCAGGAGCCCGCTCCCGCAGCGAACAGCAACGTTAGTGATTTTACAAAAGTACTTTCCAAGGCTGCAAATAACCCGTCTTTGCTGGAACAGCCCAAACCCGAGGAAAAACCGGTGGTAACCCCGCCGGTAGCCGACAATAACAACGGAGAAAAAGGAGATAAGTCCGAGGTGGTTCAACCTGAACCGGAAAAAACACCAAAGGTCAGTAGTGCAAAACAAGGTAAAGACGCTGTTGTAAAGCTGTCGCAGCATACTTCCGGAACGGGAACGGTAGTTGTTTATGAAGATCGCAGTGCCGGTGGAAAAGCAGAGCAGGTTGAAATTACCATACCTGCTACAGCGGCCGCTAAGCCACAGGAAGAAACAAGAGCGGAGAAACCCGTTGATAATACAGTAGAAGCAGCCCCCGCAACGGAGAAAAAGCCGGTAGCTCTGCAACCCAAAAGCGCTGAAAAGAAAACCGAAAAAAAGGAAACGGCCGTGGCGGCAACAGCCTCCGGAAACTGTAAATTCATAGCTACGGAGGACGACTTTCTGAAACTGCGCAGGGAAATGGCCGGCAAGGAAAATGACGACCAGATGATTGAAGAAGCCCGCAAGGCTTTCAAAACAAAATGTTATACCAGTGCACAGGTAAAATATATCAGCAGCATGTTCTTATCCAATGCCGGTAAGTATAATTTTTTCGAAGCGGCTCATGCGCATGTTTCCGACCCCGAAAATTTCGCTGCGCTGCAGGAGGAAATTAAAGACAACTATTACAAAGAAAAGTTCAACAGCCTTATTAAATAGTTCAACAGGACCCGGGCCCGCCGGTTTGCGATGCGTTATTTTTTAGAAATTTCTTATAAAGGAACCCGTTACAGGGGCTTCCAGATCCAGGACACGGGGATAACCATCCAGGGAGAGGTGGAACGTGCTTTAACGATATTGTTCAAAGAAAAATTCGCGCTTACCGGTTCTTCCCGTACCGACAGCGGAGTGCATGCCCTCCAGAATTTTTTTCATTTTGACTGGAACAGGTCTTTTGATCCTCAATGGATCTATAACCTCAATGCAATACTGCCTGCCGACATTGTCATAAAAGAAATTAAACAGGTTGCAGATGATGCCCACAGCCGGTTTGATGCCCTGAGCCGTACCTATGTATACAAAGTGTACCAGTTCAAAAATGCGTTTCTTTCGGATACTGCTTATTTTTATCCCTACCCCCTGGACCTGGAGGCCATGAACCAGGCGGCATCCTTATTGAAGGGCTTTAAAGACTTCAGCAGTTTTTCCAAAAAAAACACCCAGGTAAAAACGTTTAACTGCAACCTGATGGAAAGCTTTTGGATGCAGGAAGCTGATCTTTTTTTGTACCAGGTAACCGCCAACCGCTTTTTAAGAGGAATGGTGCGGGCCCTGGTGGCCACCATGTTACGTGTGGGACGGCATACGCTTACGATGGATGAATTTGAACAAGTTATAAAAAAAGCAAGTTGCGGCGCCGCCTGGTTTGATGCCCCCGGGCATGGGCTGGTTTTGAAAGAAGTAGCCTTTGCGCCGGCTGATTCCATCTAAATTTGGGTCTGCTGCTTAAGTAAGACCGGCACCCTGATTTGTTTGAGTACAGGTTAAACAGCGGGCCCTAAATTACATTCCGCTCCCGGTAACTTTCCGGCGAAATATTCATCAGCTTTTTAAAGATCCTGGAAAAATAATAGGGGTCGTCATAGCCAACTGCATGGGCCACATCCTTTATTTTTACACGTTGATCCTGCAACAGCTTGCAGGCATGCTGTACTTTTAACTGTATAAAATAGTCGATAGGGGCCGTACCGGTGGAGCTTCGAAAAAGATTGGAAAGATAAGACGCCGAAATCTTGTTAATGATGGCAATATCCAGCACCGACAACCGCTTATCCAGGTTTTTTTGCATAAAGCTGATCGAACTTTCTACGATCATATTATAGGAAGGCTCCTGCCGGGCTATATGGTGCTGGGGAAAAAGAAAGGTAGCCAGCAAGGCATACAGGTAAAAGTTCGCATTGCAGATATTCTCCGCAGATAGCCCCATTTTGAGGCTATCAAAAATAATGGTCCATTGCGCAATACTTGTTTCGCTGAAAGGGATGGGGCTGGGGCCTGCATGCAGCGAAATATGCATGGTTTTATTAAATGCGTCCATATTGCCCCCGGTAAAGTGGACCCAGTAAATGGTCCAGGGCTGCTCCTCATCCGCCCAATACCGCAGGTATTTTTTTGTAGCGGGTATAATAACATACTCATTGGCATTTACGGCATATTTTTTATCATCCACTACATACCATCCTTTTCCTTGTATACAATAAAATAGAATATTGTCGGCACAGCCCGTTCTGCGCTCCCGATAATGAAAGAGGGCCTTTGGAAAATAGCCGATTTCCTTTATATATAGCTGCCGTAACATCGGATTTTTTTCCAGTATTTGCCGGACCGCTGATCCCGGAATTTGAATCATCCTTTCTCCCGGAAATCCATCCCTCCTCCTAAAAGTTGACATAAAAAATAAAGTTTTGTTAAATAAATTTCGATAAAATAATCCATTAAATAATAAGATAGTCTATCTAAACATGCGATTTTACACTGAAAAGGCAAAAAACAATCATTGAAAATATTCGAAATATACTATTATCAAATAATCCATCAAAATAAAAGTTTAAGCTATTTTACATCCATAAGGGCGTCTCTAACTTTACTCCTGTAAATGTTTAAAAATCCTGTAACGATTGCAGATTTAACAGTGATTGCCTTAGTTATTTACTAGTAAAGGACAAACATTTTTATAAACCACAGCTATATGATTCCGGTTAACGGTTAACGGGAGAGGTGGTGCTTTATGTAATCTGCATTCAATTTTTTGTAAAATAAACCAAATTGAGAACTGATGGTAAAAATCGCATTGGGAAAGCCATACTTTTCAAAACAAACGAACGTAACGAAGTTTTTGCTGCCTGTACTATTCCTTTTCTTAGCGGCAAATGCTTTTGCACAAACAAAAGTAACGGTGGTGGGGGCTGTGGTAGATTCGGCCAATACGCCATTGTCCGGCATTACAGTTGTGGTGCAGGGAAATGAAAAAACAGGAACTTCTACAGATCCAAACGGTCGCTTTGTACTGGATGTGGTGCCGGGTGCCACGCTTGTATTTTCTGCCGTATCCTACGATAACTTCCTGTATAAAGTACCGCAGACGGCAGAAGTTAATTTAAAAATTACGCTCACACAAAAAGCTATATCCACACAGGATGAGGTTGTGGTTACGGCATTGGGGCGCAAGCAGATAAAAGAAGCCGTGGTAGGGTCGGTAACTACCATTAAGCCCGACAACCTGCGAATCCCCACCAGCAACCTCACCAATGCATTGGTGGGCCAGGCGGCGGGTATTATCGGGTTTCAGACCAGTGGTCAGCCGGGCCTCGATAATTCAAGCTTTTTTATACGGGGCGTCACCACCTTCGGGTACCGGGTAGATCCGCTCATTTTGATTGACAATATCGAAGTGAGCAACGATGAGCTGGCAAGGCTCAATGTAAATGACCTCGAAAGTTTTACCATCTTAAAGGATGCCAGCGCCACTTCTTTGTATGGCGCAAGAGGCGCCAATGGGGTAATACTGGTAACCACCCGTACGGGGAAATTGGGCAAGGCCCGGATCAATTTTGATCTGCAGCAAACCATTTCACAGCCTACTCAAAGCATCAAGCTTACCGACCCCATCACCTATATGAATATGTTTAATGAGGCTACGGTAACACGGGACCCCACCCAGGCACGCCCCTTTTCTGCCGATAAAATCTATAATACACAGCAAACGATGCAAAATGCGCCGGGGAGTAATAAATATGTGTACCCCGCAGTAGACTGGCTGGATATGCTCTTCAAAAAGAGGACCGCCACCCAACGAGCCAATGTAAATATCAGCGGCGGAAGCGAGTTTGCCCGGTATTATATTTCCGGCTCTTACAGTAATGATAATGGTATTTTAAAAAACAGCGGACAAAATACCTTCGACAATAATTTAAAATTTACCAATTACCAGCTGCGCACCAATATTGATTTTTTCCTGTCCAAGTCTTCAACCCTATCCGCAAACCTGTGGGGAGTGTTTAATGAATATACCGGGCCTATCACCAATAATGCCAGTTTCTCCACCGATTTGTATGATATGGCCACCCACTCAAGCCCGGTACTGTTTCCCGCTTATTACGAACCCGATTCAGCCAACCGGCTGGCCCAGCATATTTTATTTGGTAATGCCTACGGCGCAGCTGAAGGAAGCGTAGGATATCTGAATCCCTATGCACAGATGCTAAGAGGGTATAAGCGGTTTTCCAACTCCAACATGACGGCCACCATTAAGCTGGATCAAAAGCTGGATAAAATTACCCCGGGATTGCATTTTAACGGGTTTGTAACGGTAAAGCGTTTTTCCTATTTCGACAATACACTCGCCTACAACCCTTTTTATTATACGATTGGGCTCGATGGGTACGACCGGGGTTCCAATACCTACAACCTTACCTGGATCAATAACCGGCCCAGCGGTAATGTTTTTGGTGGCGGGCTCGCATCAGGGGGGGGCGATGGAGGCGCCGCTACAGAGTATCTGCGCTTTACGCCCGGAACCAAGAATGCCAATGCCATTGTACAGTTCCAGGGCTCACTGGATTATATAAAACGCATGGGCGATCATGAAGTGGGGGCCAACCTCAATGTGATCCGGCTGCAGCGGATAGAAGCCAATGGCATCAACCCTTCTACCGGACAGTCGGAACTGCCCTATGCCCTGCCTTACCGCAACCTGACCCTGGCGGGCGAAGCCAGTTATGCCTATAAAACCCGTTATTTCCTGCGGTTTAATTTTGGTTATAACGGCTCCGAACGGTTTGATGAAAGTCATCGCTACGGTTTCTTTCCCACAATCGGCGCTTCCTGGATTGTATCCAAGGAAAAGTTCTGGGAAAACGGGATCGGCGATGTTATTACCACCCTCAAGCTGCGCTCCACTATTGGTTACAGCGGAAACGACCAGATCGGAAGCCAGCGCTTTTTTTACCAGTCGGATGTGAACCTTGCCGGTGGCAACCCGGCCACTTTCGGGTTGGATAACGGGTACTCGCGCCCGGGGGTAACCATCCGGAACTATGAAAACAAGGATGTGACCTGGGAAAAAACATTAAAAACAAACAACGCCATAGAATTAAGCCTGTTCAGAAAAATTGATATTGTGGCGGAGTATTGGACGGAGAAAAGAAATAGCATCTTACAAAGCAGGGCCAATATCCCCTCATCCGCCGGCCTGGAGGCCTCTATTTCGGCCAATGTAGGCGCCGTAAAAGCCAGCGGCTGGGATCTTTCGGCCAACTATAAGCAGGCATTTGGAAATCACCTGTATATCGACTTTATGTCCAACTTCACTTATTCCGAATCTTTGTACGAGAATTATGAAGAGCCCGCATACCTGAGCGAGCCATGGAGGCACCGCACAGGCACCGTGGTAGGCCAGCAGTTTGGGTATATTGCAGAACGGTTGTTTGTGGATGATAAGGAAGCGGCTTCTTCTCCCACACAGGTATTTGGTTCCGGCTTCCGGCCCATGGGAGGCGATATAAAATACCGGGATATTAATCGTGATGGCCAGATTACTGTTGCAGACATGGTGCCCATCGGCTTGCCCAACACCCCCCAGATTTCTTATGGATTTGGAACGGCAACCCGGTACCGCTCCGTTGATTTTTCGTTCCGGTTCCAGGGCAATGCGCGCACTTCGTTGTTTATTAATCCTGGGAGCATCAGCCCCTTCCTTTACGATGGCAGAACCAATTCCTCTACCCAGGTGCTGCAGAGCATTGCAGACGATTACTGGTCAGAGTCGAACCAAAATATGTATGCTCTTTATCCCCGGCTGGGAACAAGCTTTAACCAGATTGCCAACAACCTGCAACCCAGCAGCTGGTGGATGCGGAACGGCAGTTTTTTAAGATTGAAGCTGGTGGAACTGGGTTATACCCTGCCTAATAATACGGCCCGCCGCCTTCATCTTCAATCCTGCCGGATCTATGCCAACGGATCCAATCTCTGGCTCTATTCCAATTTTAAATTATGGGATATAGAACAAAAGAACAGCGATGGCACCGCCAACGGCTTTATTTACCCGTTGCAAAAAACCTATAACCTGGGTATCATGGTTACTTTATAATTGAACCTAATAATTAATCGGACATGATGTATAAAGCAAAATATTTTTTTCAAATCCTCCTGGTGCTGGCCATTGCCGGAGGTATGGAGTCCTGTAAGAAATTTTTGGATGTAACGCCGGAAAATGTGGGCACATTGGATTATGCTTTTCGTAACCGCAATGAGGCGGAAAACTACTTGTTTAGCTGCTACAGTACCTTGCAGCAGTTTGCCGATGTAACGCGGGATCCGTCCTTTACCACATCGGGGGAAATCATGTACCCCAATGTTATTGGCGAGGGCCCCAAGCTCTATGATCCCGGGTTTCAGTTAATGAGGGGCACCCAAAACACATCCAACCCCATTCTTAATTTTTGGGATGGATCAAATGGAGCGCCATCCGTTTTTGATGCCATCCGCCGATGCAATATCATGCTGGAGAATATTGATAAGCCCATTGACCTGGATCCCTTTGAAAAAGAACGCTGGATTGCGGAAACCAAATTTTTAAAGGCCTACTACCATTATTACCTGGCAAAAATTTACGGACCCATTCCCGTATATAAAACAAGCCCGCCCATCACCGCGTCCAACGAGGAATTTAAGGTAAAGCGGCAGCCCGTTGATTCGGCCTTTAACTATGCCGTACAATTGATCGATGAAGCGATACCCGGCCTTCCGGTGGCGATTGTGGATCTTACCCGGGAGATGGGTCGTATTACAAGAGCCGTTGCCTATGCGGTAAAAGCAGAAATTTTAGCCACCCAGGCCAGCCCCCTGTACAATGGCAATTCGGACTATGCCGGGTATAAAAATGTAGACGGACAGCCGTTATTTTCCACAAGCGCAGATCCGGCTAAATGGACAAAGGCCGCGGCCGCCTGCAAGGAGGCCATTGAACAGGCAGAGGCGGCCGGAGCTGCCCTGTATCAATTTATTCCGCCGGCCAATATTCCTTCCAATATACCCGCCGTGCTGCTAAGGGAACTGACCCTTCAGAACGCGGTAACCGAAAAATGGAATTTTAATAAAGAAGTAATCTGGGCGTTAAACCCCACATTTACCCAGCAGGCCAATGCCTGTCCAAAGCTCACCTCCGATGCCAACCTGGGCGCGGCGCCCGGTACCATGGCGGTAACCCTGGCTACCACGGATCTTTTTTATACAAAAAACGGGGTGCCCATGGCCGAGGACAAAACCTGGGACTATGCCAACCGCTATACACTGGTAACGGGCGATGCCGCCAACAAATACCTGATAGCACAGGGATACCGGACGCTTAAAGGCAATTTTGACAGGGAGACCCGGTACTATGCCAATATTGGTTTTGACGGCGCCATCTGGTATGGCAATGGTGTTTTTAACCCGGACCAGGCATTGTCTGTAAAGGCCCAGGGGGGAGGGGCTGCAGCTCCAAGAGATAATTCCCGGATCAATGTAACCGCCATCTGGCCCAAAAAGCTGGTAAATTATTTAAGTAATTACAACAAGGATGGCTTTTCGCAGGTGTCCTTTAGATTGCCTCGCATGCGGCTGGCAGATTTGTACCTGCTATATGCCGAATGCCTGAACGAAAGTACCGGCCCATCGGCCGAAGTTTATGCCTATGTGGATAGTGTAAGAGCCCGGGCAGGTTTGGATGGGGTGGTATCTTCCTGGAGCAATTATGCCGTCAACTCCGGCAAGCCCCTTACAAAAGAAGGGCTGCGCGAAATCATACACCAGGAACGGAGGATTGAACTTTGCTTTGAAGCCCGGGCGGGTTGGGATCTGCGCCGCTGGAAAGAATGGGGACAGGTAATGGCGCAACCCATCCAGGGCTGGTCCTTTCTCCAAAAAGCACCGGAAGATTTTTATACGATCGTTACACAGTTTATTCCCACCATTACCACCAAAGATTATTTTTGGCCTTTGTCAGACGGCGCATTACAGAACAATGAAAACTTTGTGCAGAGCCCTTTTTGGCAATAATCAATGAAAAAAAATGTTATGAAAAAGAGTCGGTTATATTTACCCATATTTACAATGATTGCAGGCCTGCTGATAATTGCCTGTAACAAGACTACAGATTTTAACACGCCGGCCCCGGGCGATCAGTCAAAGCCAGGGGTGGTTACAAATATTAAAGTTGCCAATTTCAATGGTGGGGCCTATATCACCTACGATCTTCCCAAATCGGATCAGATCCTGTATGTAAAGGCCAATTATGTGATTAATGATAAAACCGGAGCCAGTCTTGAAACAAAATCAAGCTACTATTCCGATACCCTTACGGTAAACGGATTTGCCGAAAAAAAGGAATATACGGTAGCCTTAAGAGTGGTTACAAGGGCCAATGTGGAATCCGATCCGGTAGAGGTAAAAGTAAACCCCGATACGCCCGTGTACAAGGTGGTGGCAAAAACGTTGTCATTGAGCCCCGATTTTCAGGGGATAAGAATAGCCGGTAATAATCCACTGCAAAAAAATGTAGGCGTGGTACTGGTGTATGACGATCCTTATTTTGGCAAATATACCATCCGGCAGCAGCAGTTTAATAATTTTAAAGATATTGATTTTACATCCCGCGGTTTTGACACGCTGCCCAAGCGGGTAGGGGTTTATGCCACCGACCAGTGGGGCAACCAATCGGACACTCTGTTTAAAACGATTGCTCCGCTCTACGAGGTAGCCCTCGATAAATCCAAGTTCTTTGTGTATAATTTGCCAAGCGATGGCGTCATTGGCTTTGGCTGGAATACGCCCAACCTGTGGAACGGCAATACCCAGGGAACGGGCTGGCACACTACACAAACCCCATCGGAATATGTGTTACCGGTAACGGTAAGTTTTGGATTGGGCGTGTCGGCCAAATTGAGCCGGTTTCTTTTATGGCAACGGAACGGCTACCTGTGGCAGCATGGTAATCCAAAATCGTTTACGCTTTGGGGATCCAATGAAGAACGTCCTGCCGATTTTAAGCCACCCTATCAATCCAACGAAGGCGATCGCATTGGCGATTGGGTCAATATGGCTAATTATAGATATCCTAATCCGCCATCGGGTACGCCCCCTCCGGGCTTTACCGCGGAGGACCAAGCATGGGCGCTTGCCGGTACCCCCTTTACCGTACCTCCCGCTGCCCCCAAGGTAAGGTTCTTGCGGATTGTGGTAACAGAAAACTGGGCCGGCGATAACAATTTTGCCCATATTATGGAACTGACCTTTTACGGCGACCCCCGATAAAAAACTTTCTTAACCCATCAATGCTTTTGAAACAATGAACAATATAAAAACAATTTTAGGGGGTTTCGTTCTGAGTATCCTTTTTATTGGTTGCAGCCGGAAAATTGATGATTACAAAAAATTCCAGGACAGTGGAGAAGTTATTTATACCGGAACGGTCAGCAATATGACCACGCAGCCCGGCAATCTGCGCATCCGGGTAAGCTGGAACCCCAGTCCCGACCCTAGTATTACAAAATATGTACTTTACTGGAATAACGGACGCGACTCTGTAACCATCCCCGCCAGCAGCAGCAATACCTCGGATACCATCCGGACCATCATTTCAAAAAACCTCCAGGAGTCCGATATTCAAAGCTTTTTATTGTATACCTATGATGCGGCGGGCAACCGTTCCATAGGACAGCGATCCGGATTAAGCAGGACCTATGGCCCTATTTATGAATCCTCGCTGTTTAACAAACAGCTTTTAATTAATACCGTTCCGTTCCAGATTTTTGGAAGCGATTCCGTAAAGCTGTTTCTGACAAAATCCGATTCTACCAATATTTATACGAAAGTATATTATTATAAGCAGGACAATACGTTGGATAGCGCTATCACTTCCAGGGAGTCGGTTACGCTGCCGTTTTATAAATTGGGAACAAAAGCCGCTATCCGGTCTTATTTCAGACCAACGGCGACAACCATTGATACCTTCCGGACCCGTGCGGCAGATTCGACGATCCTGATAGCGTTTACGCCCTATACGGATACGGCTACAAAATACACCTACCGCGCCACCGGTACCCGGTATAATTACACCAGCGATGGGAGCCTGGACGGAACCACGGCTATTAACATCGATAAACAGCTTGATAAAATAAATTACATCAGTGTACGAACCGATGATGTAGCCAACCTCGCCAACTATGCCGATACCCGCATGATTTTGACATTTAACCAGGATGGTACCATCGACATTTCGGGATATATCAGTATTTCCAATCCGATCGAAAACCACCCCACCGCCGGCAAAAGCTATATTAACCGGGCTACGGGAGAGCTGGTTATGCGGTATAAATATACCAATGCCGATGGCAGCTATCGTTTAATAGAAGAAACCTGGAAGCGGAAGTAAACAAGGCTACCGGCTATCCGATATATTGGGTTTGCTTGTTAGATTCGTGTTTGCGGAAAAGCCTTTTACTTCCTGTGAAATCGCAACATATCCATCGGTATGGGGCGAGGGTTGTTCCAGTTCGGGGTAAATGCCGTGGCAGTTTTGAATAATAAAACCCTTTTTACGCAGGTGGTTCACACAGGTAAAGTGATTGGCCGGTATCAGATCGTACTTTCTTTTTGTATAAAGCGGACTCGGGTATCGGCTTCCGGCTTGTCGGACACCAGGCAAAAAAAAACTGCTTTTTTTTGAAATAAATTTTGCAGTTCAGAAAAAAGGTTCTATATTTGCACTCCGTTTGTGAAACGGATGAGTTCTCTGAGAAAAAAAGAAGGTCTAAAAAGCGCTGAAACGCTGACACAGTATAGCATTCAGCAGCATCTACATAATGAATTCCAATATTACTTGTTGGAAATTCCGCTTATAATCTTACCGCAACTTTGATACAAAAATGAAAAATATTTTTTGAAAATTGTATCTGAAATCAAAATGAAAGTTGTATCTTTGCAGCCCGCTTAAAAATAAAGCAACGCTTTGATGCAATGCATACTACAGCAGGTAAGTTCTTCAGGTTTAAATAGTTAGTTCAAAAAAAATCAAAAATATTTCAAAAATATTTTTGTTAGAATGAGAAAAGGTTTGTAGCTTTGCAACCCCGAAGATGAGGAGAGAGGGGATAAGTTCTTAAGATAGATGGTATGGCGGTGAGGCGCCGGTTGAGGTTCGAGTCCTTGAGTATCAGCGAAATTCATGTTAGTCAGTTAGTTCTGGCGATAGTGATAAAGTTCTTTGAAAGTATGGAAACAATAGCACAATTCAGTCACATTAAGTTGTGACAACGAAAGGTAAGTCAGAAAGCAAAATACATTTGGATTTTTTGACACGTTAATTTGTATTTGGAGTTTTCGGACTTCAAATAACTTTGATACAGTCAGTAAATCAAACTCATTTACAACGGAGAGTTTGATCCTGGCTCAGGATGAACGCTAGCGGCAGGCTTAATACATGCAAGTCGAGGGGTA
>NZ_JBPEHJ010000013.1:0-110119 GCF_051201075.1 Niabella hirudinis
ATGTCTGATGTCTGATGTCTGATGTCTGATGTCTGATGTCTGATGTCTGATGTCTGATGTCTGATGTCTGATGTCTGATGTCTGATGTCTGATGTGAACCTTCTAAGGTACGAAAGAACCGGTTAGTATCAATGGTCAATGGTCAATAGTCAATGGTCAATAGTTCATGGAGTATAAACCCGGATCTAACCTTGAAACTTTAAACCTGAAACTTGAAACAAAAAACCGAATACTCCGGCAATACCCGGATCTCGTTTTCTCCCGATAGCTAATCGGGATCACATCTTCAAATTACCAATCTGTTCCCTGCAAAATTCGTTAAACACAGCTTCTGAAACAATTTCATCCGCATTTTTTACGAAGTGCTGGTAAATTTTATTGTTCTTAAGATCGATAGTCAGGATATCGTCTTTTAAAACCAGGTTGCTGACCTCGCTCCACGAGATTTTCTTAACGGGGAAGGACGGATAACGGATCTCCGCTGAAGAAACCAGGATCACCAGCTGCCGCCTGGATACAAGGTACAAAAACCAGAGCACTACATTAATGGCGAAGCCCCAGCCCATAGCATACTGGTACCAGCGGAACCCGAGGATAAGGATGATGATGCCCAGGGATTGTAAGGTGTTCTTCTTTTTTAAAAGATAAACATCCCAGAGAATAAACAGGATAAAGAGCGCAGTACATACCAGGATACTGATCGTCAGGTTGGGGCTGTTGCGTTGGTAATCCATCAACAGCTGTCCCAGCAGATTTAGAAAAATGATGCCATAGGCAAAAACCTGGTAAATAAGCGTGCGCGCATTGGGAATGACAAACCGGTAACCCTGATCTGCTCCTGAAGGTGCTGCAGCCGGGGCTCTATTTTGTTTCGGATCCGTCAATGATAAATAGATTATTGATTGCTTCCCGCAAGGATATTACATAACTTGTAGAGCGCCCGTGCACCTACATTGGCATTCCAGTCGGTTTCGCCGGTACCCACTTCCACCAGGTCGAACCCGATCAGCTGGCGGCCGCTTTCCACGATCTTTTTAAAGAGGTAGAACATCCGGTCCAGCTCAAATCCTCCCGGAACAGGGGTGCCGGTATCCGGGCAAAGTTTGGGATCCAGTCCGTCAATATCGAAGCTGATATGAACTTTCTGGGGCAGTTTACTGATGATTTCATCGGCAATATTCTTAAACGTATCGCCTTCAAACTGACGCTCTTTGATCTCCTGGTCAAAATAGGTAATAACCCGGTAATTGCTGTCTTTAATATATTCCCATTCGTCCTGCCCCAGATCCCGCACACCTACCTGCACAATATTTTTGATCTGCGGAATTTCATTGAGCGCATTATACATAATGCTGGCGTGGGAGTATACAAACCCTTCGTAAGCCTTGCGCAGGTCGCAATGTGCATCCACCTGCAGGATTCCGAATTCACCATGTTTTTCTGCAAGGGCCTTAAAAAGGCCAAGCGGCGTACTATGGTCTCCACCCAGTAACCCTACCAGCTTGTTGTCGGCAAGCAACGCCCTGGCCTGCTCGTACACCCAATTGTTCAGAAAGACACCACCCTCATTCACTTCTTTGATGGTACGGCACATAAACTGGTTTTTCCCCAGTTCCTCGCCTTTGGAGATATAGTCGATGTATAATTCGGCCTCTTTGCGTAAAAAATCACTTTTCAGCAATACGGTACGGTCGGTTGGCTTCAGGTAATATCCCCGTTTCCAGGCATCCGGGAAGTCCGGATCGTAGAGGTCTACCTGCATACTGGCTTTCAGGATGCTTTCCGTTGCCCTCGCGGTTCCTGCGCCGTAACTTACGGTTACTTCCCAGGGAACATTGATGATGATCAGGTCAGCGTTTTCTTCAGTACTGGGCAACCCAAAGATGTTGTTATTAGGGTTGGCTACACAGTTCTGATCAAAATTTGTTAGGTCCAACATTATTGTCTCCTTTTTTTGGAAGGCGCAAAGTTATATGGTTTTTATTGCAATGTACAACAATGAACGTTTGTTTTAGGCTGTTGGCCATCAGTCATCAGCAGCCGGCCTTTGGCTTTCAACAAACGGGGAGCTAATTGCCAAAAACTGATTGTTATTTCAGCTTGTCTTTGAATACTTTACGGAATTTGTCCACCTTCGGGCGGATTACCATGGTGCAGTAAGGATTTTTGTCTTCATTATTGTTAAAATAAGACTGGTGGTAATCTTCGGCCGGATAAAAAACCGTGAAGGGTTTTATTTCGGTAACAATCGGATTGTCGAAGGCTCCGCTTTTATCCAGCTCAGTTTTATAATAGACGGCTTTTTCCTTCTGGGCTTCATTATGGTAGTAAACGCCGCTACGGTACTGGGTGCCTACATCGCCTCCCTGCCGGTTGAGGGTGGTAGGGTCGTGTGTTTTCCAGAAAATTTCCAGTAATTCATCAAAAGAAATAATGGAGGGGTCATACACAATTTGCAAGGCCTCCGCGTGACCGGTATTCCCGGTACATACTTCTTTATAAGTGGGATTTCTGGTATGCCCGTCTGTATAGCCACTGGTAACGGAGGACACACCTTTTACGTCCTGGAAAATAGCTTCCGTGCACCAGAAACATCCATTGGCAAAGGTGGCCGTATCTGTTTGTTGACTCATTGTAGAAGATTTTGCTGCCGGCCCTGCAAAAACCACGGGCTCCTTTTTTTTCTGCGCACAGGCTGTTGCCGCCAGCGTTATCAGGAATAATATGGGGACAATTGTTTTCAATTACGGACTGTAAATTACAAATTCAAACTGTAAAAATACAATTTAATAACACTGAGGGGCGGGAGAAGGTTTAAGTTTATGCGCGAAAAATTATTCTTATGCGCGACTGCAAGTTGTGCATAACGGTTTTAGGATTTCCTCTTCGTATCTTTGCAGGCTTGAAAATGATAGAAGGCATTTATGAAATTATACCCGGAATCGGCATATATACAACTGGAATTTGATAAAATCAAGGGCCTGCTGGTAAAGTATTGTGAAACAGACTATGCACAGCGCAAGGCGGAGGAGTTGCGTATTCATACCCATAAGCGGTTTATTGATGAAGAGCTGAAACAGTCGCATGAGTTTAAGCAACTACTGCAGAACGCTGTATATTTTCCCAATGATTACATCCTCAACCTTTCGAAGGAGTTAAAGCTATTGTCTATTCCCGGTGCGCTGCTTACGGGAGAACAGCTCCTACAGATACGGAAACTGGCCGAAAGCATTGAGAAGGTCTTTCGCTGGTTTGATGCGGAGCGGAAGCTGGCTTATGAAAGCCTGTATCATGTAATAAAAAATACTTATTATGAAAAGGCCATCATCAGCCTGATTGATGAGGTTGTGGATGAAGCAGGGCAAGTAAAGGACAGTGCTTCTCCCGCATTGAAGGATATCCGGCTGAGCCTGTATCGAAAACGGATCGAGTTAAGGCGCATCTTTGATAAGATTGTTGCCAAGCTCAATAAGCAGGGCTACCTGGCGGAGATTGAAGAAAGCTTTATGAATGGCCGCCGGGTGATTGCGGTATTTGCCGAACAAAAACGAACCATAAAAGGCATTCTGCACGGCGAGAGCGACAGCCGGAAAACGGCATTCATAGAGCCCGAAGAAACCATGCACCTCAATAATGAAGTGGCCGACCTGGAGCATGAGGAACGGAAAGAGGTAGACCGCATCCTGCGCAAGCTAACGGCCTCTTTATCCGCTTACGCATCCTTGCTGCAAACCTGGCATACGGTGCTGGGTGAGTATGATTTTATACGGGCAAAAGCCAAGTTTGCCGGGGATATCAACGGCGAGTTTCCGGTGGTAGCCGATAAGGCCCAGGTGCGCCTGGTAAATGCATATCACCCGCTGCTTTATTTATATAATAAACGGTCCGGTAAATCAACCTTTCCCGTATCCATTACGCTGGACGAGAGCCGGCGCATACTGGTGGTGAGCGGGCCCAATGCGGGGGGAAAGACTGTTACTATGAAAACGGTGGGGCTGCTGCAAATGATGGTTCAAAGCGGCCTGTTGGTGCCGGTGCACCCTAACAGCGAGTTTGGCGTGTTTAAACAGCTGATGATCCATATAGGCGATACCCAAAGCCTGGAATTTGAGCTGAGTACCTACAGCAGCCACCTCATTCACATGAAATACCTGATGGAACAGGCCAATGGAAAAACGCTGTTCTTTATTGATGAGCTGGGCAGCGGCAGCGACCCCAACCTGGGCGGCGCTTTTGCGGAAGTGATCCTGCTGGAGTTGCTGAAGAAGCATTCCTATGGCATTGTAACCACCCATTACCTTAACCTGAAAGTGATGGCTGGTAAAACGCATGGTATTGTGAACGGCGCCATGGCTTTTGATGAAAAGAACCTGCTGCCCCTGTTTCAGCTGGTGGTGGGGCGCCCGGGAAGTTCCTATACTTTTTCGATTGCCGAGCGGATCGGGCTGGACAAAAGGCTGATTAACCAGGCGCGCCAGATGGTAGACGATGACCAGTACCGCCTGGATAAGCTACTGAATAAAACGGAGCAGAACCTGCGCGACCTTACCAAAAAAGACAAAGAACTGGAGCGGCTGATCAAGGAAAATGAACGCCTGAAAAAGGAAATGGAACGGGTGATGGACCGGGAAAAACACCAGCAGCAAATGAATGTACTTCGGGAGCAGAACAAAATATCGGAAGAGCGGATCACCTATCTTAAAGACATGGAACGCAAACTCAAGCAGATCACCGTTGAATGGAGAAAGGAGGAGGATAAGCAGAAGCTGATCAAACAGATTCACAATCTTCTTTTTAATAAGAATGAAAAGAAGGCCGTTGGGAAGATGCAGAAAAAGATCGAATCCAAATACCAGGAGGTGGGCGGAGCTATAAAAGTGGGCGATCAGGTGAAGATGAAACGCAACCACCAGGTGGGTGAAGTACTGGAAATAAAAAGTAAACGTGCGGTGGTAAAAATCGGTTTGTTGCCCATGCAGGTGGAACTGGCGGACCTGGTGGTGGTGAAAGAGAAAGAAGTGAAGGCGTAGGCTAATTGCTGTTTCAGGTTTCAAGTTTAATGTTTAAGGTTGGGTTCCCGTTTGATACTCAAAATGCCCATTTCACGCAGCGAATACAGTGTTTTATTGGCTGAGAGCTGATTGCTGAAGGCCGACTACTAATTGTTGTTTCAGGTTTGGAGTTTAACATTTAAGGCTTAGTATTTGATGCGGAGTAAATGAGCTCGTTTAAATTTGAAATAAAATGAAACTACAGACGAGTTATACATTCAGCGCTGCCCCGGCTCAGTTATGGCCACTGCTGTTTCATTCAAAAATGGATGACCGGAGGCCCTGCTATTTTCTTTTTGGACTTCCCAAGCCGGTTGAATGCCGGCTGGCTGATAATGGTGAAGGCGTTGGTGCTACCCGGGAATGCATTTCCGATAAAGGGGTGATCCGGCAGACGATCCTGGATTGGGTGCCGGAACAAAAGCTCCGGTTCGCACTGCGTGAAACCGACATTTATTTTGGTCCCTGCGTGGATGCCATTGTGGAAACCTTTGTCTTGCATCCTGTTCATGAAAAGGAAACGATGATCACGCGTATCACCGAGGTTACCCTGAAACCCGGAGCCCGATTTTGGGTTTCCTTGCCGATGTGGATTGGCTTAAAAAGCATCCACCGGTATGTTTTCAACAACTGGAAGCGGATCGCAAAAGAGGCTGTTTGAGAAGGCGCTGAAATTAAAGATCCTCGGTGCAAATTCTTTTGTATCCAGGTTCTATCAGCAGCAGTCGTGAAGCACCCGGTCATGCAGGATTACAAATGTCATCCACAACACCACAAGGACGGATAGAAAATTAATAATGATGAGCCTTGTGCAACTATTTCGATGGAGGGACCTGCCTTCGGTCTTTTTTATATAAATCCTGGAAGCAATCGGAATCAGTGCTGCCATAGTATTAATGCCCCTGGAATTTTTGTTACCCTCCTTCCCGCCGGTCTGGCGCAGGTTTGTAGCAAGGCAGTATGCGCCAGCAGACCTTTAGGGGCGTAGCGCTCCGTGGAGAAGATGGATCAATCAAATACTTCTTCTTTTAAACATCGTTCTATAAAATCTTTAAAGGAAGCGCTGACCTGGTTTGCAACATCCGGATCCAAATCGCCTAATGGACAAGTGAAGATGGCGGCGTCTTTAGTAAAGTCAAAACCAAAACAGATACCTCCTCCATCGGTTCCAATGGCTATTCGCAGGTTAGAAAGATATTCCGGTATTTTATACTCCCGGTTTAATATGGCGATGTCTTCCTGTTTCCACAGTGAGATATAGTTTTCTCCAATGTTGCCTTCGCCTCCGTTACTCCATAGTAAAAAAGTTACGTAATCTTCCGGGAAGCGAATGTTTAACTGATCCTCTGTTTGCTTAACCGATGCTGCAGTTGCTCCCGGGTTCTTATCCCAGCCAGATGCTATTTTTTTAATTGTTTGATCCATTGTATTTTGTTTTAGTGAAGTCCTTTAAAATATTCCCGGGCTGCTTTCATTGCCTTATTGATTTCTGCTTTTGGAACACCGGCGGCCGTTAGATCTGCTCTTGCATTTCTTAATTCAGTTTTTAAACTTGTTGACCATTTTCCTTTACCTGCTGCAATCCGGGCATCCCTTCTTGCATTTTGTCTTGCCGTAATTATTGCATGTTGGTTTGAACCGGGAGTGGCATCAAGTAAAATGCTTGGAGCTTTTTTTGAGCTGTAATCTGAATAGCCCTGGGTCTTCGCCCATTCATCTTGTACAATATGGTGAGATTGATAAGGGCTTCTTGGGGAAGGCTGCTGACCATGGGGTGCAATATTGTGCTGTTGTGCTCCATTCTGGCCAAAGATATCGATCCATGTATTAGGATCAATGATATATTTGTATTGATGTAAGCCGCCCCACAATCCTATCGGATCCTGGCTTATATAATTCCCGCTTTCATTATCGTAATACCTGAAACGGTTGTAGGCTAAACCGGTCTCCTCATCTACATACTGCCCCTGGTACAATTGCGGTACCAGTCCTTTTTGGCCTTTTTCATTCCGTATTGTGCCGTAGATATCCAGCTCCCGCTCCCAAACTTTTTCGCCAGAACTGTTATAGGCATGTGTTGGTGTGCCCAAATAGTCTGCCACAATGCTATACTGTTCATTGTCAAGGATCTTGGCACAAGGTACAAAACTATCCGCTTCATACACCCAGGTAACGATGTTTTCGACCGGCTCTTTTTCTTCGTTGATTTCCCCGCTGGCTTCTATGGATCTTTTGGTCGGATAGCTGCCGTTATAGCTCCATTCGTGCAAGGGTACATTGCCATCCCATACCCACCGGGTAACGGAGCCGCTGTCTTCCTCAAAAAAACGGGTGTTTTTATCCAGCAAAATTTTAGCGATCCTTCTCCCCAGCGGGTCATAATAAAACAGGATTTCCCGGCCGCCGGGATTGATCACTTTCCGCAGCATGCCGTTGCCGGACCATTCATAGATCCAGCCCGTACCGCTGCGTTTGAAGTTGATGTGGTGCGCCTTTGCGTAGTCCGTATGTGCAATGGCGGCCGTGTTTTCGTTTTTCTTAAACTCCTTAAAAATAATATTACCCTCGCCATCGTAATGATAAGCATATTGGTCATCTTCCTGCAAACGCCCGCCCTTGCTGTATTTGCGGTCGCTGCGGTTGCGGGTCTTAAACAGGTTGCCTATTTTATCGGGGATGCGGTAAATGGTTTGCATGGTTCCGTCCTTGCCCTCATAGGCGGCACTGATGAGGTTGTCAAAAGCATCATAATCGAATAGCGCACTGGTATGGGCGAGTTCGTTTACTATACGGTTGAGCCTGTTGCCGGTACCCCAGTTGTAGCGGGTGCGGCTTTGTTCTATATTTTGGGCACCAATGCTGCATCGGATAACGCGCCCCAGCCGGTCGTGCTCCGTTTTTACGGATATTCCGCCACTGAGCTCCCGGTGCAGCTCAAGGCCGGTATCATCGCGGTGGAAAGAGGCGGCCCAGCTGGCGTCCTGGTCGTTGTCGGGATGGTTTGCCTGCATTCGCGTGATGGCGTCTTCTTCATTGTATTCCACCCGGATATCGGCGCCAAGACTGCTGCCGGTATGGGTGCAATTGCCATAACGGTCATAAGTTTTTGCAACGCTGTAGCCGTCCTGTATTTCCTTAATGACTGCGCCTGTTTTGTTACGCTGCAATTGCAGATGGCTGTGCTCGTTAAACGCTTCCGTTAACAGACTATCGCGGTTGTATTTATATGCCGCCATGCTTCCATCGCTATGCTCTTCTTTTACGATATTACCCAGGCCATCATAGTCGTAGGCCGTCCAGCGCTCATCCGGCCGCAGCACTTTTGTTACACGGCCGCTGGCATCGCGCAGGTAGCGGCGGTGCAGCCCGTCAAACCCCCATTCGCTCACCACATTACCCAACCCGTCCAACCCAAATTTGTATAGTTCCCCGCCCTCATTGGCAATGCTTTTGAGTTGGAGCTCTGAGTCGTAATTAAACTGGACGGTGCGGTTGTGCTGGATACGTTTTCGCAGGACCCCCAATGGGCCGTATTCAAACTGCACCTGGTGTACCCTGTCGCTGGCGTCAACAAGGTTACCACTGGTATCGTAGTTAAAATGATGCTCGTTGCCATCGGGTTCTTTTAAATAAAGGATGTTGCCGGCATCATCATTCAGGTATTCTGTTGTATTGCCCCGGGCATCTGTATGCCGGGTAACATAGCCCAGCGCATCGTAGCTCCATTGAAGCTTTAACCCATTGGCATAATGAAGGGCCGTAAGGTTGTGCTGCGCATCGTAGAAAAGCTCAACAGGCCGTTGTTTATGGTCAATGATCCGTTTTAAATGTAAACCTTCATATTCGTATTTTATGGTAAGCCCCTCCGCATTTCTTCTGCCGGTAAGCCGGCCTTTTTCATCGTAGGTGAAGATATCGGTGGCTCCGCCATACTGCACCCTGCTTTTCAGCTGCTGCCGGTCGTTATAAGAAAACCCTGTATCATCGCCGTTCTCATTGGTGATGCGGATGAGTTTGCCGTAGGCGTTGTACCGGTATTGGACGGTGCCTCCCTGGGGATTTACAACAACTTCCAGCTCTTCGTATTCGTTGTAGGACCGGCGGGTGATACCGCCGTTTTCGTCCACAATTTTGTAATTGAGCAAGCGGTCATCATGAAAATAGGCGCTGGTATAACCCAGGCTGTTGCGGGTGATACTAAGCCCTTCCTGGTACTCGGTCCAGTACTCCAGCAGTCCTTCATCGCCCCAAACATGAATGCATTTTGCATGGTTGCCCTTGCCTTCATATTCCCAGTAAAAGCTCAGGCCGGTTTGATTAGTGAGCTTTGTGAGCAGGTGCCCGTCGTAATAAAAATGTTTTTCTGCGCCGGCTGTATCCAGGACCTTTGCAATATTTCCAGCTGCATCATATTCATAACAGATGCAATTGATTTCCCGTTCGTTCACGGTTCTAAAGATGCGGGTAATATGGCCCAGCGCATCATTTTCTACCTGTAGCACCTGGTTGCGGCTGTCGATGATCCGCTTCAGGCAGCCCTTGCGATCATAGATGAACCGGATATTGAATCCCGGTGCGTTCGATATCGAGGAGAGGGTGTGGAAGCCTTCTGTATTCAACGGGCCGTTGAACCGGTATTCAAGCTGGTCCTCGTCAATAAGCAGGTAGCCCTCTTTGTCGTGGTGGAAGAAGAGCTGTTCTTTCCGGTTGAAGTGTACTTCCCCTGGATGCACTTTGGGCAGGGGCACTTCTCTACCGTCTTTTAGCCGCAGGGTGAAATAACCGTTGTTCATATCGTACAGGCCCATATTATAGCTGTGGTGCCAGTTGTATCCAAGAGGGCCGGTTACCTCCGCGTTGCTATAATAAGTACGTTCCCATTTTAAAGGTAGCGGGCCGGGTAATTCAAAGTCGGTATTGGTATGAAATACTTTTCCTGTGGCCATATCCACGGGTTCACTCACCCCGTCACATTTTTTTGCGGGCTTTGTGTTACTAAGTTCGGGGTTTTTGGTATCGGGTGTTTTGGGCTTTTTCTTTTTTGCCTTACTGAGTCCCTTCAGGCCCAATTTGATCATCAGCTGAAAAAGGTCGATGGTAGGAGGTCCGCCTGCCAGCACCCTGCCGTTACCGGCGAAGATGCAAAGGAGGATGGAGGTGGGCAGCATGAGGGGAAACTTCAGCCGAGGCACTTTATTCTTGCGGGGCAGGGAGGGAAAGCCTACCAGGTTACAGGAAAGAGAGGGGTGAAACTGGGTGGAGTAAGGGCCGCCATCGGCAAGTACGGTGCTGCTGCCCATCCACATTTCCGAAGTAGTAAAAGGCTTGGTAAGAGGGATCAGGTGCAAGACAATGCCCGGCAGGTGCATAATGGGTGTACCGGCATTGCTGACCCATTGACCGTGCACTTTTACGGATGGCTTCAGCATATTGACCAGGAAGCTGGCTACGCTGGCCACAGAAGGGCTGCCCCCATCGGAGTCCTTTGTAATGGAGGGCGGAGGCGCGGGCAATGCGGAAGCCACAGCGTTCATGATGGCTGCAAAAATGTCGAATACGAGGCCGATATGCGGTACCGGAAAAACCGGGCAGGGCGGAAGGATGGTTTGGTCAAAATCCAGCCCGATGGCCATATCCAGGTATTTACCACCGGACATCCCGGGGAAGGAGGGGAGGATACCGGCCATCGATTTCTGGATGTTATCGATGCCGCCTTTTACTTCCGCAAACGTTTCTCCAAAACTTTTACTGGCGGCTGTGTTAGCACTGCTCATTCCGATTTTTTTTGTTTCAATAATTTATTTCCGGCACAAGTAGCTTAACCGATCGGGATCGAAAATTTACCTTTGGGCTTCACCAGTATATTGTGCATTTCTATTTCGGTCAACAGCTCTTCCCAATCATCGCCAATCCAGGCGCGGAGCTGATCATAAAGGTGCACCAGCTCATCCGGGGCTTTTAATTTTTTGCCCAGGTGCACGGCCATAAATGCCGCATGTAAAAAAGTGGATTGCCGGATGACCAGCTGGTCCATATAAGCACCGCCCGCCATCGCCAGCAGGCACTTTTCAAAAGCCTGCTGATGGCGCCCCCGGATGAAATACAGGTGCCCGCTGATACGGTGCCCTTCCATAATGAAAAAAGCATCGGCCCGCCGGGTGGCTTCTGCTGCCATTTCATCGTAAATTTTTATAGCATCTTCCCATTTGCGTTTGGCGGCAAACAACCCGCCGCGCAGCATCATACAGGAACGCCATACGGGGTACCCGGCGGGGTCATTATCGTCCATGGCCTTGCGTGCCTGCTGAATGGCTTCAATGGCATAGGCTTCACTGGGCCCGCTGTCCTTGATGGCATAGTGTGCCTGCGAGGCCACCAGCAGGGAAGAAATATAGGTGGTATTGTTTTGAGCCTCTTTGGCCAGTACCATCAGTTTGCCAACCTCCCGGGCGGTTAATGAAGGCTTATGCTCCAGCGTGGTATCCATTACTACGCGGATCTGTTTGCGCAGCCGGTTTTCTATACTTACCGTATCGCTGGTGCCCCCGCTCTTATCCAGTTCGTTATTAACGGCCGCCGTCATATCCAGCTGGGGCACCAGCTCCACTACGAGGGGGCGCAGGTCGGGGTCCGGGATATAGATCTTCCGTTTGGGCCCATAATCCATAGTGGCCAGGCGGATCTGTTGGGGAATGCCTTTTTTTAAATGTTCTTTCAGCCAGGGTTTAAGACTCACTGCGTCCGGGCTTCCGGAAGGAAAATAGAGGAGAAAATGAGGCAGTTCACAGTTATCCAGACTGGCCTTTAGGCGCAGGAGCTCCTGCATCAGGGCTCCAAAACCGGAAAGCGGCCGGATATCGGGTTTAAAACCGGCATCCAGGATCCCGTCTTTTTTTAGGGCGCTGTAAATATCATATTTGGGATCGGGGCAGGGAGCAAACCATTCCTGATACTCCAGCCATAGCTCCCTTTCAAATAATTCAGGGTCGCCGGTATAAACCGTATCAAAGCGAAAAAAAATATCATCGAATACGCCGATGGCCAGCCGCTCGGTTTCCATAAATTTATCAATGATATCAATATCCTGGTATTGGGCAATCCAGATGGCCAGTTTCCAGCTTTTTAACCGGTCGATCCGGGCCCATTCTTCGCGAACCTTGTAAAACTCATGTGCAATAGAAGGTGCAGCAGTACTCATAGGTCAGGCGTTTAGTTTGATGATAGCTCCTGCTGTAACACCCACATTGCCGGCGGCACTTACCACCATTTCTCCATCGGTGGTAATATCCGATTTTGCTGTTCCATGTGCGGTAAGCGCGGTAGAACGCAGGTCCAGCGAATCACCTCCGGAGATCTCGGTAACCTTTCCCTTGCCCACCAGCTGGGAATCTGCAAGTACCCTGATGTCTGTTGCCGTATGGGTGATCTTCTCATTGGCCATCTGTTGGATGTTAACACCTTTGGTGGTGATCTCTTTTCCGTTGATGATGATGGTTCCATCCTTTTTCAGGGTAATACTGGCGTTGCCGCATTCGAGCCGGATGCTCTGGCTGCTTTTGGTGGATATATTGCCGGCGCCATCCAGCATGGTGATATTGCCCGCCTGGTCAGATATCAGCGCGCTGCCGTCCTTGTCGTTAAATACCATTTTGCTGCCGCTGCGGCTCTGGAATGTTTTCACATCATTGCCGGAGTTTCCAAAGCTGTTTTTTGCCTGCCCGTGATAAACGGCGCCAATGACATAGGGCTTGGTAGCGCTATCGCCTTCAAAACCCACGATCACTTCCTCGCCAACCTCGGGGATCAGGAACATCCCTTTGCCGCCACCGGCATGAGGGGTGGTAACGCGGATCCAGGGGCTTTTTTCCGAACCATTCATCCAGTGGAATTTTACACGGATACGTCCGAGACCATTAAAGTCGTTATTATCGGTAACCAGGGCGCTCTGAGTTTCGCAATTTGGCTCGCCAATGGCGGCAACCGGCGGTACTTTAATGCTTGCAGGCACGGCTTCAAAATTGTTTTCATAATGGCCGCGGGCATCTACCTGGTGATGTACAGCCACGACCAGGTAATCGCCATAGCCTTCGGTCTGACTGCTGAACACATTATTACCCTTCACCTCTATTTTACCTCCAATATGCACTCCGGGGTGACCGCTTTGCCCATTAAAGCGTACCATACGGCTGCTTTCCATGGCGCTTCGCATATTCAATACATCGTCCTGCTGTTTTTTGTTGGTCAGGAACTGGTTATTCCAAAGCTTTGGCTGGCTGCCGTATACAGCCTGCCCCGATTTATAGACCTGCGTACCCCAGGGGTTTAATCCGGCTTTCTGTTCAATATCAACCGGCTGGCTGGTATACACCTGACTGTTCATATAATCCCAGGCCATCATTTGCATTTGGGTGGGCCGGGCCTGAAGGGCTACATTAAAACTGCTGAGATGACTACCGTAAACCAAGCCGGCTTTTTTGTTATCTGCAGGCTGGCCTATCTGCAGGCTTCTGCCATCCCAAAAAAGCCATTCGCCATAGGTGCCGGTAAGCCGTTGCAGAAACTGCCAGGCGGTTTCTTTATACTGAACGGTATAGGCCAGGGTTTCACCGTACTGCGGGTGTACCCGGGGCTCCAGCAAATTCTGGGGAAAAAACTTCAATACATCCTGGGCTATGTTTTTAATGGCTTTTTTTTCCCAGCTTTTACAGTGGGGCCCGCTATCAAGGATAATGGTCGGGCTGTAGCCCGTAATAATGACATCGCCATGATGACCTGCAAAACGCGCCGTTTCAACCCCCGTTACGATGCCGTTGAATAACAGGTCGCCCCTGGCACCGGTGCCGGCAATGCGAGCTCCAAAACTGGCGCCAATCATATCTTTGGATGTAGAAAAGATCCCCGCCTTACCATCAATGGTTTGGGCAGGGCATACAAGTGTAAAGCGGTGGTGTTCAAAGATTGCCTGGTTTAAAGAGAAGGTGGTGAACTGTCCAATGGGTTTCCCGTTAATACTGAAAACGGGATGGGTAAGCTGAGCCATAAATAAGTTTTTTGTCGGTTTATGGAATGAATATATGGGTCAAGTAACAAGGGCTTCGCCGGGTTTTTTAGAGGGTCAACCTGCAGCGGGGGCTTCATATCAGATAAAAATGGTATTTCTTATCCAACAGGTAAAAGCATATTTATTACACAAAGTTTATACCAATATGCACCCCAAACAGGGAGTTTGGGGCGGTTTAAACATAACTTAATCCGGATTAAGTTAATATTGAACCAATAATTGGGGGCACAGGGAAAACAGCCGCTCATATAAATCTTTTACAGGCAACAGTTTGGATGGTTACCTTTGGCAAACAATTAAGATAAAAATGCAATATAAAACAATCGTTGCCGCTGCACTGGCAACAGGAATAATCGGCTGTGGCACGGCCCCCGGCAAACCGGGAGAACAGGCTGCTGCGGAGCGCACTACCTACCTGGATCGCGCTAATATGGATACGACCGTGAAGCCCGGGGATGATTTTTTTCTCTATGTCAATGGCGCCTGGGTAAAGAATACACCCATCCCCGGAGACAAAACGCGGTGGGGAAGTTTTGATGAACTGCGGGATAAAACCAACAAATCTGTACATACGCTGCTTGAAGAAGTGGTCAAGGAAAATGCAACCGCCGGTTCCCCGCAGTTTAATGTAGCGGCTTTTTATAAAAGCGGCATGGATACGGCTGCTATCGACAAGGCTGGTAGCACGGTACTTCAAAAACAGCTGAATGCTATTAAGGCTATCAGCACCCCGCAGCAGTTGATGGATGTGATCATTGAGAATGGGAAAACGGGACTGTCAACGGTATTGCCCAATTATATCGGGCCGGATGATAAGAACGTAACTCAAAATATCATTCAATTTACGCAGGGCGGACTGGGGCTGCCATCGAAAGATTATTATACAGACAAAGATGCAGGGGCCGAAAAAAACAGGGAAGCATATAAAGCCTACATCAAAAAGATGCTGAGCCTCGGCGGCGCAGATACCGCAACAGCCGGAAAAGATGCTTTGGCGATCTTTGACCTGGAGCAGCAGCTGGCAGCGGCTTCCCTGTACCCCAGGGAAATGCGCGACCCGCAGAAAATGTATAACAAATTCAGCCTGGAGGCCTTTACAAAACAGACACCGGGCATTGACTGGAAAGCGGTTTTTGACAAAATGGGCATCAGTGGCCAGGATACCCTGCTGGTGACCGTGCCGCAATATTATAAAACTCTTTCCGGCTTGCTTACATCAATGCCGGTAGCTACCTGGAAAGCTTACCTTACCTATAACCTGTTGTCTCGTATGGCGCCCTATCTGGGAAAGGAGTTTGATGCCGCACATTTTGATTTTTACGATAAAACGCTAAGCGGACAAAAAGAACAGAAGCCCCGCTGGGAGCGGGTGATGCAGATCATCAATGGCTCCATTGGGGAGCAGCTGGGCAAGCTCTATGTAGACCGGTATTTTAAACCGGAAGCAAAACAAAAGATGATGGAGCTGGTGCAGAACCTGCAGGATGCGTTCAAAAACCGGATCCGGAATCTTGATTGGATGAGCGATGCTACCAAACAGAAAGCTGAGGCCAAGCTGGCTTCCTTTATGAAAAAGATTGGTTACCCGGATAAATGGAAAGATTATTCCGGTTTGGGAATTACGCCGGATAATTATGCACAGAATGTGTTGAATGCCGCCGCTTTTGAATATAAACGGGAATTGGCGAAGCTGGGTAAACCGGTCGATCGTACAGAATGGGGTATGACTCCCAATACCGTAAATGCTTATTACAACCCCGCCTTCAACGAGATCGTTTTTCCTGCGGCAATCCTTCAGTTTCCTTTCTTTGATTTTGGGGCAGATGATGCAGTGAACTATGGCGGCATTGGCGCGGTGATTGGTCACGAGATGACGCATGGCTTTGACGACCAGGGTGCACAGTATGCCGCCGATGGTAACCTGAAAAACTGGTGGACACCGGAGGATGAAAAAAAGTTCAAGGCTAAAACAAAGATGGTTGAGGAGCAGTTTAATAAGTATACCGTACTCGATTCCGTACACATCAACGGGGCGCTTACGTTGGGAGAGAATATTGCTGACCTGGGCGGTATTACCATTGCCTACGATGCCTTTAAAAAGACAAAGCAGGGACAGGGTAATGAGCTGATTGACGGGTTTACCCCGGATCAGCGTTTTTTCCTGAGCTGGGGCCAGGTATGGAGGGGGAAGGCTACGCCGGAGCGTGCCAGGCAGCTGATAAAGATCGATCCGCATTCTCCCGCGGAATGGAGGGCAATGGGGCCCCTCACAAATTTTGAGCCCTGGTATAAAGCGTTCAATGTGCAGCCGGGCGATAAAATGTATAAGCCTGAAAACGAACGTGCAAAGATTTGGTGATTTGTTTTTGTTTATTTTGTTTAAGAAAGCCGTCCTGATTTTGTTGGGATGGCTTTTTTGATGAAATGTAAAATAGAGATGGGGGCATTCCAGGTTGTCGCTGTCATGCTGAATTTATTTCAGCATCTATGCATTTTGTCGTTCAATAGACCCTGAGACAGGAATAGATCCCGGGACAAGCCCGGGATGACATCTTGGGTGACATTACGTTTATGGGGGTGCGACAATTTGGAATGTACCCAATAGAGACATCCTTTGGCTTCGATATTTTTTTGTTCGGAGCTGTTGACTACTTCTTTATTTTAAATTGGATATTTTTTATTTTACATTTCACACGCCTCCATGTATGCTCCGGAATGTAAGATTGATGCGCGCGGTATGCACTTTTTTTGTAGGGGGAAGGCGATGTAGCCAGTGGGTTTGGGTAGTGCCCTTCATCACCAGCAGGCTTCCATGCTCCAGCACGCAATCTACCCGTTCGCCGCTGTTCTTATGTTTGAATGCAAATTTTCTTTCGGCGCCCAGACTTAAGGAACCGATGGCGCCGTTTTTTTTAAGCTCACGTTCTTCATCGCAATGCCAGGCCATACCTTCTTCACCGGTGTGATAAAGATTGAGCAGACAGGAATTGTAGGCTTCGCCTGTTTTCTTCTCGCATATTTTTTTTAACTGCAATAGCGTTTCGGTCCAGGGGAGCGCTGTTTTGGTGGTTTTGGAATAGGTGTATTCAAAGCCCCGGTTGCCGTACCAGGCTACCTTTCGTTTTGTAATGATTCTTTTGCCAAAAATAATGGCTTCGTCATTGCGCCATTCGATGGAGCGGAGCAGGTTTTCGAAATAAGCATCTGCGGCCTCCTGATCCAGGATCGTGCCGTGGTAATGTACAATACCATCGAAGGGCAATAAATTTTGCATAACCGATTTTTGATATTGCAAAGATGACGGCAATAGATTGAAAAATAAACCCGGTTCTTGCGATGCCGGGGAGGATTCCATGTTTAATATTTCCCGCTGACTATGCGATCGCTATCGGGCCGCAGAAATGCCTACTTTAAATCTGCGTTTGTACCTAAAGCCGGCAGTTGGGAATGTATAAAAAAAGAGTGTTCTGTAGAACACTCTGGCTGTCTTTGATAGATTCACAATCTTTTATATTGGAATAATGGTATATTCAATCCTTTTTAAAGCAGCCAGTTGTGTTTTTGTTGACAGGGCAAAACTCTTGTTTTTTTATCAGAAAATACTTAACTCAGGTTAATTAATACGCTTCTCCGGGTTTTTAGAGCAAGTAGTTAAGTTGTCTATTTAATGGTTATTGGAGACCCATCTGCTCAATTTTGTTCCCGATGGACACCTGTTTCATTTCCTGTTCCAGCAAGTCGAATTCGGACCGGGTTACTTTTTTGGTAAAAACCCCGTTTTGAAGCAAATGGATTTCATCGCAGGTTTCATGAAGGGTTGAGAAAATATGGGAGGAGATCAGGATGGTTTTACCCAGCTCGCGAAGCTTATGAATGATGCCGGTGATCAGCAGGTTGCTTTGGATATCTACTCCGTTAAAAGGCTCGTCTAAAATAAAATAATCGTTCTTCTGCATCAGGAGCGCCATCAGGGCCAGTTTCTTTTTCATCCCGGTGGAATAAGTAGCGGCATATTGTTTTAACGGAAGCTCAAAGATGTTTTTTTGTTCTATATGCTCCGCAGATTGGTGACGCGCCTGGCAAAGGAGGCGGAGGTATTCTTCACCGGTGATTTTTGAAAAAAAGAAAGGCTCCGTTTGCAGAAAGCCCAGGTGGTTTTTCAAAGGTGCCCGATCTGCCGTAATATGACCCTCGTATTCCTCCATCCCCGCAAGGCAATTGAACAGCGTGGTTTTGCCTGCGCCATTTTCTCCTACAATGCCATATACATTTCCGGCCTGAAAACAGATCGATATATTTTTTAACACAGGGTGGCTGCCAAAACTTTTGGACAGCGATTCGATAGTGATCATGTAAGATAAGTTGCTAACCGGTTAACGGCTCTTGAATAAAAAAAAGGGATCAAACCCAGGAGCAGGGGCGGAAAGAAAATACTGCTCAGGAAAATAAGTGCAGATACCAACGGAATTTCACCGGGATAGGCAACGTATTTGACGAGTATGATCTGTATAATATACAGGTATCCCAGTAGTTGGATACCGGTGATCAACCACCATTTTTCCGGATAGATGATCAACAGCGCCGCCAGGGGAATGATGGTGAGAATAGTGGTATGACCAATAGCCGTTTTGACTTTTTCTTTCATGAAGCCGGCAGGTGTAAAGGCATAATTCCAAAGATAAAACAGCGGCTCCGGCTTTGTATAAAAGGAAAGGATAAGCAGGAAGTTGATACCGCAGGCAAACAGGCATAGATTGAAGTTGTTTACAAAAATACCAATGCCCGCAAGCAGGTAAGCGCCCATAAAAAAGAGCAGGGATTGCCGGAACCCGCTAACAAACTCAAAAGGTCTTTTGCCAAAGGGGGTAGGGACGGTGCGGCGGATAACGGCTGCATGGTTGAAAAAGCTAAGCACCAGGGAGGCCGGCAACAGCATAAGCGCCGCCAGGAAATATTGCCGGACTAACAGGAATAATGCAAATGGCAAAGCTACAAGCATATTTTCGACCATTCGTATGCTGCGCAGGGTGCGTTCCGGGAAAATGATCTTCAGGAAATCGGCTCTTTTTTTGTTGCTGAGCTGCAATAGCCAGGATGCGGTCAGCAGCAGGTACAGGTAAGGTGCATAGCTCGTTTTTGAAAACAGCAGCCAGGAAAAAAGGATGAACCCTGTAACTCCCCAAAGCCATCCCCATAGGGGCTGCAGGCCAAAATCCTTTATATGCCGGTTGAGCAGCCGGAATTGTAAGCGAAAATAAAAGTTCATTTATTGTGCATTCAACAGCGGGAAATACAGGTCTTCAATGAGTTTGAAATGATGCAGCTGGTGTCCCACGATCGTAAAGCCGAGTGCCAGCACCGACATTTCCGAGTTATGGCTATGCCCGGTGGCGAGTAGTTGCTCATTGCTCAGGTTCTTATAAAAAGCAAGGCTGCTTTGACGCAGCGCCACCAGCTCATCTAACAGGGACTCAAGCGTGCGTTCACCGACAGCTGAATTTTCGGCAAATAAATTCTCATCAAAGGATTGTACCGGCGTGCTGTCTTTTCTTGCAAAACGCAATGCCCGGTAAATAAATACCCGTTCTGTATCTGCTATATGTAAGAGTATCTGCTTTATGGTCCATTTACCGGGTGCATAAACTGCATCGCCCAGGCTGCTGATTTTTTCTTTGTCGAGCTGGTAAATATCAAGGATGCTTTTTTGGATGGCCGGCACCAGTTCCAGGTCATCCGGTACCTGGTTAATGTAACGGTCAAAGTATTCCGGCATAGGGGTGATGGCTGATTTATTCATCTTTTATCTGTTTTAAACAAAGAGGAGGTACAAATATAATCTAAAGAAGGGCTTTGGACATCATTAAAGTCACTGGGCCTCCGCGCTCCCCGGTAATGCCAGAGAAGCGCGGAAACACAGAATTTTTTATGCTGTGTCTCGTTTTTCCGGCAGGAAAAATAAAGACACCCCATTTGTTGCATAAATAGTGCGCTTTCATCGTTTTTATCTTGAAAGCGGTAAAATTTTTGTTTATATTTTTTTCAGTAACATTTGTTCTGCTATTCATTATTTTTTATTAAACCCCCTCAAACCTACTATGACTTCCAAAAATCAAACTTAGCACTTCCCTGTTTCGTGGTAATAAAGGGCATGCACGGGTATGTACGAAAAAATAGCTGGGTATGTAAATGCAGCGCTGTTGAAACGGTACGGTTATTCTATTGCCATTGTCCTTCTTTTTTACCTGTTTAAAATGGATCACATTCTTTAAACCTTAAAATCATGATCGCTTATGCAAACAAGATTACAGAAGTGTTGTACAGGCTTCCCGCTGCTGCTGTGTTGCCTGTTGTTAAAATTAGGCACATTACAGGCCGCAACGCCAGTTTCAAACCATTACCTGCCGCTACTAACCCGGGCAGCGCCTGTTGAGGGAAAGGTAACGGACTCTGCCGGTAATCCTGTGGCGGGGGCTACCATTAAGATCAGAGGAAAAGCTACGGCCACCGCCACGGCTGCGGATGGCTCGTTCCGGATTAGTGCGGCTGCAGGTGAGGTATTGGAAATAACCGCCATCGGGTACCAGCCGCAGGAGGTAGCCGTTGGTAATGAAACCTCCCTGCAAATAAAGCTTTATGCAGCTACTGCGGCACTGGATGAAGTAGTGGTGGTGGGCTACGGGGCGCAGAAGCGTTCCAATTTAACCGGTGCTGTTACGAGCATCAGTACGAAAAAGCTTACAGATATACCCGCAACCAATATGTCCAATACACTGGCAGGCCGTGCTCCCGGGGTAACGGTTACGAATTCTTCGGGGCTCTCCGGTGCCAGCTCCAGCATCCGTATCCGCGGGGCCAATGGTGAGCCATTGTATGTGATTGACGGGGTGATCAAGGGCAAGGCCGAGTTTGATGCGCTGGACCCCAATGAAATAGACCAGATGAACGTGCTGAAGGATGCGGCCACAGCCTCCATATATGGCTCAAGAGCCGGCAACGGGGTAGTGGTGGTGACCACAAAAAAAGGGACCGCGCAAAAACCTGCCCTGCATTTTCAAACCTCCTATTCAAATTCCACGCCCACAAGAACACTGCTAAGCGATCGTACCACCGCTACGGATGAGCTGATCTATCAGAACCGGGTAGTGGAATTTAATAACGAATACAACAAGAAAAACGATCCCCTGCCCAATGGCGAAACAGAGTTTAATTATTTTAAGGATAAGAACTATAATGTAAACGATTGGGTATGGCGCAACCCCACCGTACAAAAATACCTGCTTGATATATCGGGGGGAAGCGAAAAGCTGAATTATTATAACATGATCAGCTATACCGGCGAAAA
Source organism: Niabella hirudinis (assembly GCF_051201075.1). Taxonomy (NCBI): domain Bacteria; kingdom Pseudomonadati; phylum Bacteroidota; class Chitinophagia; order Chitinophagales; family Chitinophagaceae; genus Niabella; species Niabella hirudinis. The sequence continues at coordinate 21,455 of NZ_JBPEHJ010000013.1, forward strand.
TGGTTCTTATGAGAACCTGGGGTATAAAAAATTTAACCTGCGCTCCAATATCACCGCTAAGATCACGGATGATATCAAACTGAACATGAACATTGCGGCAGCGCAGCAAAATTCGGATAAATTTTACTGGCCCTTCTCGCCGGATGATGACTATGATGTGTCGGATTTTTACCGGGTAACCTTTAACTGGCCCAAGCTATACCCGTTTTATACCAATGCAGACGGAACGCCGGCGGATCATATAACGGATTATCCCGTTCAAACGCCGATGGGCAGCTGGCAAGCCTGGAGCGTGATCGACCAGGTGATGGGCGACCGGTATATCAAAACAAGAAAACGCCAGCTCAATACCATTGCAACGCTGGACATCAACTTACATAAGATCACCCGCGGGCTGGCGGCCAAGATCGTAGGCAATTATGAGGCCAACGATTTTTTACGCAAGTGGTATATGACCTTTCAGAAAAATTATGTGTTCATCCAGGGCGATCCCAACAACCGGTTTGTACCGGGGCCACCGGATCCTGGTAAGGTCAATATTTTTAATTTCAGTCAGCAGGCGCCCTTTTTGCGCTACCAGCAGGATAATGGGTGGAAGTATCAGTTCAATGCCTTCCTGACCTATAACCGCAGTTTTGGCAAACACGCCATCGATGCCCTTGCAGTGTTTGAACAACGGCAGAATCGTTTTTACCGGTCGATCTCCACGGCGTATAATCCCATTGCCAATATTGACCAGTTCTTTCCCTATTCTGCGGATCCTGCAGACCGGTTTGCAGACGGACTGGAAGGGCTGGGCGCTGCACAGTCCTGGATCGGGCGGCTGAACTATAATTATGGCAATCGGTACATCGTGGAAGCATCGCTCCGCTATGACGGCAACAGCGCCTTTGCCAAAGGGCACAAGTGGGGAGCTTACCCCTCTGTGTCGCTGGCATGGCGGCTTTCGCAGGAGTCGTTCTTTAAAGATCACGCAGCATTTATGAACGATCTGAAGATAAGGGCATCTTATGGTACTACGGGAAATGATCTGAACTATTCCAACATTGCAAACCCGCAGGTAATTGATGGCTTTTTGTATAATGAAACCTATCAGAACAGCACACCCTATGTTTTTGGCGACCGTTTATACAAGACAATCCGACCCAGCCCGGTGCCGGTGCCTGGTTTGACCTGGGCTACGGTAGAAAATAAGAATATTGGTCTGGATTTTGCCACGCTGAATAACCGGCTTTCCGGACGCCTCGATTTCTTTACCAACCGGATGAAGGATATCCTGGCTTCGCGGGTGGTGGCCATCCCCGATGTTTATGGCACTACCCCGGCGCCGGAAAATTACGCGGTGCGCTCATTTAAAGGGGCAGAGTTTGATGTACAGTGGAACGACAAGGCAGGAAAGGATGTTGCTTACTCCGTGTATGCCAATATGGGTTACGCCCGGGACCGGTGGGATGTACTGGATGAACCGGTGGCTTACGGCCCGGATGGTGTGGAGCATTTTCGTACCCGCATTGGACAGCCGGAGGATCGCATCTATGGCTTTAAAGCATTGGGTATTGTACGCACAAAAGCACAGCTGGACGAACTTACGGGGAAAGGTTATAATTATTATGGCCGTAAACCTTATATGGGCGCCATTATTTATGAGGATATAAGAGGCGATGGATATACCCCCGGTGCCGATGGAAGAATTGATGGTAATGATGTACAACTGCTGAGCAAGAACGGAAAACCGCGGATCAATTATGGTTATGGTTTCAATGTGTCCTGGAAGGGGCTTTCGCTGGATGCACACTTCCAGGGGGTAACCTCCTATGATGTGATGATCAGCAACCAGGATGGACCCGGCATCCGCCAGTGGGGCGGCAACTTCCGTGTGTATTATCCCATTTGGGCCAGCGATGTGTGGACGCCGGAAAACCCGGATGCCAGGTACCCGCGTGTGGTGGGGCAAAACTGGCTGGAGTCCGGCAGCGATGGCTCTACCTTCTGGATCCGCAACGGCGCTTATATGCGTTTGAAAAATCTGAACATTGCCTATGCGCTTCCGGCCCGCTGGATCAACGGGCTGAAGCTGACGAATGCCCAGGTATTTGTAAACGGAACCAACCTCTTTGCTATTTCAAAGCTGAAGGAGTTCCAGGACCCGGAGCAGAAAAACTACGACTCCTACCCGGTAATGCGGACCCTTACCGCCGGACTGAACCTGACCTTTTAATTTAAACCAGTATTTCAATGAAACAGCTATTTATATTTTTATGTATGGTCATCCTGGGTGCCCGTTGCTCCAAAGTGCTGGATATAGAAGATGTGAACAACTACCAGCCGGAACAGGTCTGGAACGACCCGCAGCAGGCCAATGCTTTTGTGGCCAACCTCTATAATAAATTTGGTAACTGGAATGTAGGAGCCGATCGTAACAGTGAGCAGCTTTCGGGTATCCCCTTTGGTGAAGATGCCATTACGGTAACCGGTGCTTCTACCGCTTTTTGGGACTTTGCCAATGTACGGCTGGCCAACCTGGCGATCCGCGATGTGCAGGCCGGAACCCTAAGCCAGGCAGAAAAGGATGGCATCCTGGCCCAGGCTTATTTTATGCGGGCGTACACGTATTTCTCCATGGTGAAGGAATATGGCGGTGTGCCCATTGTTAAAGCTCCGCTGGACCGCTATGAAGACGACCTTGACCTGCCGCGTAATTCTACAAAGGAATGTTTTGATTTTATTATCGAAGACCTGGATAAGGCCCTTGCGTTATTGCCGGCCAAGATTGATGTTACATCTACCGACTGGGGGCATATCGATGGAAACTTTGCACAGGCATTCAAAGCCAAAGTGCTTTTGTATAAAGCCTCGCCACAATTTAATCCCGCCAATCCCTGGGACAATGCGTATTGGGCCGATGCTTACGCCGAAAACAAAAAAGCCTACGACAGCCTGAAGAGCCAGGGCTATGGCCTGATTGAGGACTACGGGAAGATTGCCTTGTCGGAGAAGAACCCGGAGATCGTGTTCCCGGTCATCAATAAGTTTCCCGGTAAAACGGCCGGCTGGGATTTTGGCGCAAGACCCGGCTCGCTGAGCAGGGGCAATGCTTCCGTGTGTCCTACCTGGGAGTTTGTAAAAGCCTTCCCGATGAAGGACGGCAGGTTGTATAATGACCCCTCAAGTATTTATCACCAGTCGGATGCCGGCTTCCTGCAGGCGTACTGGAAGAACCGGGACCCGCGTTTTGAAAAATCCATTCTCTGGAATGCGCGGTTATTCCCGGTTGCAGGTACCCCCAAAGGGTATAAACAATATACCAGTGTGGGCATTGCATCGGCCAATGATAACTTTGGAGTGAATCCCAATGTGGGCGATAAATCGACCAACAACAATACCTATACCGGTTTCTTTATTCTTAAGAACTGTAACCTGAACCTGACGCAGCCAAATGTACAGCAATACGATATTGATTTTGTGCTGATGCGTTTTGCAGAAGTGATGCTGAATTATGCAGAAGCTGCCAACGAAGCCGGTCATTCAGCCGATGCGCTGGTGCTGCTGCGGGAAATACGCAAACGGGCGGGCATTGAACCGGGTGCGGGGAGTACCTATGGTATTACAGCTGCCACAAGAGAACAGGTGCGGCTGGCCATTATGGATGAACGGAATATTGAACTTTGTTTTGAAGGTCATCGCTTCAACGACCTGCGCCGCTGGAGGATGTTCAGCCTGCTGAACGAGAAGACCAAGAACGGAGTGGAGGCCATCGCCGTTAATACCAATGGCTCAGAAATGCCCATACTGCAGGCACAGCAGCAGGCTGCTACATTCAGCCTTTCGGAAAATAATTTTAAGTATTCTGTGGTGCAGGTACCGCAAACGGGTGTGCAAAAGAACATCGTTCCGGATAAATATTATTTTTACCCGATTGCACAAAGTATTATCAATAAAACCACGAAACTGGAGCAGAACAAAGACTGGGGAGGAACGTTTGATCCTACCCTCCATTAATTGATGTTTATCCGCAGGTAGGGTGGGCCCTGCCTGCGGAATTTTTAACGGGTTTCATTGGAGTGCTCCGGTTCTGTAAACAGGCCCTTCAGATCTTGTGTAAAATAAGAAGTTCAGCTTTTTTGTAATACCTGAAAATAAGTTGGCGCCTTCAGCATCCGGCTGCCGTACCAGCTAAACAGTTCGCCATCCACCAGCAGAACCCGGCAACCGGGAAAAAGCTGCTGTAGCGTTTCCCGGTGCTCTTCTTTAAACGGGTAGGGTTCCGAAGCCAGCAGAAGGTATTCAGGAGCCAATGCCTGAACCTCCTCCATGCTAACGACCGGATAACGGTTCTTTGTGGCGTACAGGTTTGTGAAGCCTGCCCGATGCATCATATCGCTGATGAAGGTATCGCCGCCCACCGTCATCCAGGGGTCTTTCCAGATGAAATAGACTGCTTTTTTTTGTACGGGGATATGAAGGCCTGCAAATTCTTTTTCAATAGCTGATACCAATGCTGCAGCTTCGGATGTACGTTGGGTAGCGGCGCCAATGGCGGAGATCATATTGAGTGCCTCGGGGTAATTGTTGACATCGGTAACCAGCACGGGAAATAATTCCTGCAATGCGGCTACCTGCTCTTTTACATTTTCTTCTCTATTGGCAATGATCAGTTCTGGCCGGAGCGCCCTGATTTTTTCGATGTTGAGGGTTTTGGTGCCGCCTACCCTTGTTTTGGTCCGGAACCAGTTTTGCGGATGAACGCAAAACCTGGTAATGCCTGCCACCTCCTGTTCCAACCCCAGGGTGTATAAAAGCTCGGTTATGGAGGGAACAAGCGATATGAGTTTCATGATTGTGGGAATTTGAAAATTCGAGAATCCCGCAGAGCGGGACAGGTTGTGGAAATGTGTTCGTGCCCCTGCGGGGAATGTAAAATATTGAATACGAAATATAGAATGCAGAAGTGAAGATTCCGGCATAGCTACGTAATCTTTCTTCCGATCGGGATCCGGGAGTACTAAAAATCGAACGCCGCACTTGCATTCAGCCATCAGCCCTGTTCCGGAGAAAACGTGAAACCTGGAACTTTAAACCTCAAACATGAAACAGGTTATTTCTCCGCCGTATAAATGCAGCAAATGCCAAAAGTAAGCGCCTTATACCGGGCGTTGGAAAAACCTACTTTTTCAAGGATCGAAGTAAAGTTTTTGCGCTCGGGAAAGGCGCGGGCCGATTGATTGAGGTATTGATAAGCCTCCTTATTTTGCTTCAGAAGGGAGGCGATCTGCGGTGCCAGCACATTCATATAAAGCTGGTACAGCCCCTTGAAGATCCCCGGTTGGGGCCGCGAAAATTCGATGATCAGCAATTGTCCGCCAGGTTTTAATACCCGGTACATCTCCGATAACCCTTTTTCCAGGTTCTCGAAATTGCGGACGCCGAAGGCGGCCATAGCAGCATCGAACTGCTGATCCGGGAACCTGAGGTTTTCAGAATCGCCCTGTTCCAGTGTTATCTGGTCGCTCAGCCCTTCTTTGGCGATCTTTTGGCGGCCCACTTCCAGCATCTGGGCAGAGATGTCAACGCCCGTAATATGCCGGGGAGCAAGCATTTTAAAGGCCCGCAGCGCCATATCGCCGGTTCCTGTAGCAATATCGAGGATCTGCAGAGGCTGGTATTTTTTGAGCATTCCGATGGCTTTTTTGCGCCAGGCCACATCGCTGCGGCCGGAAAGCACCCGGTTGGTAAGATCGTACCGCGGTGCAATACGATCGAACATTTCGGCTACCTGCTCTTTTTTTGACTTCCCCGATTCTTTATACGGGATGATATGGTCATGCGAAAATTCTGTCATAAACCGCAAAGCTACTCTTTATTTTTCCTATTTTTAGAGGCACGTATTATTTGTTATTGACATGAGCATTTTAAAGCATATTGAACTGGACGTTTTATCGGCTACGCCCAAATACCAACAGCTGGCTCAATCCATTATTAATGCTATCGCCGATGGCAGCATCCGGAAGGACGAGGTGCTGCCATCTATTAATGAATTGAGCTATGAGTTCGAAATTTCCCGGGACACGGCCGAAAAAGCCTATAAGCATCTTAAGCGGATGGGCGTGCTGGGGTCTGTGCCCGGCAAGGGGTATTTTGTGAAAGCGGGCGAATTGCAAAGCTCAATGAAAATATTTCTGATGTTTAACAAGCTAAGCACGCATAAAAAAATTATTTATGATGCTTTTGTAAAAACGCTGGGGCCAACGGCACTGATTGATTTTTATATTTATAACAATGATTTCAACTTATTCAAAAAACTGATATCGGGTATTGAGCAGCAGTATACCCATTTTGTAATCATTACCCATTTCCTGGAGGGAGGGGAGGCTGCGCCCGAAATCATAAACGCCCTGCCCAAAGAAAAGCTGATCCTGCTGGATAAGCTGGTGCCCGGGGTCACCGGCGACTTCAGCGCCGTATATGAAAATTTTGAAGAAGACATCTACCAGTCGCTCGAAAAAGCACTGGATCGCCTGAAACACTACGAAACATTGAAGATCATTGTACCCGAGTATTCCTATTTTCCGGTGGAGATCACCAAGGGGTTTAAGCGTTTTTGCCAGCAGTATGCCTTTAATGGTAAGATCGTACACCATATTCAAAAAGAGGCGGTGGCTCCCAAAGAAGTATATATCTGCCTGATGGAGGATGATCTGGTAACCCTGGTGGATAATATCATGGCGGCAAAACTCGATATTGGCCGGGAGGTAGGCGTCATCAGCTATAACGAAACACCCCTGAAGCGACTGATCCTGCAGGGCATCACCACTTTTTCTACCGATTTTGCGGCGATGGGCGAGGAGGCGGCAAAGCTGGTGCTCAGCGGCGAAAAACAACAGGTACCGGTGCCTTTTCACCTGCGATTGCGCCCTTCCCTGTAAATTTGCAGTTATGGAAATTGTATCTGCGGCGTATATAAAGAGCAGTGCTGAATATACGCAATGCCCAAAGGCCGACCGGCCGGAATTTGCCTTTATCGGCCGGAGTAATGTAGGCAAATCGTCCCTCATCAATATGCTGTGCCATAAAAAAGCGCTGGCCAAAACATCGGCCGCACCAGGCAAAACGCAGCTGATCAATCATTTTGAAATTGTATCCGGTATGCGCGATAAAGCGGGGAAAATGATTAAATCTCCCTGGTACCTGGTAGACCTTCCCGGCTATGGCTATGCAAAAGTTTCGCAAAAACAGCGCAAAAGCTGGTCGATGATGATTGAACGGTATATCCTGAAACGGGAGAACCTGGTCAGTTTATTTGTACTGATCGACAGCCGCCATGAGCCGCAGAAGATCGATCTTGAATTTATCAGCCAGCTGGGGGAGTGGGGCATTCCCTTTGCCCTGGTGTTTACGAAAGCCGATAAAAATAAACCGGGAGCCACTGTGCGGAATGTAAATGCTTTTCTTGATGCACTGAAGGAAAGCTGGGAGGAGCTGCCTCCGCATTTTGTTACCTCCGCTATCGACCAGTTGGGTCGGGATGAAGTGCTGGGGTATATTCAAACGCTCAACGGAGAGGTGCAAGGTTAAGGCGATGTTGTTTCTTGAAGAGGTAGTTTCAGGTTTAACGTCCCATGTTTCACGTTAGGTCCTGTTTTGTTACTCAATGAACTCCCTGTTCCCTGTTTAACCTGAGACTGGTTTTATACCGGATGCAGCATTGTCATATTTTCAAATTGCTCCAAAGCACGCGGGCGGAAACACCAAAGCCTGTAACGCACATTTTTGCGGTCCCGCCGGAAGCTGGAAAGGCAATTGCGGGCAAAGAACATCAGGCGGGATTTGCCTTCTTTGCAGACAAGATTTTTTGCCTGCTTTTTTATTTCCGATTGATCGCATGCGCGTCAGTTTGATTTTTGTCACTGAAAGCTGCAGCGCAGCGCTGATCCTGTTAGTAACCGCCAATACGGGTAATAAAGGTGCAGCGCACCGGTAATCATTGCGGTTTGTACAAGCGGTGCACAGAAAATTACCGCCGCGCTGCGCCTGTTTGCCATTAAAAGATGCGATCTTTTTGGCGTGAAAGGCTTACCCTTACTACATTTCATGGCAACATGATCTGTTCTTAACCTGACGCGCATGCGATTGATCAGGAGAAAAAGCAGGAAGAAAACTAAAGAAATGGCTCTTTGTCATCAATACAGATTGTATTAAGAAGCGCTACACTTCTTGTGGTTCCCCGATCTGTCGGTCGGAAATGGCAACAGAGGAGGTGTCAATCTGGTAAAAATGGGAGGAGGTCCTGTAGGATTGGGAGCCGGTGTGGCTTTTAATAAGGAAGGGGCATCGGAAAAAAATGGAGGGTATTCCACCCGCAGAACAGAAAATGCTTATTATATAAAAGTGCCGGTGTTCGCCCGTTTTTTGGTGAACAGGATGCGGAAAACACAACCCTTTGCGGACGCAGGTGTTGAGGGCGGCTTTCGCAAAAGCACTTTTTAACAGGCGGATCATCGCCTGCTATCACCAACCGTAATGTGAGGATCGGCATCGGGGTTGTCCGGAAATTATAAACCCGGGGATATCGAAGCTTCCTCTATTTCGTCTTTACTCAGTATAAACAGCGGGGCCGGCTACAACCGATCCAGCAAATCGATCACCTTTTCCTTCTTCAAAATAAAATACCCAAGACGATCCCTGCTGATGCCCTCTTTTAGCTGGTAGCTAAAGGAAAGCGTTTCGCCGTTAACGGTTGTTTCAAAATGTTTAAAGGCGATGCTTTTTTCACCGGCAAGATCTTCACCTATTTCATAGAGGTGGGTGGACAGAACAAAGAGCGAAGACTTTACTTTTAGCAATCCTTTAATTACGGCCAGCGAACAACGCATGGCATCCTGTACATTGGTGCCCTTGAACAGTTCATCGATCAGTACCAGCCATTTTTGACCGTTGCTTACTTTTTCTACCGTGTTCCGGATACGCTGTACTTCGTTAAAGAAAAAGCTTTCGCCTCTTACGATATTGTCCATCACGTTAATATTGCTGATCAGACCGTCAAACAGCGTCAGCTTCATGGAGGCAGCCGGTACGCCCATGCCGATATGTGCCAGGAACACGGCGGCCCCTACGGACTTGATGAGCGTACTTTTGCCGGCCATATTGGCCCCGGTGAGGAATAGGAAATTGTTTTCCTGGTTGATCCGGAGATCGTAGGGGACGGGCTTTTGCAATAAAATATGGTAAAGGCCATTGGCTTCTATAACCGGTGTAGCTCCTTCGGTAAACTCAGGGAACGCCAGGTTGTAATGCTTAACCGCCATGGCCATCGAATACCAGGCATCCAGCCGGCTGTAAATATCGATCAGCTCCTGTACGGCATGCTTGTGCATTTCGCGTAGCTGACCTGCAAAATACAGGTTCTTGCTCATGGAGATGGGCTGGTCTTTTACTATTTCGGATAGCTGATCAAATGCTTCAATACGCAGCAGCTGCTCTATCCGGTCCACATAAATGGCAAAGCCAGCCGGAAGCTCCACTTCCTTCAATAGCAGGGCGATCTGCCGGATGCTCCTGAAAAAATCGGCAAAATGATTGATGGAGAACCGCACCATGGAGTAATCGGCATGGTGCAATACCCGGTAAATGGCGGCATCCACCACATTGGGGCTATTGCCTACGCGGTCCAGGGCATAATCCAGGAAACGGTCCATCACCAGTATCGTTCCATTGGTAATGTCTTCGGGCCATTCGTCTACATGGCGGATCAGCTTCCGGAGAATGGTTTGAGTCCCCCGGATCTTATCAATATCGGCAAAGGGATGAGAAAAAAAATGCCGGAGCCATTCCTTTCCGCCAAAAGTGCGGGTAAAATTAAGTTTGTGAAAGATGGAGTAATCCTCCTCCGGGTGAAAGATAGCGATGTCGTTAAAAGAGATATCATCGATCTGCATAGATCCCGTTTAAAGTTTAATGTTCAATGTTCAAAAGCTTAACGTCAAACCTTAAACATTAAACCTTGAACCCACAGGCTTCGCCCGTTACCGGTCAAATAATAATCGTTGTCCTTTTAAAGACTCATTCCATTGTCCGTTTCCATAAACTAAATTCCCGTTTATGAAAGTATGGGTAATGCTTGCCGGAAATTCAAAAGGGGTGCCCTGGCCATCCACATTTTCAAAAGGGCTCCAGCCGCATTTGTATAAAATATTTTCCTTTGTTACTGCAAAAGGGGCGTTCATATCGGCAATCACCAGGTCGGCCTGATAGCCTTCACGGATATAACCGCGGTTTTTAACCTGGAAGCAGTCGGCTACGGCATGGCTCATTTTTTCTACTACTTTTTCCAGGCTGATCTTGCCTTGTTTTACATAGTAAAGCATCAGTGACAGGGAGTGCTGTACCAGGGGTACACCGGCATGGGCCTTTAGGTAGGACTCCTGTTTTTCCGCAAGGGTATGTGGCGCATGATCGGTGGCTATTACATCGAGCCGGTCGTCCAGCAAGGCTTTCCAGAGCGCTTCCCGGTTATGGGAGGCCTTAATGGCGGGGTTGCATTTAATCAGGTTGCCCTGCACGGGGTAGTCATCTGCCGTAAAGTGCAGGTGATGCACACATACTTCGGCGGTGATCCGCTTGTCTTTAAGCGGAAGCATATTGGTAAACAGCTGCAGCTCTTTTTCAGTGCTGATGTGCAGGATATGAAGCCGGGACCCATGTTTTTTGGCCAGCTGCACGGCATAGAAAGACGACTCGAAGCAGGCCTCCTCATTCCGGATCACCGGGTGGTCGGCAGTGGTAAGCGCCCTGCCGGATTCTAAAGCCGCCTGCATGTTGGCTTTGATGATGCGCTCGTCTTCACAATGCGTGGCAATCAGCATCTCACTTTCGGCAAACAGTTTTTCCAACACCAGTGGGTTATCTACCAGCAGGTTGCCGGTGCTGGATCCCATAAAAGCTTTAATACCGCAAATGCGGTCTTTATGGGCGTTAGCGGTCAGGGCATCGGCCGCATTCTGATTATTGGTACCAATGAAAAAAGAATAATTAGCCAGTGAGGTCTTACGTGCTGTTTCATATTTTTCTTCCAGCAGCTCCAGGGTAAAGGCGGGGGGAACGGTATTGGGCATTTCCATAAAGCTGGTAACGCCTCCGGCCACCGCGGCCTTGCTTTCGGTATAGATGGTGGCTTTATGCGTAAGCCCCGGTTCACGAAAGTGGACCTGGTCATCGATCGCTCCCGGCAACAGGTATTTTCCTTCCCCGTTTATTTCGGTTACGCTACCGCCTACAGCAATTGTGCCGCCGATCTTTTCTATTTTTTCATCCCGGATCAGCACATCCGCGGTTGCTGTTTTACCTTCATTTACGATGTTTATGTTCCGGATCAGGAATGTTTGCATGGTTTTTGTAATTGAGTGCAACAATATAGTGGGCAAATCCCGCCTAAAATTTTTCGAAATTAATCATTTGGTGGCAATCCTGTTATAATAAACTTATGGATGGTCTTATCTTTGTTACGATGAGGCCGGAAAAAAATCATTAAACCATTATCTGATTTTTATGCAAATCAAAAATGTCCTGAAGCTTGCGTTGATCCTGCTGCCTTTTTATGGCAATGCACAAACCGATAATATTGAGTTGAGCGATAAACAAAACCGGCTGATAGACCGGCTGGATATCAAACTCCGGGGCGACTCTGTGTTGCAGTTCACTACGGTAAAACCCTACGGCCGCAAACGGGCTACCGAGCGGGTAGAGCGGATCGATTCGCTGGATAAGGCCGGGGCGCTGGAAGGCGTATTGACTCCCATCGACCGGTATAATATCCGGAGCATGATGATGAATAATTCGGACTGGACAACTAACTACGCCGATTCTTTTCAGCGGAAACCCATCCTGGGGGCTTTTTTCAAGAACCCGGCGCATTTATACTCGGTTGATAAGCGCGATCAGTACAGCCTGATCATTGATCCGGTAATCAATTTTGAACTGGGAAAAGCTACAGGCACCAAAACCTTTGTGAATACGCGCGGGGTCCGCTTTCGCGGGCAAATTGATCAACGGGTAGGGTATTACCTGTATTTTTCCGAGAACCAGGAACGGGATCCGCTATATGTGCAGGATTATAACAAGGCACATGTAAGTGTACCGGGGATCGGCTACTACAAAGGATTTAAAGGAGATGGGTTCGATTATTGGGATGTACGCGGTGGCGTTACTTTCCATGCCGGGAAGTATATCGATTTCCAGATTGGGCACGATAAATTTTTTATTGGGGATGGCTACCGCACGCTTTATATCAGTGATTTCAGCGCACCCTACCCCTTCTTAAAATTGGGGGTCCAGGCAGGAAAGTTCCAGCTGACATCCGTGGCTGCCCAAACCATTGCCCCCTTTGAGAACGTATATTTTGGAAAAGATTCTACCCGTCCGCGCAACTATATGATGTTTCATTACCTCACCTGGCAGCCAACCAACTGGCTGAAGCTGGGTTTTTTTGAAAGCACTACCTACAACAGCAAAAAGAACGGAGGATTGCAGGTGGGCTACTTCAATCCATCGATGTTTAACCGGGCCTATTCGTCCTATACCGGCAACAGCGCCAAGTCCAGCATCGGGCTGGATGTAAAAGCTAATTTTGCCAAACATTTCCAGGCATACGGGCAATGGCTCATCAATGAATTTGTGGTAAGTAAAGCTTTTAAATCAGGCGGCCCCTGGGTCAATAAATTTGGGTACCAGATCGGTGCTAAATATGCCGATGCCTTTACCATCAGGAATCTGGATCTGCAGGTAGAAGGCAATTTTGTACGTCCGTTTACCTATACTGATAAATGGGCGCAAAATAATTTCATCCACTACAACCAGCCGCTGGCACACCCGCTGGGCGCCAATTTTAAGGAGTTTGTGGGTATTGCCAACTACCAGCCGCTGCCGCGCCTTTATTTAAAAGCCATGCTTGTTATGTATAATAAAGGACTCGATACCACCAATTATAATACGGCCTGGGCCTCCCCGAGTTACGGAGGCGACCTCTTCCGGAACTATGTTGATGGCCGTGAGCGGGAAGATGGATATTATATTGGCGGCGGCGTCAGCAATAAGGCCATGATCGGCTCGCTGATGGTTTCTTACGAGATTATTCAAAACCTGTTTTTTGACGTAACCGGAATGTACCGCAAATACCAGGTAGCCACCGTGCCGGACCAAACCACCAAATGGCTTGCCGTTGGGTTGCGCTGGAATATGGCAAGGCGCGATTTTGTGTTTTAACTTTATGAAGATTGTTTTGCTGGTTGCCGGGTTGATGCTGGCACAGGCGTTGATGGGGCAATCAACCGTAGTCCGTTGGTTGCCTTCACGTGCGCTTCGCACAACAGATTTCAGGGTAGTAAAAAGAGGACAAACAACCCCGGCCAGTCTTGGGGCCAATATGGCGGTAACCCGTACGGGATTTATTTACTCGCTGAGCTCCATTGCTTCCGGCGCCCAAAAAGGGAAGGTATTGATCCGCGTTTATGCGCAGATGGATCCTGCACATTCCTATATCCTGGAAAAAGTGGCAAAAGGCCCGGCGGTGGATCTTGCTTACCTGCTGAATCATGAACAAAAGCACTTTGATATTTCGGAGATCTATGCCCGGGAATTATCGCGCTTTTTGCAAACACAGCCACGGGGCAGTACAACAATGGAACACATTACCAGGGAAGCAAAGCGGCTGTTTGCGGAGCTTCATGCTTTTCAAAAAAAATATGATGCCGACACCAATAATGGCCGCAATAAAAAAAAGCAGGAACAATGGAATGCGCTTATTGCCCGGAGGCTGAAAGCGCTGGAGCCTTACGCAGCCAGGGATTATATACTTTCGGGATACCGCTGATGCGGGTTAAAAGACAGACCCCGGCTGACTGGAACCGGCCATGGCCAGGTTCAGATTGGTATGGAATTTTTCAAACTTTTGTTTATTGACCGATTTATAAAGGGCCTTTATCAGCAGGAACATCAGGATAAATCCCAGTCCTCCAACACCCCCTATTACCGGCACTCCCAGAATTGCAAAGATTAATGAAATAATAAGAATGCTTGCCACAAGGGCTGCAATGGTAATCAGAACCGGAGGAATGAAATCGGTGATGATCAGGGTATTGTTTTTTACCGGGCGTACAATGTGCTTCATGCTACCGGATGGGAGAACCAGGCTTTGCGGGCCAAAAAGGTTAAAGACCGCTTTTTTGATTTTAGCATTGGGATAATAGGGTAGGAGGTGGTCAAGCAGCACTTCCAGCGTTTTTCCTGTAGGATTGGCAATTATCATATAATGCGATTTTTAATTTTGATGCCAAAGGTAGGGTTTTTCGGGGGTTCCAGGTTTTCCCGGGAATCGGGATAAAGTTTCACTTCAGATCCTGTTGACTACGTGATGACCGATGTTAGAAGCTAAAAGCCTGTTTTAGTTTGATAGCTCAAATCTCCTGCCGGTTAGCTCCGGATTTCAGTAAAATTCACATCAATGCTGCAATCATCTTCGAAATCAAAGGAAACGGTATCGTGGTCCGGTTGCTGTTCGTACCGGCCATTGATCAGCCGGTAAATTTCGAGGGTATTTTTGTCCGGGTCCGCAATCAGGTAATAGCGCACGCCTTGCTGTTCATATAGCTCGTACTTGGTATTACGGTCGCGCAATGCAGTAGATGGGGATAATACTTCTGCCACCAGTGCCGGTGTAAAATCCAGATAACGTTTAGATATTTCGCCACAAACGACCAGCACATCCGGAACCAGGATAATATCCGGAGAGATTTTGTAATCAAGGGGCTGATATACCTTGCATTTGCGGCAATTACTTTTCCTTAAGGCAATTTCCGTTTCTACGATTAAGTTAGCAGCTACCCGCTGGTGCTTTGGCTGCGGCATCGGGCTCATGGCAATAGGAATACCATCGATCAGCTCCCACCGGCCTTCCCAGTGCACCCAGTCATCATAGGTATAATGGCCCCCTGTTTTTTGCATATACTATCTGGGAGAGATACAACTTTTATTTGGCTACGCTCTGCACAATGTCGTACTTGGTCACAATATGATAATTCCCCGCTTCGTCCTGCGCCAGCACGGCCCCGTTGGCCTTGCTGATGAGCGACCCGATGCGTTCTACCGGAGTATCAAATGCTACGATAGGGTAAGAGGGCTCCAGGATATTCCTCAGGTTTTCGTTTTTTATGTTCGGGTCCGAAAAGATTTGCTGAAACAGGCCGCCTTCGCTTACTGCGCCCACAATAGCGCCGTTGTCCATAACAGGTATATGCTCAATATCATATTTGCGCATCAGCTCAACGGCTTCTGATACGGGCGCGTTTGAAGGTATGGTAACCAGCGGCCGGTTTTTGCGGCTGCTGATAATGTCTTTAAATGTTTTTACTTCCAGGAAGCCGCGCTCCATCATCCATTGGTCGTTATAGATCTTGGCCACGTACCGGCTGCCATGATCGTGGAAGATGCAAACCACAAGATCGTTGGGGGTCAAACTGTCTTTTAACTGCAGCAATCCTTTAACACAGCTTCCGGCGCTGTACCCGCAAAATAATCCCTCTTCTTTAGCCAGTTTGCGGGCCATTACAGCACCCTCTTTATCGGAAACCTGTGTAAAGGCGTCAATAACGCTCATGTCATAGTTCTTCGGTACAAAGTCTTCGCCAAACCCTTCGCTGAAGTAGGGATACACTTCATTCATATCCTCTTCCCCGGTATTGAAGTATTTGGTGAGGAGCGATCCGTAGGCATCCACGGCCCATACCTTAATGTTGGGGTTTTGCTCCTTCAGGTATTTTGCCGTGCCGGTTATGGTGCCGCCGGTGCCTGCCGTACATACGAGGTGGGTTATTTTGCCATCTGTCTGCCGCCATATTTCAGGGCCTGTGGTTTCATAATGCGCCAGGCGGTTGGCCAGGTTATCATACTGGTTCATATGATAGGCATTAGGGGTTTCCTTTGCCAGCCGGGCCGCCACACTATAATAACTTTGGGGATCTTCCGGTTCCACATTGGTGGGGCACACAATCACTTCGGCACCCATGGCTTTCAGCACATCGGCCTTTTCTTTGGATTGCTTGTCGGTGGTAACAAAAATGCATTTGTACCCTTTTACGATGGCGCCCAGGGCCAGTCCCATTCCCGTATTGCCGCTGGTGCCCTCAATAATGGTACCACCGGGTTTTAAATGACCTTCTGCTTCGGCCACTTCGATCATCTTAATAGCCATACGGTCCTTGATGCTATTGCCGGGGTTAAAATAATCTACTTTGGCCACCACCGTGCACGGTAGTGCGCTGGTGATCCGGTTCAGGCGGATCAAAGGCGTATTGCCAATGGTTTCCAGTATATTATTTTTGATCTCCATCTTCGTTTGTTTTTAAATGATCAACGGCTTTCAGCACCACGGAGTCGGTCAGGTTGAGGATCTGGTAATACCCGGAATCCCTCCATTTAAAACGGGCAAGATACGCTTCCATCCGGTTGGATACCCGCAGCTTCTCGGCCTCGGGAATATGGGTTAAATTTACGGTATCTTTTTGAGCCCGGGTTACAAACAGCGGCCACATGGTTTTTTCGGGGTCAAAGTCCTGGGAAAAAGAGCGGGGCGATGCATAGGGATCCATCACTTTTTGATGCTCGAGGTAGTAGTGAAAAACAAAATCGGTAATAGCACCATTAAAAAACAGGCGGTTGATTTCCTTTGAGGTTTTGGACGTGTCGAGCCCTACAAAAATATCGGGCATAATGCCTCCGCCACCATAAAGAATACGTCCTGACGGGGTTTTGTATTGTTTGCCATTGTTCACCTTATTGCTGTCTGCAAAGTAGGCCTGCCCGTTGGCATACCGCTCCCAGATATCATCCATATACACTTTTTTCCCTTTGTTATAAGGGCGCTGAATGCTTCGGCCCAGAGGGGTATAATAGCGGGATACGGTCAGCTTTAATGCAGCGCCATCGCTCAGCGGAAAGATCTCCTGCACCAGTCCTTTACCAAAGGTTCTGCGCCCGATGATGGTGGCGCGGTCCCAATCCTGCAGCGCACCGGTAAGGATTTCACTGGCGCTTGCCGACAGTTCGTCTACAAGTACCGTCAGTTTGCCGGTTTCAAAAATACCCGGCCTTTTGCAGCGGTATTCTTTTTTGGGGCTGTTGGTGCCTTGGGTAAAGACCACCAGTTTATCACCGCTCAGGAATTCATCTGCCACCTGAATGGCCTGGTCCATATAGCCGCCGCCATTGCCCCGCAGGTCCAGCACCAGCTCTGTAAGTCCCTGCTTTTTCAACTGCTCCATCGCTTCCATAAACTCACGGTAGGTATTGGAGCCAAATTTATCCAGTTTTATGTAGCCCGCTTTTGGGTCAATCATATAGGAGGCAACCAGCGTAGGTGTGGGAATATTGTTGCGGACCACCCGAACGGTAAGCAGGGCTTTATTGCGTAGGATCTGGAGATTTACGGTTGTGCCTTTTTCGCCCCGGATCAGATTGCGGACTGTGGCGCTGGTTGTTTTTTTACCCGCAAGCAGCGAGTCGTTTACCCGGATGATCTGGTCGCCTATTCTGAGCCCGGCCTTTTCGCTGGGGCCGTCCTTTAATACGTAAGTGATATTCACTGTATCGCGGATCTGGTTGTACTCGACCCCAATGCCTTCAAATTTCCCGGAAAGTTCTTCGTTGGCTTCCTTCAGATCAATGGGCGGGAGGTATATGGAGTGCGGATCCAGCTCGTTCATCATTTCCCGGATGGCATTGGTCTCCAGCGTATCGATCTTTACAGAATCCACATATTTCTGCCGGATGATTTCAAGCGCCTCTTCCAGTGCCGTGCTGCGGCCGGTTTTTGCAAATCCCCCATTAGGTTGTGCGCCCCGAAGTTTATAACCGATAAACATTCCAATAATCATGACCAGGGAAAACAGTAAGGGCAGCCAGACCTCAAATTTCTTTTTCATTCGTGTGATTTATACCAGGTGTGCAAAATAGCCAATCTTTGCTGTTTATTTTAGAAATCAAATCATTTTCTGATTATTTTATAAATAAGCTAATTTTGATACTTGTATCGGGTGTATCTATCGGTAATCAACTCCTGTCCAAATGTCAAAAGTGCAATTGATCGCAGACGCGGGATCTACAAAAGTGGAATGGTGTCTTCTAAACGAAGGAAAAACAAAAACAGTTTTAACCAGCGGGGTGAGCCCCTATTTCTTAAATGGCGACCAGATTGTAGGGTTGCTGGAAGCGGAGTTGCTGCCAAAGCTGAAAAACGCAGCCGTGGACGAAGTTTTTTATTATGGAACCGGCTGCCTGAATCCTGATAACCGGAAGATGGTGCAAAAAAGTTTGCGCCGATTGTTCAGGGAAGCCAAAATACAGGTAACGCATGATGTGGAAGGAGCGGCCCGCGGGCTTTGCGGCCGCACCAAAGGCATTGCCTGCATCCTGGGCACCGGCGCCAGCGCCTGCTATTATGATGGACGCAAAATTCAGAAGAACAGCCCTGGTCTGGGCTATGTGTTGGGCGATGAAGGCAGCGGGGCCTACCTGGGCCGCAAGGTGATCCAGTATTTTCTTTACAATACCTTTGATGAAGATCTGCGTGCCCGCTTTGATGCGGCCTATGTAACCAATGCCACTGAAATACTGGAGCGGGTGTACAAGCAGCCGTTGCCCAACCGCTACCTGGCCGGGTTTGCAAAGTTTCTGGCAGATAACCGGGGACATTATATGGTTGAGAATATTATTGAAGATGGCTTAAATGATTTCTTTTTTACGCACCTTTGCAAATTCCAGGAAGCCTGGAAACACCCAATCAGCTTTGTGGGCAGTATTGCATTTGGTTTTAAGGATGTATTAAAGGACCTTTGCAGCAGCTACAGTTTTGAACTGGGCAAGGTATTGCAGAAGCCTATGAAAGGATTGATCGCGTATCATTCGGGAACTATTTAAAAAGAAATGAATCGGCTTTATGGCAGGAGAAAAGATTACGGAGCAGACCAGCAGATATGATCACCTCGAAAAAATGTCGGTACAGGAGCTACTGACGTCTATGAACAGAGAAGATCAGGCGGTGCCTCTGGCCGTTCAGAAGGTTATTCCCAATATAGAAAAACTGGTGGAGGCCATTGTGGAAAATATGATTGCCGGCGGGCGCCTGTTTTACATCGGGGCCGGCACCAGCGGGCGTTTGGGTATTTTAGACGCCAGTGAAATACCACCCACTTACGGGTTGCCGGAAGGCGTGGTTATTGGCATTATTGCCGGCGGCTGGAAAGCCATAACAACACCGGTTGAAAATGCGGAAGACGATGAAGCGCAGGGCTGGAAAGACCTGGAGACACACGGGGTCAACGAAAAAGACGTAGTGGTAGGAGTTGCTGCCAGCGGCTCAACGCCCTATGTGATTGGCGCTTTGCGCGAGTGCCAGAAAAGAGGCATTATTACCGGCAGCATCAGCTCCAACCCCAACGCACTGGTAAGCGCTGTTGCGGATTACCCGGTGGAGGTAATTGTGGGGCCGGAGTTCGTTACCGGAAGTACCCGCATGAAAAGCGGTACCGCACAAAAACTGGTGTTGAACATGATTTCAACAACCGTAATGATTCAGTTGGGAAGGGTAGAGGGCAACCGGATGGTGAATATGCAACTGACCAACGATAAGCTGGTAGACCGCGGCACTAAAATGGTGATGGAAAAAACAGGCTTGCAGGATTATGAACGGGCAAAACAACTGTTGCTGGATAACAAAAGCGTAAAGAGTGCTGTAATGGCCTATAACCAGGCACATTAAGCGCCCTTTAAAAACCCAGGCAGGAATAAAACGGAAAATATTGCAATAACAACAAAAGGAAGAGTGGATGCTCTTCCTTTATTATTCCCCTGGTAACGGAAAATATCTTAATTAGGCTGCTGCTGCGGCCGCGTTTACTTTTTTAGCCAGCTTGCTTTTCAGATTGGCTGCTTTATTACGGTGAATAACGCCTTTCTTAGCCAATTTGTCGATCATGCTCTCAACAGAGGATAATTGTTCCTTTGCTGCGCTACCTTCGGCCGCTCTCAGGGTTTTAATGGCGTTACGGGTTGTTTTACCATAATACCGGTTTCTGTCGCGACGCTTTAAGGCCTGACGTGCATGTTTCTTTGTAGCTTTATGATTCGCCATTGATCTCTTTTTTTGGACGGCAAAAGTAACAGTTTATTTTTTAATGAACAAGTTTTTTTGAATGCGCTCCGTTTTTAAACCCGGGGCGTGCCCGTTCCGCCAAGACTTTCTCTATTATTAACGGGGTATAGATGTTGCATAAAACTTTTTATATATTTGACCGGTATAATTTCTGAAACACTGAAAACCAACTATTATGAAAAAGCTTATTTCGGAATCAACATTTATAAAAAGAGGTTACTTATTACGAATAACGGTTTTGTTGTTCCTTTTTGCGATGGCGCCGGGCTGTACCAAAGAAAAAAACGAAGTTCCATATAGCGCGGTCAAAGATATTCCCGCATACCTGCTGACTGGCGGTGAGTTTTACGGCATCTGGAATATTGATATCCTGGAACTGGAAGAAGGCCGGCATTATAATAAAGACGGGAAGCTGTACCTTGCCTTTACCAATGACGGTAAAGTTATTATTGAAAACAACGCAGGCTTGCCACAAACCGGAACGGCCTCCTGGCACACCCGGTCCGGCACCAAAACTTTTGTGCTGGAAGGGTTGAGCACCCGGGAAGGCAGCGCCACTACTATAGACTTGCTTAGCCGGATTGCCACGCTGACCATTAACAAGGAGGAGCAATGGGAGGCGCATTATTCATCCAACAGGATGATTTTTCGCAGGATAAAACCGTCTCTTCCCGTTGCGGCTATATGGGCTTCCAAATCCGGTACCGCAGCCTATTAACTATTGTAACCTTGCCTGAGGCGCGCGCTGCTTTCGCTAAAGCCCGTTTCCCAAACCCGGGATCACAGCTTATTAACTATTTTAACCTTTCTCTGGCTTCCTTGTTGGGCGGGATTCAAATTAAGTGTTACTTTCGCAAAAGAAAGTTGCAATCATTGATTTGCAATTTTTAAATGCATTTAAAATTGAATTTTTTATAATATATTAACGGTTCATTCACAATGAAGGATTTTTCGTACATTACAAGCTCCTCGCCCGAATTTATTGAAAACATGTACCGGGAGTTTGTAACCAACCCTGATAGCGTAGATACAGAATTGAAGAAATTTTTTGAGGGTTTTGATTTTGCAGTGGGAAATGGGTTAGCGCAAAAAAATGGCGCGCCGGCCGCAGTTGCGGGGTCCGGAGGGTCCGACTGGAGAAAGGAGATTGCCGTATACCGGCTCATCCTCGGGTACCGGAATAAAGGTCACCTGCTGGCCGATACCAACCCGATCAAACAGCGGAAAGACCGGGGAGCCAACCTGGACCTTCCTTTTTTTGGCCTGTCGGAGGCGGACCTGGATACAGAGTATGAGGCCGGCAACCTGATCGGGCTGGGTACCACCACCCTCAAAAACATCCTGTCGCACCTCAAAAAGTGCTACGCCAGCCATGTAGGCATCGAATTTAAATATATCAGCGATCAGAAAAAGGTAGACTGGCTGACCAATGAAATGGAAAAGAAGTTTACCAGTCCCCTGCCATTGGAGCAAAAGAAACGCATTCTCCAAAAACTGAATGAAGGGGTCATGTTTGAAAAATTCCTGCATACCAAATATGTAGGGCAGAAACGCTTTTCGCTCGAAGGGGGCGAAACCACTATTGCAGCGCTGGATGCCATCATCAATAAAGCGGCAACTCTCGAAGTAAAAGAAGTAGTGATCGGCATGGCGCACCGCGGCCGCCTGAATATCCTGGCTAATATTCTGGGCAAGACCTACGAGCAGATTTTCAGCGAATTTGAAGGTACGGGTGAAATTACCCAGACCATGGGAAGCGGGGATGTAAAATACCACCTTGGTTTTGGAAGTGTGATCCAGGCTACCAATGGCGAAACCGTACATCTGAAATTAATGCCCAATCCCTCGCACCTGGAGGCAGTGGACCCGGTGGTACTGGGCTTTGCAAGAAGCAGCGCCAATATACTGCATGATGAACGTTATGAAAGTGTGCTGCCGATACTAATACATGGCGATGCGGCGCTGGCAGGACAGGGCGTGGTATACGAGTTGTTGCAGATGTCGAAGCTGAATGGCTTTTATACCGGTGGTACTATCCATTTTGTGATCAATAACCAGATCGGGTTTACTACCGATTTTTCCGATGCGCGCAGCGCCGATTATTGCACCTCCCTTGCTGCGATGGTGCAGTCGCCGGTATTGCATGTAAATGGCGATGATCCCGAAGCCGTGGTAAAATGTGCGGAGATTGCGACCCGGTACCGCAACGAGTTTCACGCCGATGTATTTATTGATATGGTGTGTTACCGCCGCCATGGGCATAATGAAGGCGATGACCCCAAATTTACCCAGCCCGCTATGTATGCGCTGATCGATAAGCATGCCAATCCCCGTGAAGTATATGTAAAATATTTGCTGGATAACGGCGAGGAAGATGCAAAGGAACTGGCCAAGGATATGGAAAAACAGTTCTGGGCCGATCTCCAGGATCGCCTGGATGAAGTGAAGCAAAAACCCCTGCCCTATAAGTACCAGGAGCCTGAGCTGCAATGGAAAAGTCTGCGTAAGGCTACCGTTGCAGATTTTGATGAAAGCCCCGATACCGCCATCAACCCCGAATTGTTTAAAACCGTATTTGATGGACTGATGACGATTCCCGGAGGATTTACTCCCTTGAGAAAAGTAGCCAAGTTGCTGCAGGATAAAGTGAAATTACTCGAAACGGAGCAAAAAGTAGATTGGGCTACCGGGGAACTGATGGCCTTTGGAAGCCTGCTTATGGATGGGTTTGATGTGCGCATGACCGGCCAGGATGTAGGCCGCGGCACCTTCAGCTCCCGCCACGCAATACTAAGAGATGAGGTTACAGATGCCGCATACAACCGGTTGAGCGACCTGCCCACCGATAAAAAATTCCGCATCTTTAACTCCCTGCTGAGCGAATATGCGGTATTGGGCTTTGAATATGGCTTTGGCCTGGCCTCGCCCAACGTGCTGGTGCTTTGGGAAGCACAGTTTGGTGATTTTGTAAACGGCGCCCAAACGATGATCGACCAGTTCATCACCAGCGCAGAACAGAAATGGAACCGGATGAACGGGCTGGTAATGCTGTTGCCTCACGGTTTTGAGGGACAAGGTCCTGAGCATAGCAGTGCGCGGATTGAGCGCTTTTTACAATCCTGCGCAGAGATGAATATTGTAGTGACCAATATTACCACATCGGCCAACTATTTTCATGCATTGCGCCGGCAACTAAAATGGCCGTTCCGTAAACCGCTGGTGAATTTTGCACCCAAGGCCAACCTGCGGCATACTGGCAGCTATTCTTTAAAAGAAGAATTTACCAACGGAAAGTTCCGGGAACTGATCGATGATACTTATTCCGATGACCCGGTGGCCGTGAAAACCGTACTGTTCTGTTCCGGGAAAATCTATTTTGACCTGGCGGAAAAACAACAGAAAGACAACCGTAAGAATGTGGCGGTTGTACGGATGGAGCAATTGTACCCCCTTCCTAAAAAGCAATTGGATGCCCTGTATGCAAAATATAAAAATGCCGTTTGGTACTGGGTTCAGGAAGAGCCGCTCAACATGGGAGCCGCCTCATTCCTTCAAATGAACCTGAAAGATATTAATTATGGTATCATTGGCCGCAAGCCCAGCGCAGCGCCGGCTTCAGGGTTTATGAAAGTACATAAAGCAGAACAGGAAGAAATTATTAACACGGCATTTTCGATGTAGCAGAAATAGCGGGCGAAATAGAAATTCCGCCCTTTTTTATCTATTCAAAACTAAACATGAGCGATTATAGGAGCTTCTGATTCAGGGCCTTTACCACCGCCTCTGAAACGGAATTGACCTGCAGTTTTTCGTACACATTTTTAATGTGGGTATTAACGGTATGGATGCTCAGGTTGCAGGCAGAAGCCACCATTTTGCGGGTATAGCCTTTTACCAGCAGGTTAAGGATCTCCTTTTCCCTTGCCGTTAGCTGCAGCTCTTCATTATCTTCAAAGAAGACATTTTTCTGAAAAGCGGTCAGCACTTTTTTGGCAATCGAAGCCGTCATGGCGGCATCTCCGTTATATACATCTTCAATAGCCTGCAGGAGCTGGACGGGCGGCGATTTTTTTAGAATATAACCAGAAGCGCCGGCGCAAATGGAGGCAAAGATCTTATTGTCGTCCTCATAAACGGTCTGCATCAGTACCTGGATATTCGGAAAGTTGACCTTGATAATCTTTACGCCCTCAATCCCGTTTACATTGGGCATATCGATGTCCATTAATACCACATCAGGATCGGCCTTTCGTACATCGGTGATTACATTGCTGCAATCAAAAAAAGTTCCCGTGCAGGTCATCTGGGGCGATGCGTTGATCAACATACTTAAACTATCTCTCCGGTACGCATTATCATCAAAAACAGCCACACGTATCGTTGTCGTATTCATATTATAAAATTAAGGTATTAAAAACCGTTGCCTATAGCCAATTTGTGTGATTTTTTTGCGACCGGCGTTCAGCATTCAGCATTGCGCCTTCAGCCCAAAGCCAGGAGCTCAAATCTCAAATCTCTGGTCAGAACGTAGAAGTTTACGTTTTTTTACCGTACTTTGCCGTACCTTTTTAAAAAGCATTTTTTTTATGGCAATTGATATAAAAGTTCCCACTGTAGGCGAGTCGATTAGTGAAGTAACCCTTTTAAAATGGGTAAAGAATACCGGGGAATATGTAGAACGCGATGAGGTGATTGCAGAGCTGGAGAGTGAAAAAGCCACATTTGAAGTGAACGCGGAAAAAGCAGGGCTGCTCACCACAAATGCAGCCGAAGGCGATACCCTCAACATCGGGGATACGATTGCCTCCATCGATGACACCGCCGCTAAACCGGAAGCAGCCCCGGAGCAGGCGCCTGCCGATAAAGTGCCCGATGAGGCAAAAAAACCGGCGCCGGACCCTGAAAAGACAAAACCGGCCGCAGTTGCAGATCCATCGGTCAAAGCAACCCCGGTGGCTTCCGCTATTATTGCTGATAAAGGTGTAAATCCGAAAGATGTAACACCTTCCGGCTTTTCCGGAAAAATCGTAAAAGAAGATGTGCTGGCGGCCCTCGCAAACCCGGGCAGGAAGGCCTTTGTGGCCGGTGGGGAATTGTATAGCCGCAATGAGCGGGCGCAAAAAATGACGAGTCTGCGTAAAACCATCAGCCGCCGCCTGGTGGAAGCAAAGAATACCACGGCCATGCTCACCACATTTAACGAAGTGAACATGAAGCCGGTTATGGATATCCGCGCCAAATACAAAGACAAGTTCAAAGAAGCACATGGCGTTGGGCTGGGCTTTATGAGCTTTTTTGCCAAGGCTTGCGCCGTAGCACTTGCAGAATGGCCGTCTGTAAATGCCTATATTGATGGCGATCAGATCCTTTTTCATGATTATGCCGACATCAGCATTGCGGTAAGTACACCGCGCGGGCTCACCGTTCCGGTGATCCGCAACGTAGAGAGCCTGAGTATGGCCGGGGTAGAAAAGGCTGTGCTGGACCTTGCCAAGAAAGCGCGCGACAGCAAGTTAACCGCAGAAGACCTGACCGGTGGCACGTTTACCATTACCAACGGCGGTGTGTTTGGTTCACTGATCAGTACCCCTATCATCAACCTGCCGCAGAGCGCCATCCTCGGCATGCACAATATCGTGGAACGCCCCATTGCCGAAAACGGACAGGTAGTGATCCGCCCTATGATGTACATCGCCTTAAGCTATGACCACCGGATCGTGGATGGGCGGGAGTCCGTAAGCTTCCTGGTACGGGTAAAAGAATTGCTGGAGAATCCAACGCTGCTGCTGATACAGCAGGATCCGATAAAAACTTTACTGGAATTATAATCCATCACCATACGGGAGCGGCCTGTTTACGGATATGTAGACAGGCCGCTCCGGTTTTAAACAGTTGCATTGACGGCAGAATCATCTATACCTGGTAGTACGGAAAAAGTGCCCGGCCGCTTCTA
Source organism: Niabella hirudinis (assembly GCF_051201075.1). Classification (NCBI taxonomy): domain Bacteria; kingdom Pseudomonadati; phylum Bacteroidota; class Chitinophagia; order Chitinophagales; family Chitinophagaceae; genus Niabella; species Niabella hirudinis. The sequence goes on from NZ_JBPEHJ010000013.1 coordinate 47,602, forward strand.
CTCTTACCTGAATAGCGCTGTAAAGATCATTGGCGATTATAAAGGCAATGAGCCCCTGGCGCATTTTCTTAAAAATTATTTTTCGCGGGAGAAAAAATATGGTGGCAAGGATCGTAAGCAGGTGGCGCAGCTATGCTATGCTTATTACCGGCTGGGAAAGGATTTTGCAGACCTCTCTTTTGAACAACGGGTTTTACTGGGATTGCGCCTTTCTTCAAACGAGATTGCCGCTCCATGGTATGCCTTGTTTACCATTTACAAGGTACCGGAAACCTTTTCCGGAACCGTTTTCCCCTGGAAAGACCAGCTCAGCCTGCAGATGGATCCGGTCGCTTTTGAACATTCTTTTTGGGTGCAGCCGGACCTGTTCCTGCGCATCCGCCCGGGGAATGAAGAGCAGGTAGTTAAAAAGCTGGCGCTGGCGGCTCTTCCTTTTGAAAAAGAGGGCGATGCATTGAGGCTGCCCAATACTGCAAAGGTCAGCGAGGCGCTTTCTGTCAATTCGGAAGTAGTGATCCAGGACCTGAGTTCCCAAAAAATAAGCAGCCTCTTTAAAATACTGAAGACCGCAAGAGACTTACAACCGGTGAGTAGGGTTTGGGATTGTTGTGCGGCCAGCGGTGGAAAATCGATCCTGGCGGCCGATGTACTGGGCACCATAACGCTAACCGTTTCCGATATACGGCCCTCCATGATTGCCAATTTAAAAAAACGGTTTCATGAGGCCGGGATAAAAAACTTCCGGGCCCTGGTTGCGGATGCTGCAAAACCGGATGGACAGCTTTCCCGCGAACGCTTTGATCTGGTAATAGCAGACCTGCCCTGTTCGGGAAGCGGCACCTGGAGCCGTACACCGGAACGGCTGCATTATTTTAATGTGGATGAAATAAAAACCTATGCGGCATTGCAGCGCAGGATCCTGACCCATGTAACAAGGTCGGTAAAGCCCGGTGGCTTTTTACTTTATATAACCTGCTCGGTATTCCGTGCCGAAAATGAAGACCAGGTAACATGGCTGCAGCAGCAGGGATGGCAGGTAAAAGAACAGCAGGTGCTGAAAGGGTATGAACTGAAGGCCGACACAATGTTTGGGGCGTTACTGCAGAAAAAAGAAGAACTCCTGACAGGGTATTTGTAAATCAAAGTCGCTTCCTTAAAGCCGTACATGCACAGGTCTGGCAGCTTTAACAGATACCCAAAATAGCGCAGAGGGCGGGCGCCGCAGGCGCAATCAGTGCATCTGTGGCAATCATAAAATCGCTAAGGCAACGGTATTTCCGGTCCTTTTCTTTCCGATGATGCATTGCCGGCATGGCTGTTCAAACAAAAACGGTAGGGGGGCGGGCTTATAAAGCTTTACCTCCTTAATTTAAATGGTATCCCCAATAAAAGTTCGGCATTTCTGTCATCATTTTCCCTTAATTTCAATGTATAAAAACACAAACCTCATGGGACTATTTGACTTTATTAAAAATGAATTCATTGAAGTTATTGAATGGGTAGACACCTCCAATAACACCCTGATCTGGAAATTCCAGGATAAGGGAAACAATATAAAGAATGGGGCAAAATTAACCGTCAGGGAAAGCCAGCTGGTCGTGTTAATGAATGAAGGGGAGTTTGGCGATCTGTATCAGCCTGGTCTGCATACGCTCTCTACCAGCAACATGCCCATTACCACCACCTTAAAATCCTGGAAGTATGGGTTTGAATCGCCGTTCAAAGTTGATATTTATTTTGTTAATACCCGCCAGTTTGCAGATCTGAAATGGGGCACTTCCGGCCCTGTGCTGATCCGTGATGCGGAGCTGGGGCAGGTACGCCTGAAGGCATTTGGTAATTTTGCCATCCGTATTGCGGATGCAAAGAAATTCATTACCGAATTTGCCGGCACCAACCCTTTCGTGCGTGCAGAAGGAGTGGAAGAGGTTTTGCAGGGGATCCTTTCCAGCCGCTTTGCAGAAGTATTGGCCAAGGCAAAGATCTCTATACTGGAGCTGGCGGCCAATTACCAGGCACTGGGCGAGCAGTTGAAGCCGGAGTTTCAGAAAGAGCTTGATAGCTATGGCCTTTCACTGGAGAAGTTTTTTATTGAGAATATTTCCTTGCCGGAGGAAGTAGAGAAGATCCTCGATAAGAAAACCGAACTCAACATCCTGAAAGGTAACCTGAACGAGTTTAACCAGATGCAGGGAGGGATTGCGTTGGAAAATCTTTCCAATAACGACGCAGCCGGTAATATGGGCGGCGTGGGCGCTGGCGTGGTGCTCACCAACCTGATGAGCCAGGCAACGCAGCCGCAACAACCTGCCGCTGAAAATAAAACAAACCTGATGGATGTTTTAAAGCAGCTTGGAGAGCTGAAAACACAGGGGATCATCACCGAAGAAGAGTTTGCCGAAAAGAAAAAAGAAATCCTGGCCCGGCTGTAATCAAACTATTTTATGCAGGCGTTTGAAGAATATCCCTGTCCTAACTGCGGATCAGAGCTGAATTATGATGCGGCAAAAAGCAGTTTAAAATGTCTGCACTGCGGTGCGGTATTCGCCATCCAGAAAAGCACGGAGGTGATCGAAGAACGCAATATCAGCATTTTTAAGGATGCGGAAACAATCCCCATAGAACCGGTACAGGTGGTAGTATACCGGTGCAGCAAATGCGGGCAGGAAACACAGGAACCCGGCGATGTGGCTTTTTTTGAATGCCGCAATTGTGGTAACAATGTGGTGAACCCCACGGCCTACACCACCCGTAGCATTAGCCCCGCGGGCATCATCCCGTTTAAGATATCAAAACAGGATGCGCTGGACCGGTTTGCGCAATGGATTGGTAAAGGCTTCTGGAACGATGGTGATCTGAAAAAGCTTTCGCTGACCGACAAGCTGGAAGGACATTATGTACCCTTCTGGACCTTCGATTGCCAAACCGGTAATGACTGGAGCGGTTACTCCGGCCGGTATTATTATGAAACCGTGCGAAGACGGAATGCCAATGGGGAAGAGGTTACGGAGCAGGTGCGGCATACCAACTGGACCTGGCGCACCGGCACTTTTGAGCTTTTGTTTGATGATGTGCTGGTGTGTGGCAATAATGCCATTCCCCAGGACCGGATCAATGATATATACCCCTACCGGTTAGATGATGTGATCGTATTTGATGAGGAGTACCTGCTGGGCTGGAATGCCCGGGCTTATGATAAGGACCTGTCTGAAACTTACCGGCTGGCGCGAACAATCATGGACCGGAAAATAGAACAGGAAGCCATTTCGCGGCTCGCCGAAGATACTTATCGTGATCTGCGGGTACAGACCGATTATTCGGGAGAAACGTTTAAACAGGTTGTGCTGCCGGTTTGGCTTTGCCAGTACCTGTTTAAGGGAAAAACCTACCAATTTATCATCAACGGCCAAACCGGTGCAATCAGTGGTACCAGGCCTTTATCAGTATCAAAAATAGCCACCGCTGTTGTTATTGCTGTTTTGATCATTATCGCAGTATATTTTTTCGCAAAATCAGGATGAGGGATAGCAGTATAGCGGTACAAGGTAATTGATGTAATGCACAATAATAAATATGTATCTTCACCCGCGTGCAACCAACAATAACTTTTAAGTTCCTCTTTTCTTTCCTCTTCTTTCACCTGTTCCTTTTTGCGTGCTGCCGGGCGCAGGATCTTGAAACGTTGCTGACACCTCTTTCTCCACCCGGGCGTGTCCGCTTTGTATGCGGGTATATAGAACTGAAAAATATCGTAAATACGCCCCGGTTCGAACCCTTCCTCCGCCAGGTTAAATTCTTTGCCGAGAAAGAAAAGGACGCTTTATTGCTCAGCGAAGCGGAATATTTAATAAACGGTATCCCCATTTTTAAAGAACAGAACAGCTATACTAAAATAGAGCTGATTAAAAAATCGCAGGAGACCTACCAGCGGAAGAATGACCTGCTTCACGTGGGAGATTGCCTGGTGGCGATGGGTCAGATCCAGTTTGCCAGTGAACAATATGCACCCGCTTTTGAAAACCTGCTGGCCGCTGCGGAAATTTTTAAAAAGTTAGGATATGCACAGGTGCCCAAAATAGGAAAGTACCTGCATGATTTTGCACTGGATTATTTCTTTTTCCGGGAATATGAAAAGGCGATCCTGTATATGAAGGAGTCGATAAAGCTGCCTAAGTACAACGATAACCTGGATATACAGCGTTATAATACACTGGGAATGTCGTACCTCAAGCTAAATGAGCTGGACAGCGCGCACCGGTACCTGGATATGGCCTATAAAAAAGCAGGTGGGTACAGGGACAGCCTGTGGATGGGGCTGAGCGCCGGGAATATAGGGGAGGTGTTATACCTGAAAGGCAAATATCAAAAAGCGCTTGGTTACTTTTTAGAAGACTACCGGATCAACAGTAACAGCGATTTTCCGGATCTGCAGCAGAATGCTGCTTTGAATCTTTCAAAAAACTATATCAGGCTGGGGTCCCTGGACAATGCGTTTTATTACCTGCAGCTTACCCGGCAGCTGTTGCCACGGACAAAGACCAGCACCTTTGGGAACCAGCAATTGCTGGAACTGGCCCGGCTAAATTATTACGAAGTAGGCTACCGGTATTACCTTGCCCGTAACGATTATAGAACGTCATTATTGTATGCCGACAGCCTGCACCACGCCGAAAAGATCAGGGATCAGAAATACAATACACTCCAGGTAGAAATGGCATCGGGTCAGCTGGCATTGCTGCAGTCAAAGATGATGCTTCAAAAAAAGGAGTTGGCGCATGAGCAACAGCGGCGGATGCGCAACATGATCATTCTTTCGCTGGTGGTGCTCTTCCTGCTGTCGGCGCTTATCTTCCGGAACCGGCAGGTGTTGCTGCGTGCCCGGCTGGAGCGGGCAGCCCATCATCTGAAATTGTCTGAGCTAAAGCTCAACGACTTTGCCGCGCAGGTACAGGAAAAATCGAAGCTGGTTGCCGATTTAAAGGAGCAGCTCGAAAAAAATCCGGGAACCGATAACAGTTTGCTACAGCAATTGCAGCAGGCAACTATTTTAACCGATAGCGACTGGGTACAGTTCAAAATGCTTTTTGAGCAAGTGCATTCCGGCTTCCTGCACCGGCTGCGGGAAAAATACCCCGAAATATCGCCCGCCGAGATCCGCTATCTTACGCTGGCAAAACTCCGCTTTTCAACCCGGGAAATGGCGGCTGCCCTGGGGGTTTCTACCCAAAGTATCCGTACCAACTGGTACCGTATCCGAAAAAAACTGAACCTTCCAGAAACCTTTAATTCGGAAGAACTGGTGGCAACAATTTAGAACCCCTGCATCAACTATTTAATGAGATTGTCGTAACTTATTAGTTATCAGTACTGTTTTCTGTTGTGACGTTTTTGTGACGCTTCGTTTGGACTGTTAATGGGCTGCACTGATTTACTTTGAAGGGCAACAAAACAGCACCCCCTCAAATGAACAGAACTTTTATTTTTCGCAAATGCTTAATTGCGTTAATTATCCTGTCCCATTTTTCTGCAGCAGCACAAACCCCCGATGCCAATGGTATCGTGTACGTAAAAAAGAATGCCGGAGGCAACGGAAGCAGCTGGTCGTCTGCCACCTCAGAACTGGCCGATGCGTTAAAAGCCGCTAAAACCAATACCAATATTAAGGAAATATGGGTGGCCAAAGGTAATTACAAGCCGCTGTACCGGGCCGATGACCTGAGCGGGACAACCGCGGCCGACAACAGGTATAGTGCGTTTGTACTGGTGAAAAATGTAAAAGTTTATGGGGGCTTTGACCCCGATGTGGTCGGGGGAGCTACAACATCCAGCCCCGCTACCGCCATTACGACATTAAACGGTGATGTGGATGGCGACAACACGATTGGCAATAATGCTTACCATGTTGTGATGGCCGTGGGGGATATGGGCACGGCGGCGCTGGATGGATTTACGGTTACCGGTGGAAATGCGAATGTCATCTCCGGCGGCGTCATTATAGTGAACGGAAGTGCAGTAGGCCGGTATGAGGGCGGCGGTTTGTATATATCCGACGGCGCTCCAAAAATCAGCCGGGTGATCATAGAAGGAAATAACGCCTCGCAAGGCGGCGGTCTGTACGCCTATAATGCAGCTTCCGAAATGAGTGAGATCATCGTTCGCAATAACAGCGCCGAAAGTTATTTTGGCGGCGGCATAACCATCGGCAGCGGCCCATCGGCAACCACAAGTGTGCAGCTTAGGAATGCATTAATTGTAAACAACAGCGCCACCGCCGCATCGGGTCGGGGCGGTGGTATTTACACAGCCAATTACGGTGCGGCTGTGCCGTTGCTGACCAATGTAACCATTGGTAACAATGCGGCTGCTTCTGGTGGGGGCGTATATATATTGGCCGGTTCTGTAAAAATTAATAACAGCATTATATGGGCCAACACCACAGGCGGCAGTGCAACTACGCCTGGCGCCGATATATATGGAGGCTCTGCGGTGCTAAAGAATAGTATTGCGCAGGTTTATAATTCGGCAGACCCTGCGAATTTAGTGGGTTCCGATCCGTTGTTTTCCAATCCGGCCAATGGAGACTATCGGCTGTTAAGCGCTTCTCCCGCCATCAATAAAGGCAATAACGATTTGTATGCCGGTTTAAATGCGGGGTCAAAAGACCTTGCCGGTAATGCAAGGGTGTACCACTATGCCAGCGCCGGCATCATCGATATGGGCTCGTACGAGAGTGCCTATACTCCTGGGGCGGCAGCTATTGTATATGTAAAACCGGTTGCCACCGGTAATGGTGATGGTACCAGCTGGGATGATGCCACCAGCGATTTACAGGGTGCCATCGATGCCGCGGGTACACAAAAAGTATTTGTGGCGGTTGGTAACTACAATGTGCCTTCTCCCAAAAGTTTTATCATGAAAAACGGCGTGGCTGTTTACGGCGGGTTTGATCCCGATCACAATATCAGAACACTGGCGGATAACAGGATCATGATGGACACTTCAGGTGTTACGGGCTCCATATTAAATGGCAAGCATGAACGACCCGTGATCTGGAATGTGTTTACGGCTGCTACTGCAATGAACGGTACGGCAGTGCTGGATGGTTTTACGATCACAGGCGGTTATAATGGCATTGTGGGACTTTATGACGGTGGCGGTGGCATGCGCAATGAGCATGCTTCACCAACCATCAACAACGTGGTTTTCAGGGCCAATGCGGCTTACAACGGCGGTGGTATGCTGAATCATCTCTTTTCAGGGCCGGTGCTCACGAATACGGCCTTTGTAAAAGATTCGGCCACGCACCAGGGTGGGGGAATCCTCAATTATTCCTCGGCAGCCACCACAATGAATGGTGCGCTGATCACCCACAACTATTCGGCACATAATGGCGCGGGCATCACCAACTATGCCACTGTTTCGCAAAAATTTACCAACCTGGTGATTACAAAAAATATCGCTGCTAATGCCGGCGGAGGTATTGAAAATATCAACTCGTCTACCACCTTTATCAATACGCTTGTAGCAGACAATACACAGGGCATCATTGCATCAGGAAGCAATGCGCCCACGTTTATCAATTGCACTATCGCACGTAATTACACGGTTTTTGGGGAAACGTCTTTTTATTCTGTAGACGGCAATATAAACTTTATTAACTCAATTGTTTTTGGTGCATTTAACGGTAAAAGTATTTATACCGCCAAAAATTCGTTCATAGAAGGCAGCAGCAATACCGATAACGGTAATATAGACCCGGGAGGCATTGGACAGGCACAATTGTTTAACGCTCCTGGTCTGGGCGATTATACCCTGCTTTCCACTGCCCCGGTTATTAATAAAGGTAGCGATGCTTTATTTGGACCCCTGGACCAGGATACCAAAGACCTTGCCGGCAATTCCCGGGTGATGGGTTCGGCTATTGATATGGGCGCTTACGAGTTCGGGGGGAGCGTCTTACCGGTGACATTTGGCGCCTTTAGCGCTGTGGTAAAGGACGGCCAGCTGCTGGTAAGCTGGACTACCGAAACGGAAACGAATAACGATCATTTTTTAGTACAGCTTTCCACCGATGGCTGGAGCTGGAAAACAGTGCAGATGGTACAGAGCAAGGCGGCCTATGGCAACAGCGATAGGGCATTGGAGTATGATAGCACTGTACCGCTTACCGCATTAAGCCTGGGCGCCGGCTTGCTCTTGCTGAGTGTAATGGCCGGCCGCCGCCAGTATAACCTTGCAATGGCGCTGGGGGTACTGTGCGTCTTGTCCTACTCCTGCAGCAAAAGGGATGTATTTAAAAACATGGACAACGGAAAGCTGTTCGTACGCATTGTGCAGGTAGATAAAAACGGCACGGAACGGATTTCAAAAGTGATCCGGGCGGTGCAGGAGTAAGCTTACGGTTTGCTGCAGTGCCTGCGATTGCAGAAGAGATGACCGATTAATGATTAACTAAAAAGATGTATAAAAAAATTATCCTTCCGTTCCTGTTATTGGCAGTCACCCTGCTGCAGGCCCAAACGCCGGACGGCAACCATATTGTTTATGTAAAGGAGGCAGCCACCGGATCCGGTGACGGAAGTAGTTGGAATGATGCCACTGCCGATCTTCAGGGAGCTATTAATGCATTGGGCTCCAAAATGGTATTTGTGGCCAAAGGCGTCTACACGGTGAAAGATGACAGCTATATGATGAAAAACAATGTAGCGATTTACGGAGGTTTTGACCCCCAAAATTATATAGACGATTTGACGGATAACCGCATTATGCCTGGTGTCGGAGGTAATCTGGGTTCTGTGTTAAATGGAGGAAACACCCGCCCTGTAATTTGGAATGTTAATAATGACGTAACAGCATCGGCCATATTAGATGGTTTTACGATAACCAATGCGGCCGGGAATAACCAAGGTAGTATTTACAATGCCGGCACCTCGCCCACGCTCAGCAACTTACTGATTACGTGTAATAATACCAGTGGCATTTACAATTCCAATGCTTCGCCGGTGCTCACCAATGTTGGTATTACCAATAACAATGCGGTGGGCATTGTTCAAAATGGAGGAACCGCGGTACTCATCAATATAACCATTGCAGGTAATACAAATGCAATCGCCCTGGTTTCGGGTGGTGTCACGGTAAATAATTCCCTGGTTTGCGGGCCGCTGAGTGGTAATTTTGCGAATTTTGCAGTAAACGCATCGTTGATCAGAACGGATAGCCCGGCCCCGGCAGATGTGTTCACCAACCCCGTCAACGGAATTTATACACTAAAGTTCACGTCAACCGCCGTTAATGCGGGCAACGGCACATTATACAACGGGCTAAATTCCCGGAGTAAGGATTTAGCCGGCAATCCCCGGCTTACAGGTATGGCCATCGATATTGGTGCGTATGAGTTTAACCCGGTGCCAGACATCAATGGTGTGGTGTATGTAAAGCCAGCAACTTCCGGTGCTGCTGATGGCAGCAGTTGGGACAACGCAACCAACGATTTACAGGCGGCTATCAATTGCAACAACGTAAAAAACGTGTTTGTGGCTATTGGGTCTTATCCCGTTGGAGCCAATAGCTTTGTGATGCGAAACCAGGTTGCGGTTTATGGCGGGTTTGATCCAAATAATGGGATCGAAAGACTGGAGGATAACCGCATTCTCCCATCGGCTTCTGTTGACGGGTCTGTTTTAGATGGGCGAAATTCGAGCCCCGTTATCTGGAACGATGATAATGGTTTAACAACGGCTTCCATATTAGATGGCTTCACCATAACAAACGGCTATCATAGTAGTAGTGCAGGCGGAATATACAACCGTAATGTGTCTCCTGTCTATAGGAACCTGGTTATAAAAAATAACAATGGCGGATTTGGCGGAGGGGTAGGTAATAGCAATGCTGCGCCTTCCTTTAGCAATACACTAATAACGGAAAATAGGGCCCAGTATGGTGCCGCAATGTTTAATACTGATCGGTCATCCGTAACAGCTGTCAATGTTCAGATAACGGATAACAGCAGCCCGCGTGTAAATGATGGCTCGGCTTTGCACAATGCCCAGGGAGAGTGCTGGTTTACAAATGTTACTATTGCCGGTAATACGCCCAATGCAATTTATATCAATCCCGGCAACGGCGAATTTCATTTTACAAATTCCATTGTTTATGGTAATGTTTATATACGCTATCTTGATGGCGGTGATGAGTTGGTGACCGGGTATACTGCCCGGTATTCTTTAGTGGAGGATAATAAGGGCATCGGACCCGGTAATATCAATGCTTCGGGCATTACGCTTGTCCATATTTTTCGCGATTACGCTACCGGAGATTACACCTTGTTGGCCGCTTCACCTGCAATCGGTGCTGGCAACAACAGCCTGTTTTCCGGGTTAACGGCCAATACCAAAGACCTTGCCGGCCAGCCCCGGTTGATGGGGCCGGCCATTGATATGGGCGCTTACGAGTTCCAGGGGGGAGCTTTACCGGTCACCCTTGGCGCCTTCAGTGCTGTTATAAAAGGTGACCGGCTGCTGGTAAGCTGGACTACCGAAACGGAAACGGATAACGATCATTTTTTAGTACAGCTTTCTGCGGATGGTAAAAACTGGAGAACAGTACAAACCATACAGAGCAGGACAGCCTATGGCAATAGCGACAGGGCATTGGAATATGACAGCGCTATACCGCTTACTGCGGCAAGCCTGGGGGCAGGATTGCTGTTGCTGAGTGTGGTGGGGGGGCGCTGCAGGTATGTGACGGCGATAGCCGTGGTTATGGCATGTGCCCTGTTGTACTCCTGCAGCAAGAAAGATATTTTCAAAAATATAAATAGCGGAAAGCTGTTTGTACGCATCGTTCAGGTAGATAAAAACGGCACAGAGCGGATATCAAAAGTAATTCAGGCCGTGCGGGAAGATTAGTGCCCCCTCTGCCAATTAATGGCAGGGATATCCGGCGCTATTGGCTATCGGCCGTCAGCGGCTAAAAGCTGAACGCTGGATGCCGGACGGGTATGCGGTACCGGGCAACAAGCCGGGCTAAAATTGCAGCTGATCGAGCAGTCCGTTCCGGAAAGTATCGTAGAACAGCTCCCAGAACATAATGCCACCCAAATGGTGCTGCCTTATATAAGCTGTTTTGTACCGGAGTGATTGGGGATCATCGCCTGTTATAAAGACCCCGCGTGCAGGATTGAACCAATAGGGCACTTTGGCCCGGTCGTCCCAATATCGTTGAAAGCCGTTTGCAGCGGTCAGTGAATCGGTATTAAACCGGTAGCCACGCATGTACAGGAACCGGGCAGGCTGAAAAAGCCCGTTATTGGCTGCAGTATCTACCTGGAAACTCCGTACATAAAACGGAACGCCTGCGATGATCTTGTGCAGCGGAAAATTGATGGATCTGAAGAATTGCACACACCGGTCTACAGATTCTTCTCCCGGCAGCGCAGAATAAAGCGATGACTGGTGACCGGTACGTTCAGAATAGCCATGCACCAGGTCATAGGTCATCAGGTTAACAAAATCGACCGCCTTTTCAACTTTGGCCCATTCAACGGATTGGTCCAGGTATTTGAGGAAACCTCCGGCCGCAAAGGTTACGAGTTTTTGTTTGCCCAGTTCCTTCCGGAGGCTGAGCACCAGCCGGGTAAAATCGGGCCGGTCTGCCGGGGAAAATGGATGCCCCGGAACACCGGGCAGGGCGGGATATTCCCAGTCCAGGTCAATGCCATCCAGCTCAAATGCATGCAGGAATTTTTTTACGGAAACAGAAAACAATGCAGTGCTGTCTGCATGGCCAAATGTTCCGGAGCAGGGTTTGCAGCCACCCCATCCTCCCAGAGCAATCAGCGTACGGATATGCGGGTACTGCTTTTTTATGGTTTTGAAGGCACGGAGAACCGCAGTGTCCTTGCGCCGGAATATGGCTAGGCGGCCGGTACTATCCAGGTGAGCAAAACCGTAAATCAGGTGTGTGATCTTCTTAAGATCATACTGCCGTAAGGTGGCACTGTCGCCGGAATAATAGGCTACTACTTTATAGCCCTGATGCTGGGCACGAATCCCGGTACCTGTCAGGAGAAGAAGCAAAAGGAGGATCTGTGATTTCAATTGGCAAACGTTTTTTCAGGCGTAATTTAATCATAACTGCCGGTATCATGCTGCCTGTTCTGTTTTAATTGTGCAAATAGTTGTAAAACACCCGGAACCTGTGCCGGCTCTTTCTTATAGGTTTCCTCATCAAAATAGGCTATTGCCAGGATCTCGTTTCCGGGTTGAACCGTTTCCCGGAGCGTATAAAGAAAGCAGTCCTGTATATGAGGTGCCTCCCCGTAGGCAGGGGCGGTAATATAACCAAAATAGGTCAGGTCGTCTGTATGCAGCTCAAGGTTCAGCTCTTCCCGGATCTCCCTTTTCAGGGAGAGAACGGCGGCTTCCCCATCTTCAATTTTGCCGCAGCTAACAGGCTCCCGGTCAGCGTCCGGCGGTCTTCGAAAAAATATTGATAATCATTACCCCGGCAATAATAAACAGGAGCCCGATAATAGCAGGAAGGTCGGGTATTTGCTTAAAGACCAGCATTCCCACAATTGTGATCAAAACAATGCCAACGGCAGACCAGATGGCATAGGCAATGCCCACAGGTATTGTTTTTAAAGTAAGGCTTAGGAAGTAAAAAGCACCGGCATAACAAACTATAGTAACAATGCTTGGAGCCAGCTTGGTAAACTGTTCTGATGTTTTCAGCATAGAGGTAGCAATGGCTTCAAAGATAATGGCAAGAAACAGGAAAATATAATTTTTCATTGCATACAATTTGTATAACAGCGTCCGGTTTTAAATATTGGCCCAGGCGCCTAGTTATGATCGATCATCCACATCGTAATGCCAAACCCGGCGTACGTGGGTTGATAGCCATTATCGCCATATCCCGGCTGAAAATCGTAGATCTGGCAATTGCGGTAAACCAGGCCAATTCCCCTGGCGTACTTTTCTGATGAAACTTCCATGGAACCGTAACCCGGATTTGTAGGAGGAGGGGGAAGGTTGGTGATGGAGTTGGACTGTTCGATGCTCCACACATCCTTGTATTGCTGTCCTTCAATGGAAGTATCTCCCCGGCTTGTGTATTTAAACTTCCAGGTATTCATTTCCTTGCCTGCCTGGGTACCAAAAACAGCTTCATAAGGCCCCAGCGGAAGATAGGCATTGCCCTTCCATGCGCTGCCCGTTAACATGGGGCTGCTGATTTTTACAACACGCAGGTTGTCTTCAACCACTTCAATACTGCTTTCAAGAGGGGTAATATAATACTGTCCGTTGTTTGCCCAGCTGCTGCTGCCATCCGCATTGCGGATACTGCGTTGTACAATATAGGTGAGGCGTTGCAGGTTGTCCCGGGAAGTATCAACAATACGGTGCATTACCTGGTATGAGTGTACCTCCATCTTGCTGCCGCTTTTCACAAATACGGTAGAATCGATGCGGTACGTAATAAACTTGCCAATCTGTACCGGCAAATAATCGCTAACCCGGGATGCAGGAGTAAAATCTGCATTCTTTTCCCCGCAGGAAAAAAAAAGTATGGTCAGGAGTAAAAACAGCAGGTTATACAATTTGCTCATTGCACGTTTGGATTGTTATATTTCAGATAACGGGTAAAGGAAGTTTTCTTCCGGCCTGGATAATGCCCCCGCCAATTACATCATCGCCTTCATAAAATACCGCACTTTGCCCCGGGGCTACCCCCTTGGCGTCCTGGTAAAAAGAAACCTTCACTGCATCACCCTCCATGTACAGGTTGGACAGGGTTCCGGCGTCTTTATAACGGATTTTTGTAACGGCTTCCATCCCTGGGGTTAAAGTGTCGTATTTGATATAATTGATCCGGGTTACCAGCATTTCATTCTTTTCCAGATCCTCTTCCTCGCCTAAAACAACCGTATTGTCACCGGGGTTAATCTCCGTTACAAATACCGGCCGCCCCAGTGCAATATCAAGTCCCTTCCGCTGCCCGATGGTATAAAAGGGATATCCTTTGTGTTTGCCCAGCACTTTTCCGTTTTTGTCGATGAAATTACCACCATTAACGCGCTCTTCCAAACCTTCAACCCGTCTTTTTAAGAAACCGCGGTAGTCATTGTCCGGAACAAAGCAGATCTCATAACTTTCGCTTTTTTTGGCTAACTCGGGATAGCCGTAGTCCATCGCCATTTGCCGGATCTCTGTTTTATGAAAACCACCCAGGGGCAAAATAGTGCGGGCCAGCAATGCCTGATCCACCCCCCAAAGCACATAGCTTTGGTCCTTGGTATGGTCCACCGCCTTGCTGATCACATAACGGCCATTATCGTGCCGGCGCACTTTTGCATAGTGACCGGTAGCAATAAAATCGCATCCCAGGGCATCGGCCCTTTTTAGCAAAGCCCGCCATTTAATATGGGTATTACACAGTACACAGGGGTTTGGTGTGCGCCCGGCCAGGTATTCTTCTACGAAATCATTCACCACAAAATCGCCAAACTCCTCGCGGATATCTAAAATAAAATGGGGGAAACCATGCTGAACGGCCGCCATACGGGCATCATTAAAGCTATCCACATTGCAGCAGCCCGTCTCCTTTTTTCCGCCGCCGCTACCGGTATAATCCCATGTTTTCATGGTAATGCCGATCACTTCATAGCCCTGATCGTTCAGCATCAGTGCAGCCACCGTACTGTCAATGCCACCGCTCATGGCCACTAAAACTTTTCCTTTCTTGCTCATAATATTAATTTGCAAAGATAAATGAAGATTCTGCAATTAGGATATGGGGATGGCGGGGGTAGCGCCGCCTGCTTTTTTCTTTGAAAGAAAGGGTTGTAAAGTGCTGTAAATCATTGTTTACGGAGATTATCGCGGTTTGGTAAAATTTTAGGTGATTCTGTCTGAAAATACTATCTTGCTAAATTATTTTTACTAAATCAAAATTTGAGCACTATGTTAAAGATGCAGATTATCGGGAACCTGGGAAAGGATTGTGTGGTAAATAATGTGAATGGGAAAAGCGTTATCAATTTTACGGTGGCCCATACGGAACGGTTTCGCGATGCTCAGGGCAATAACCAGGAAAAGACCACCTGGGTAGACTGCGCCTGGTGGACGGACCGTACTGCCATATCCCAATATCTTACCAAGGGAAAACAGGTGTATGCCGAAGGAAACCCGGAAGTAAGAAGTTTTACCCGTGCAGACGGCACCAATGGCGCCGTGCTGTCGCTGCGGGTGCGGGAAGTGCAGCTGCTGGGCGCAAAGGGCGAGGGTGGTGTGCCGGTTGCCAACAGCAGTTATAATACAGGCACGGCCAGTGCGGTGCCCGCGGGTGGGGATGCCGCAGATGATCTCCCGTTTTAAAAAATTCTGATAGCCGGTAAGGCGGTAACACGGTAAGTAAGGAATAACCCAAAAAAGACCTTCCCCGTTTTTCCGCCTTCCGGCTAATTTATTTTTCCGCTTCTTTATTGTTACTTTGTGATCATGCAGGATACCACATTTGCTTATCAGCAATTACTCGATTTTACCATCCGGATTTTTAAGAAGATAGGTTGTCCCGATACAGATGCTGCAACTGCGGCAACCGTACTGCTCTCCGCAGATTTGCGCGGTGTGGACTCTCACGGCGTTGCCCGTCTTACCGGGTATGTACGGCTATGGGAGGCCGGCCGGGTAAACGCAACGCCCCAGATAAAAGTGTTGCATGAAACGCCTTCCACTGCGGTGGTGGATGGCGACAGTGGCCTGGGGCTGGTAGTAGCACCCTATGCCATGGAACTGGCCATTGAAAAAGCGCGGCAGGTAGGCACTGGTTGGGTAAGCGTTCAGCACAGCAACCACTACGGCATAGCCGCGGCCCATGCTATGAGGGCGCTGGAGCATGATATGATCGGTATTTCCATGACCAATGCCAGCCCACTGGTAGCGCCTACATTCTCCACATCAAAAATGCTGGGTACCAATCCCATCTGTGTGGCGGCTCCTGCCGGCAATGAACCGGCGTTTGTAGCAGACCTGGCCACCACCACCGCGGCAAATGGAAAGCTGGAAATATTACAGCGCAAAAATGAGGCAGCCCCTACGGGTTGGGTACAGGACGCGCAAGGCCGGGACACCACAGATGCAGGTATCCTTAAAAATGGAGGCGCCTTACTGCCGCTTGGCGGAGACCGGGAGCATGGCAGCCATAAAGGCTATGCATTGGGTGCAGTGGTCGATATTTTTTCGGCATTATTAAGCGGAGCCAATTATGCTCCCTGGGTGCCCCCGTTTCCGGCTTATGTGCCGATGCCGCTCCGGCAGCCGGGAAAGGGAATCGGGCATTTTTTTGGCGCCATGCGTGTGGATGCCTTCCGGACGGTGGCGGAGTACAAGCGGGATATGGATGACTGGATCAGCGGGTTCCGCAATGCGGATACAATCAGCGGACAGGAACGGGTATTGATTCCCGGCGATCCCGAGCGGGAAATCGAGGCAGAGCGACGGACAGCCGGCATTCCGCTGCTGCCCGTGGTAGCAGCAGATCTGAAAGCGCTTGGAGAAAAACTAGGTGTAATATTTTAAAGGATGCTGCTAACTGGCGATTTTTTGCGAAATTTGCGACCGGGCAAAAGGACTTGGAAGAAGCAGTAACAAAACCAAACAGTAAAAAGAAATAAATAAGAAGAGCCATGAAGGTAATGAAATTTGGAGGTACCAGTGTTGGTAAACCAGAGCGGATGAAACATATTGCATCGCTTTTACAAAATCAAAATGAAACTGCCGTAGTAGTGCTTTCCGCACTTTCCGGTACGACAAACGCACTGGTTGAAATCGGGAATGCTATTGCCCGGGGCGACCGGCATACTGCCCAGCAAACCATCAACAACCTGCAGGATCATTACAATCAATTTATAAAGGAACTGTTGTCTTCCGAAACAGCGCTGAAAAAAGCACAGGCCATTGTTGACGAACATTTTGAGTTTTTAAATATCATCTTAAAGATATCTTTTAGCGAAGCGCTGAGCAAGGATATTCTTGCGCAGGGAGAATTGCTTTCTACAAAAATATTCTCTGTTTATCTTGAAGAGCAGGGCGAAGCCTATGCCCTGCTGCCGGCATTGGAGTTTATGAGTATCGATGAAAATGAAGAACCGCAGATCGGCAGCATCCGCATCAAGTTAACGCAGCTGCTGAATCAACATACCGATAAGAAGATCCTGGTAACACAGGGCTATATCTGCCGCAATGCGCGGGGCGAGGTCGATAACCTGAAACGAGGCGGCAGCGACTACACCGCTTCATTGATTGCAGCGGCAATCAGCGCATCTGTTTGTGAAATCTGGACGGATATTGACGGCATGCATAACAACGATCCCCGGGTTGTGGGCACTACAAAGCCGGTAGAACAGCTCAGCTTTGAGGAAGCGGCAGAACTGGCCTATTTTGGTGCAAAAATCCTGCACCCTGCGTCAATATGGCCTGCACAGCAGTACAAGATACCGGTGAAACTGCTCAATACAATGGAGCCGGGAGCAAAAGGCACCCTTATTACCCAGGAACCTTCGGGCGCCGGGGTAAAAGCAGTAGCGGCAAAAGATAATATTTACGCCATCCGCATAAAAAGCAGCCGGATGCTGCTGGCCTATGGCTTCTTAAGAAAAGTATTTGAGGTGTTTGAAAAATACAAGACCTCGATTGATATGATCACTACATCCGAAGTAGCTGTTTCACTTACAATTGACAATGCCGAGCACCTGGAGCAAATCATAAAAGAGCTGGAAGTATTGGGCACCGTATCCATAGACAGGGACCAGACGATTGTTTCTGTAGTGGGGTACCGGATCAATGAAACGGAAGAAATTATCAAAAAATTGTTTGGCTCCATCCGCAACGTGCCCATTCGTATGGTGTCTTATGGTGGAAGCCAGCATAATATATCGCTCCTGGTGGCGGCCGACGAAAAACTGCACCTGCTGAAACAGCTCAACAAGGGAATGTTTGGATTGGATTAGCGGGGAGGAAGCGTTTAAAGTTTAAGGTTTAAAGTTTTACGTAGGATCCTGATAGGGTTTCATACTCGATATGATGTCTGGATTCTGAGATCTGATAGCTGAAAACAAAAAGTCATTGAACCTTTATTGCATACCGGGTTTTGGGGTTGATGAGCGTATTTACGGCAACCTGTCCCTGGACAATGTCCACCTCTGTTTCCTGAATTGGCTGGATCCTGAACCTGGTGAAACCTTTAATGCCTACGCGCGGCGGATGGCCATGAGAATTAAAGAAGAAAACGCCGTACTGGCGGGCATTTCGTTTGGTGGTATGCTGGCCCTCGAAATTGCAGGGTTCAAAAGTATCCGGCAGGTAATCCTTTTATCCAGCGTAAAATACCGGTCAGAACTGCCCTGGTATATGCGGTTTGCAGGCCAGCTCGGCTTAAACCACATAGTCCCCATAAAAAGGATACAGCAAAGTAGCATAGCCTTCAGGATCGCCAACAGAAGGCTGGGGGCTTATACCGCCGATGAACGGGAATTTGCAAATACCTATCGCAAAACGGCAAACCTCAACTATGTAAAATGGTCCTTCGATAAGATCGTGAACTGGAGAAATACGGCTGATTTTAAAAATGTAGTGCATATTCATGGAGACAAGGACCGCATCCTGCCAGTAAAAAACATGAGGCCGGATTATATAATAAAAGGAGGTACCCATATGATGGTATGGAACCGTGCGGCAGAGATCAGCGCCATTATCAGCCTGGTACTGAGGAGAGGATGAATTTGTGACTTTTATAACCGGTCTGTTCAATTTTTTATCTCTGTTCCGTATAAACTTAAACCCTGCCTAACCGGACCGGCTTCTGCATTTTTCATTGAGTGTTTCATTTTTTATTCATTGACGCTATAAGCCCTATTCATCCCTTAACCGCAAAACGGGTATGGTGGTATTCCATGCGATCTGTTTACTAATGCTTTTATGGAATAACTGTCCCAAAAAACTGCGCTCATGATGCACAAATGCCAGAAGCGAGATATGATGCCCGGTTACAAAACTTTCAAGGCCGGCTTCTATATGTGACGCCTCCACAAAATGCACCACTGGATTCATCCGGTGCAGCTGGGCTTTTAGCGCACTTACTTTTTCCTGGTTGGCCGCATCCGCAGGATTTTTATTAATGGTAACCATCTGCAGCTCCTTAACCGGCAGGTTGGTCATTAATTGTTCCAGGTGCCCGATGGTTGACGCGCTCAAAAGCTCCAGGTCCGATGCCAGTGCTATTTTGTCGGGAACGGTATTTGCCGGTTTGGGAGGAACAATCAGCAGCGGCTGGTGCAAGCTTTCAATGGCTTTTATCGCATTGCTACCGATGAGTATTTTTTCGAGTCCTGATTTTCCGGTAATACCCATCACTACAAGATCGTACCCCTCTTTTTCTGACAGCTCATTGGCGGCATCTCCCAAAAAACCTTCCATAACCAGGGTGGTAATGGTTACCATTGGATAGCGGGCTGCCAGCTGTGCCTCAAGGGCGCTCATTTTTTCCAGGCCACTTTCCTTCAGCACTGCGGCCTGTTCGGTCATCAGTGTATAATCCATAAGCCCTGTTGTACCTTCAATGCCAATGCTGCCCGGAGGGTCTGACCTCAAAAGAACCGGGGGCTCGTATACATGCAGCAGTGCCAGTTCCTCTATTTGCCAAAACGGAGCAAGGCGCAGCGCGTAATGAACGGCATGCGCCGCATTTTCAGAAAAATCGGTAAGCACCAGGATCTTTTTCATACAGAATTTTTTATGCTTGGGGGCTGCAGGATCATGTCTCCTCAACAATACTTTGCCTGAAAAAACCTGCCCGGGGAATTTCTGCTGCAACACCGCTTCTGTTATCAATGATAAATACCGGTAACCTTGTTGATATACTACCATAAATATACCAAAAAAAAAAGAAGACCCGCAAACCGCGGGCCTTCCGTATATCAGAATGCTTTATTCTGTTTAGAAAGAACCAGAATCTTCATCATCTCCATTGAGATTGATCTGGTAGGAGTACTGGCCGCTGTAGCCCGGGTAAATACCCTCCAGTTCAATTTTGCTGCTCCGGCTGCCGGCCAGCACTTTTGCAAGTTCATCAATTGATTTTACACGCTGCCCGTTCGCTGCGGTAATTATAAAGCCCTTGTCGATCCGGCTTTTGCTCAACAGGCCATTAGGACGGATGTTTTTGATTTCAACCCCTCCGCCATGCAGGCGCAGTTGCTCCGCTCTTTTAGCATCTACATTGCCCAGTTCAACACCCAGCTGATCTGCAATCTGATCGGCGTTGGTGAGTTTGCTGGCGCTCGGTTTGTCGGACAGTGTTACGTTTGCCGAAACTTCCTTCCCGCCCCTCAGGTAGGTCAGTTTTACTTTGTCGCCCGGCTGCGCGCTGGCAATAATTCCGGACATCTGTAACCCGGAAGAAACAGGTGTGCCGTTTACTTTGGTAATAATATCGCCCCGCTTTACCCCGGCTTTTGAGGCGCCGCCATCGGCCGGTGCTTCCAGTACATATACGCCATCTCCGCTCTGCAGGCCCGACAGTTTGAGGCGCCGCTCATTTTCACCCGGGGTTTTTTGTTCGTCAAAATAGCTGATGCCCAGGTAGCCGCGTTTTACATCACCGTATTTGATAATGTCGTTTACCACTTTTTTTACAATATTAACCGGTATGGCAAAAGAATAACCGGCATAAGTACCGCTTGGAGCCAGTATGGCCGAATTGATCCCCACCAGCTGCCCATTGGTATTGATCAGCGCGCCGCCGCTATTGCCCTGGTTTACGGCCGCATCGGTTTGAATAAAAGACTCTACCGGCGACATACTCTGCTGCCCGTTAATGCCAATGCTGCGGCCCTTGGCGCTAATGATACCGGCTGTAACCGTAGCTTCCAGGTTGAAGGGATAACCAACCGCCAGCACCCATTGCCCCAGTTTTACATCATCAGAATTGCCATAGATCATGTAAGGAAGGTTATTGGCCTCAACTTTCAAAACGGCAATATCGGTGCTTGGATCGCGCCCAACCACTTTGGCTGTATAGGTTTTGCGTCCCTCGTTCAGGGTTACCTTTATTTCGGACGCCACGCCATCACCGCCATCAGAAACCACGTGGTTATTGGTAACAATATAGCCATCCTGGCTGATGATAACGCCGCTACCCGAAGCACGCTGTTCGGGACGCATTTGGGGACCCAGGCCAAACATGTCGCCAAAAAAATCCTCAAAAGGATCGCCGCTCTGGCCCCTGCGGGGTAGTCCGTTGTCCAGCTTTTTAGCCGGTATTTTTGTTTTAATATGCACTACGGCAGGGATAGCCGATTCGGATGCCTTTGTAAAATCGGTGGGTTCGGCTGCGTTTCCCTTATTGTCGAAGAAGCTGGCATAGTTTGCCGGTAATTTTCCATCTACAGGCACACCTACGGTGCCGTTGCCATTGCGCGCAAACTTTCCATAAAGGAAAATGCCGGCAAAGGCAGACAGCACGCTGATCACAATCACTAAAAGAATTTGTTTCAATTTCATTTTACGATTCAATTTAAAAGTTTCATTTTCAAAAATTATGCACTGCTCATACAAAGTAACAAACTGTGTTGGACATTCGGAAGCGCAGACAATCAGTTTAACAAAGTTTTACTAAAGTCTTCGTACTTTGTTCAGCCTTCATTGTGAAACGCTGTTTTGTTAAAGGTACCCTCATTCAGGGAAATTAAAAAGGCAAGGGTATCCTCACCATCTGCATACTGGTTAAGCGCCGGCGACTGGGCGCTCCCAAACGGGATGCCGTCATCGCCTGTCATGCACTGTACCGATGGGTTGGCGGCCAGCTCATTCATCAGCGCAGACCGGTTGTTGTAGAACGAATAGTTCAGCTGGCTCACGGGCGAAAACAGTCCTGCGTCTTCTACCAGCAATAGGGCCGGTGTGCTCATATAAAACCGGTTATTGAGCAGGTATAAGGCCAGGTTATAATCGTAGTTGTTTTTGTATTTATGCACATCGGCCAGGTAGTCATATTTTTTTAAAGCCTCTAATAACGGCTCAAAATCATATTGCTCCGGTACGTAAACCTGGGTTACATTGCGGCAGCCCCTGCCAAAATAAAGACAGATATCATCCGCCAGTGCGCCAAGCCCGGCCTGGGTTTCATTGCCCGTAAGTATTGCCACGGAAGTACGGTTGCGGCGGATGAGGTGTGGATATTTTGCAAAATAATAATCAAAATAGCCGGCGGTATTATCGCTGCCGGTAGCAATATAGGCATCGCAGCCTTTTAGCAGGGTAGAAAAACGGATCCGTTCAGCTACCTCCGGCTCCCAGGAAATCATTTGGGCTACCAGGTGGTGGATCAGTGTTTCGTCCTTCGATGAAGCCTTCACCAAACAATGATGCCCCGATATAAAAACACAGAGCAGGTCATGAAATCCGACCAGCGGTATATTTCCGGCCATCACCAGCCCCACAAGCCGGGGTTCCTGGTCCGCTGCCGCAAGGCGCGGGTAAGCTTCCGTCCAGCTCTTTAGCAGGGGCTCCTGCAGGAATGCGGCGGCAATATTTTGTACAGACCGGTTAATAAAATCCGGTAAAAACCATCCGTTGCTCCGGAAGGCCCGTTCTTTTGTATCCTGCCAGGCTTCACTGTTGCCCTGCATATAAGCACCCAATTTGACCAATAAGCGGATGCGTTGTGATAATGTCATCTTCAATGATTAATTTTGTACAAAATAAATAGATTACAGCTTACGTTCAATCAAATAATTTTAATAGATTATGGCTATAAAAATAACAGAAGAGTGTATAAACTGCGGAGCTTGTGAGCCGGAATGCCCAAACAATGCCATCTATGAAGGCGGGGTGGAGTGGACCATCTCCGATGGAAATACCGTTACAGGGGAATATAAATTGTTTAATGGCAATGTGGTGGATTCTCATTTTAAAAACGCGCCCATCAGCGATGATACCTACTATATTGTTCCGGATAAATGTACAGAGTGTCAGGGCTTTCATGAAGAACCCCAGTGTGCATCCGTTTGCCCGGTAGACTGCTGTGTACCTGATGAAATGTACCAGGAAACAGTGGAAGAGCTGCTGGCCAAAAAAGAGAAGCTGCATCTTTAAGAAAAAAACCAATATTATGAATACACCAATTGAAGAAGCCAAACGGTATATGGCTAATGCAAAAGCGATACTTTCGGAAAAGGCCGGAAAGTTGGAACATTTTTATACCGATAAAAAATACGTAAAGCTGGCGGGCCATGCGGCCTACAGTGCAGTGCTGGTGGCATTAGACAGCGTTTTTGCGGATGGAAAAAAAGGCCGGAAAAATGTAGAGTGGTACCGGGATCAGCTGTCGTTAGAAAATAAAAAAATGCTCAGCTACTTTGTCAGCGCCTACGATACCCTGCATTTGGCTATGGGCTACGATGGCAATCCCAATGCTAAAGTAGCCAAGGCCGGACTGGACGATGCCGAAAGAATTATTAAATGGGTGGAAACCACGAGGCGTAATTAACAATCATTTATGCAGAAGAAGAATATTGCATTGGTAACCGGCGGACTTTCGGGCGAAGCGGTGATTTCCTATAAAAGTGCTGCTACAATAGAAAAGAACCTGGACCGGGAAAAGTACAACGTTTATGTGGTGGACATTAATCCTGAAGGTTGGTTTTATACCGATAGCACAGGTGTAAAAACAACGGTGTTCCGTGATGATTTTTCGATCGTCGAAAACGGACAGAAAATTCGCTTTGATGCCGTGCTGATTGGTATGCACGGCACTCCGGGCGAGGATGGAAAGCTTCAGGGCTACCTGGATATGCTGGGTGTCCCATATACCGGTTGTGATGCCGCTACTTCGGCCATTACCTTTAATAAAAGATATGCCGTTGCCATAGCCAAAATGGCGGGTATTGCGGTGGCTAATTCCCTGCACCTGTTTGCCCATACCCCGGTAGCAGCGGCCACCATCGCCGGCCAGTTGCAACTCCCGGTATTTGTAAAACCCAATAACGGCGGCTCCAGCATAGGTATGAGCAAGGTAACAGGGGTGGATGAACTGGAGGCAGCCATAGAAAAGGCATTTGGGGAAGATACCCAGGTATTGGTGGAGGAAATGATTGCGGGGCGCGAATTTACCGTGGGTGTGTACAAGTCGCACGGCGCCATCCGTGTGCTTCCGCTTACAGAGGTGAAGGCGCACGACAGCAAAAGTTTTTTCGACTTTGAAGCAAAATATGAAGGAAAATCTACGGAGATAACCCCCGCTGTAGTAGCTGCTCCCATTGCTCAAAAAGTAAGGGAGGCTGCAACAAGGGTTTATGAAGTGTTTAATTGTCGCGGTGTGGTGCGGATCGATTTTATTTATAACGAAACGGAAGACCGGCCCTATATGCTGGAGGTAAATACCATTCCCGGGCAGAGTGCCGCCAGTATTGTGCCACAGCAGGTTGCGGCAGCAGGAGTATCGCTCACCGATTTTTACAGTCTTCTTGTGGAAGAATGTTTCGCTTAGAAAGAGGAGGTTCGGGTTTAGCGTTTCCGGTTCAAAGTTTCACGTTCGCTGCCGTTCCATACCTGGTTTCCACATTTCCACATTTTCACATTTCCACATTTCCAAATCCTCAAATCTTCAAATTGCCTAAAGCCGATAGCCGAATTATCCTATATTTACCAAGAATAATCAATACATGTTCCGTTTTATAACAAGAAGACCACTTTGGGTAAATATACTTGCCGGCATCATCCTGGCGCTGGCCATTTTTTCGATAGTGATTCTTTCTCTGGGATGGCTTACACACCATGATGACGCAAAAACGGTACCCCCGCTGTTGGGAAAAACACTGGCGCAGGCAGAAAAAATCCTGACCGATGCCGGCTTTGAGCTGGTGGTGCAGGACAGTGTATTTAACGATACATTAAAACCATTACAGGTAGTACGGCAGGTACCCGATGAGTACGAGGTAGTAAAGTCAAACAGAACCGTGTATCTGACCATTAACCGTGCGGAGCCTCCGCTGGTTGAAATGCCGAATATCGTAGGCTATAGTTTAAGAAGTGCGGAGTTTACGCTGACTAATATGGGGCTCAAGCTGGGCGATACCACGTTTAAACCGGATTTTGCAAAGAATACGGTACTGGAACAGCAGTACAACGGTGTGGCTATCCAGCCGGGGGCCAAGATAAGGCAAGGCTCCCGGGTTGATCTGATTATCGGAAGCGGACTGGGTACATCCTTCCTGGTACCCAACCTGGTAGGGCTTACCTATACCGAAGCAAAGGACCTCCTGGAAGGTAAAGGTATCGGGCTGGGATCGGTGATCCCTTCAGCCGGAGTTACAGATACCGCCGCTGCTTTTGTGTACCGGCAAAGCCCCGAGCGGTACGATGCAGAAGGCAACTCCCGGTCCATTCGTCCCGGTCAGATCGTGGATGTCTGGTTAAGCCTGGAGCGGCCGGTTATGGATTCAACGGGCAGTGACAGCAGGAAAGACTCACTTTCGAAGGAAGAGCCCCCGGCTAAACCGGAATAAAACGTTTAAAATACAGAAACATGAATACCATCACTGTTCAGGAACTGAAAAAAAGGATTGACGGCGGCGAAAAAATCAACCTGGTTGATGTAAGAGAGCCGGCAGAATATGACGAGTACAATATTGGCGGTCAGCTGATTCCCCTGGGTAAAATACAGAATATGGAAGTGGAGGAACTGGAGCCGTTAAAGGAAGATGAAGTGATCATACACTGCCGTAGTGGAAAACGGAGCGCTGCGGCCTGCCTGATGCTGGATGCTATGGGGTTCAAAAATACCGTTAATGTAGAAGGGGGTATCCTGGCCTGGCAAGATGCATTTGGGCAGTAAAGCAGAGCAACCACTTTATAAAATAATAACAGGGCGGATGTCATACTTTAGACATCCGCCCTGTTATTGGGACTATCCTCACTTTTTGCTTTTTTCGGTATAGGGAACGATCCGGTACCCGGATTCCGGGAGATCGAATTTTGACAGCGGTACGGCCCCAAAGTCAATACTGGAAACCGTATACGTCACTTTTGTTTTGCCATCAGACGCGCCATATTCCATCACCAGCCCCGGAAGGTTCTTGTTAAGGTATTGGAACTCGGTGTTCACCGGGATAAGGTCTTTGGTAAAATAAACGGTAAAAACGGTTCCATCGGTCATTTTGCCGGTAGCTTTCTGGCAGTTGTAATTGGCAATGGTCTTAAATTCGTTTTCAACGGTGTAAGAAATGTTCTCGTTTTTCTTATTATGATTTTTCCAGTCGGCTGCGGTGAGCTTCATCATATATTTTTCACCATAGTCCTTTAAAATGGTAACGCCCCCGGTTTTACCATCAATGATTACAGACTGTGTGCCCAGTGAACTGATCATGTCTGCCCGGCTGTCATTCCCTTTCAGGTAAATGACATTGGTGGCGCCATCCAGCATATCGGCCTTGCCCGGCTTTTCATTGCCGGTATTAATGACGATGTCATAATAAATGGTGGCCTCAGTCAGTTTTTTCTGCCCCCAAATTGCGGTGGTTAACAGCAACCCCGTCAATACTGTTAAAACTGTTTTTTTCATTTCTATTCAATACTTTGTACAGACGCGCCAAATTAGGGAAATGGTTGCGTACAAAAAAATGGAGCTCCTGATCTTTTCCTGCAAATTCATCATTTTATCTTAATTTCGGCGAAAATAAATTAGGTAATGGCTGAGAAGATATTAATGCCCCGTTTGAGTGATACCATGACAGAAGGAGTTATCGCAGATTGGCATAAAAAAGTAGGAGATCCTGTTAAAAAAGGCGATTTGCTGGCAGAGATTGAAACGGACAAAGCCACGATGGAGTTGGAGAGCTATAAAGATGGAGTTATTCTTCACCTGGGCGCTCCCAAAGGAAGTAAATTACAGGTAGATGACTTGTTGGCGATAGTAGGCGAAGCAGGAGAGGATATCTCCGGTCTCATGGGTGGAAATGGCAGCGGAACCCCCACAGCGGCAGCTCCTAAAGAAGCCCCCAGGGGGGAACCCGCGGCAGCGGCAGCAGCCCCGGTGGATATCTCAAAAATGGAAGAAGTGGTATTAATGCCCCGTTTGAGCGATACCATGACGGAAGGTGTTATTGCCAGCTGGGCAAAAAATGTGGGAGACCCGGTGAAAAAAGGGGACCTGCTGGCAGAAATTGAAACCGATAAAGCCACCATGGAACTGGAAAGCTATAAGAACGGAACCTTGCTTTACCAGGGAGCGGCAAAAGGAGAAAAGATACAGGTGAACGATCTGCTTTGCATTATTGGCGAAGCGGGTAAAGTAGATGTAGAAGCAGTAGTTGCTGCAGTTAAAGGCGGAGCTGCCCCGGCTTCGGAGGCTGCAACAAACAATGACGTAGCTGCGCCCGCAGCAGCCCAGGCCGCACCACCCGCAGCGGAAACAGCCCCCGAAGCGGCGGATGGCCGTATAAAAGCCTCACCGCTGGCGAAAAAACTGGCGGCCGAAAAAGGGGTAGATCTGAATAGTGTAAAGGGCAGTGGCGACAATGGACGAATCATTAAATCAGATATTGATAACTATCAGCCGGCATTAGCTGCAGCCCCGGAAACGGGTGTGACCGGAGCAGTTGCACCGGTATCCGTACCAGCCGGGCAGGTAAGTTTTGAGGAAGTTCCGGTTTCGCAAATGCGCAAAGTAATTGCAAAGCGGCTGGCAGAAAGTAAGTATTCGGCCCCCCACTTCTATCTGACCATGCAAATTGATATGGACAGCGCAGTGGCAAGCCGGGCAAAGATCAATGAAACAAGCCCTGTAAAAATATCCTTTAATGATTTTGTTTTAAAGGCCTGCGCGGTTGCATTAAAGAAGCATCCGGCTGTAAACAGTAGCTGGCTGGGAGATAAGATCCGCATTAACCATCACATAAATATCGGTGTAGCTGTAGCGGTAGAAGAGGGCCTGCTGGTGCCGGTAGTGCGTTTCGCAGATGCAAAATCATTGTCGCAGATTGCAACCGAAGTAAAGGAATATGCCAGGAAGGCAAAAGATAAAAAACTGCAGCCGGCCGATTGGGAAGGAAGCACATTTACAATCTCTAACCTGGGTATGTTTGGTATCGATGAATTTACGGCCATCATTAACCCGCCAGACGCTTGTATTTTAGCGATCGGCGGTATTTCACAGGTACCCGTTGTAAAGAACGGTGCTGTTGTGCCGGGAAATATCATGAAGGTGACATTGAGTTGCGACCACCGGGTGGTGGATGGCGCTAAAGGGGCAGCCTTTCTTCAAACACTGAAAGAGTTGCTGGAAGAGCCCCTTCGGATGCTGGTTTAAAGTAAAATAAACGGAAAATAAAACAAACAGGCTGCAACCTTTTTAAGGGGCAGCCTGTTCTATTATACGGGAAAAAATGTATGAACAAAAAAACAGTGGTACTGGGTGCTTCGGAAAACCCTGAGCGTTACAGCAACATGGCGGTAAAGCGCCTGCGGTCACATGGCCATGAAGTCGTTGCTATCGGCAAGCGGGAAGGGCAGATTGATGACGTTGCTATACAAACGGTACAACCAAAGGAACAGGATGTAGACACGGTAACCGTTTACCTGAACCCCTTGCATCAGCAGCAATATGAAGCCTATATTCTGGAGTTGCACCCCAAAAGAATTATCTTTAACCCCGGCGCGGAAAATAATGCCCTGGCGCAAAAGGTTAAAGAACATGGTATTGAGCCGGTTGAAGCCTGCACCCTGGTATTATTGACTACCAATCAGTTTTAAATGATCAACCCCGGAAAGCGCTCGTCCATAAAAATCAATAAAAAATAAGCAGATGATAAAAATAGCACTGATACTGGCTGCAATCCTTGTGTTCCAATGCGTGCCCGCCCAATCGTTAAAACCTGTTGAGGCCGAAAGTAAAGTTGCATTTGTAATCCGGAATATGGGCATGGATGTGGAGGGTAGTTTTAAAGGATTAAAAGGCAGCATCGTCATCAACCCCGCAGATTGGAGCAAAAGCAGTTTTGACGTAACGGTGGATGTGAGTACGATCAGCACCGGCATTGAGAAAAGGGACAATCATTTGAAACAGACTGATTTTTTTGACGCAGCGCAATATCCCGAGATTCGCATCAAATCTACCCGGATCCTTCCCAAGCAGGGGGGCGTTTACTATGCCGAAGCCGTGCTTACCATGCATGGGGTAGCCCGCAATATTAAATTTGATTTTATTACTAAACCGGTGGAAGGAGGCTTTTTGCTAAGCTCTAATTTTTCACTGAACCGGCTGGATTATAAGGTTGGCCGGAGCAGCATAACCATGTCGGACAAGGTAACCGTTATGCTTTCCGTTTTAGCCAAGAAATAAGCCCCGGCATTTGATGGTACCAATACGACTGGTTGGGCTGCTATTGCTGTTGGCCGGTGCTTTGGGCACAAAGGCACAACTCCGGATCAGTGTTCTTACCTGCGGAACGGGAGATGCATTGTATGCTTCCTTTGGACATACAGCTATCAGGATCACGGATAGCGCCGGGGGTACGGATGTGGTATATAACTATGGTACTTTTGATTTTGCAGACCCCGCGTTTTATTCAAAATTTACGTTAGGTAAACTATTATATTTCCTGGATAAGGAGGACTTTGACAGTTTTTTGAATACCTATGAGGAGGAAGGCCGGAGTGTGGCGGAACAGGTGCTGTACCTGGATCCTTTGGACAAAATAAAAGTGCGGAACTTTCTCGAAACAAATTTTTTACCCCGGAACAGGGCTTACCGGTATGATTTTCTTTTTGATAATTGTGCTACACGGGTACGGGATATTTTTCCGCGTGTACTGGGGCCTTCGTTTCAATATGGAACCCTTCCAGGCGCGCAAAAGATGAGCTTCCGGCAGGTGGTTGATGGTAACCTGGCCGGCAAACCATGGCAGCGTTTTGGTATTGATCTTATATTGGGCAGTCCGGTAGATGCGCAGATGAGCAATTGGCAGGCCATGTTTTTACCGGGTTATCTTTACACCGGTTTGCAGCATGCACAGTATAATGGGAGGCCGCTAACAGCTGGCCAAAGCATTTTTGAAGGAGGCGCGCACAAGGCGGTTAGGGGAGTGAGCCCGGTATTCTTAGTGTTTTTAGCGTTGTTTGCGCTGGTGCTATCTGTACACTTTATAAAACCCTTAAAGCGGTTTAATTGCGGTGTGGATATTGCGTTTCTTTTAATCACCGGGTTACTGGGATTGCAGTTGCTGTTTATGTGGTACTGCACCAATCATCAGGCCTGCGCCCGTAACTGGAATATTTTATGGGCTTTTCCACCTAATGTTTTTATTGCTTTTTCAAAGCGGAGCCGGCTCCGGAAGTATTGCTGCATATTAGCCATTGGCGGGCTTGTTGCAGCGCTTATAGTCCATTTTTTGGGTGTGCAACAGTTACCCTTAAAAGAAATAGCGCCGCTGCTGGCGGCGTTGCTGGTTATTTACGGGTATTATATAAAAGATAGCATATCCCAATAAAACCAGGCAACGGTAATTAAGGAGTGTTCAAGGTTTAATGTTCAAAGTTCTTTCGAAATCCTTTGAGTGGATTCTTTCCATGAGTCCAGCGTTGAAAATTGAGAATCGGGAGATGAGACACTGAGATCACGATCAATCTTGTGTTGCATTCTCAGTTCCCGTGCCTGATATCAGCGTTTAGCATTTAGCGCTTAGCGTTCAGCACATCGTTTAATATCTGGTGATCTATTTACCATTGACTACGGCCCTTGTTTTTTGGGCGACATACGGACAAGGCAACCCGGGGGAAGGTTTCACGTTTAATGTTTCAAGTTTGAGGTTAGCTCCGGTTTTGTACCTGATGTCCGATTTCCGGAATGGGGTAAATATGATTTAAAAGCTGATAGCGCATAGAAAAAGCTACCCAAAACCTGTCGGTTTAGGACCGGGATGAGTACTCCTTTTGCATTTAAAATTCCGAATTGGATAGTTTTACATTTCCTTAGGGTTATAAGCCCATTCCACAAGGGTAGCGCCCCAGGTAAAGCCTCCGCCAAAGGCCGCCAAAACGATCTTATCGCCGGTTCTTAATTTATTTTCCCATTCCCAAAGACAAAGGGGGATGGTTGCCGCAGTTGTGTTTCCGAATTTATGAATATTGATCATCACTTTTTCGTGGGGGAGGCCCATGCGCTGGGCCGTGGCATCAATAATACGAAGGTTGGCCTGGTGCGGTACAAGCCATGCAATATCATCACCGGTCAGCTGGTTGCGTTCCAACAGCTGGGCACTTACTTCTGCCATACCCGTAACTGCAAATTTAAAAACGGTCTTTCCTTCCTGGTAAGCATAGTGCTCCCGTGCTGCAACGGTTTCGGCGCTTGCCGGATACATCGACCCGCCGGCTTTCATTTTCAGGTACTGCGCACCACTGCCATCGCTCTTGAGGAGGCTGTCCTTTATTCCATGTCCGTTTGAGGAAGGCTCCAGCAGTACTGCGCCGGCGCCATCGCCAAAAATAATGCAGGTGGCACGGTCGGTATAGTCGATAATTGAGCTCATCTTATCGGCACCCACCACCACCACTTTTTTATAACGTCCGCTTTCGATCAGTGAAGCCCCCAGGGTCAGCGTGTATAAAAAACCGGAGCAGGCTGCAGAAACATCGAAACCCCAGGCATTTTTGGCACCGATCTTGTTGCAAACAAGATTGGCTGTAGCCGGAAAAACCATATCGGGGGTAACGGTGGCAACAATCAGGCAATCGATCTCCATCGGATCAATGCCTCGTTTTTCACAAAGCCGCAGTACGGCAGGTACTACCATTTCAGATATACCTTTTCCTTCCCCCCTCAGTATCCTGCGCTCCTCAATGCCCGTCCGGGTACGGATCCATTCGTCTGTAGTGTCTACAATTTTCTCCAGGTCCAGATTGGTTAACCTGTCTTCAGGAACATATCCGCCCACCGCCGTTATGGCTGCTGTAACTTTGTTGCTCATCTGGTAAAAAAATTTAGCGCCAAAGTTAGGGTGAATGCGCGGGAATTTGAAATCAGAAATGAGAAACCTGAAATTAGAAATTAGAAAATTACATTTGCGGTATGTATGCATATCTGAAAGGGGGGTTCGTAAACAAAACGCCATCCTCTGTAATCATCGATGTTAATGGAGTAGGCTACGAGGTACACATCAGCCTGAACACGTATTCAAAGATTGAAACGCAAAAGGAAGGCCTGCTTTTTACACACCAGATCATAAGAGAAGACGCACAGCTTTTGTATGGCTTTGCCGACAGTAAGGAAAAAGATATTTTCCTGGGGTTAATAAGTGTATCGGGGATTGGCGCCGGCACGGCAAGGCTGATCCTTTCTTATATGAAGCCGGATGAGATTGTGAAAGCGATCACTT
Organism: Niabella hirudinis; assembly: GCF_051201075.1. Classification (NCBI taxonomy): domain Bacteria; kingdom Pseudomonadati; phylum Bacteroidota; class Chitinophagia; order Chitinophagales; family Chitinophagaceae; genus Niabella; species Niabella hirudinis. The sequence goes on from NZ_JBPEHJ010000013.1 coordinate 80,036, forward strand.
ATGGCGATGCAAAAAGCCTTGAGCGGATTAAGGGTATCGGCAAGAAGACGGCGGAACGTGCCGTGCTGGAGCTAAAAGATAAACTGGGGAAATTGCATATCGATCTTCCGGTTGCGCTTAGCCCCGCTACTGCTCCATCGGTAAGGCAGGATGCTGCGGAAGCCCTGCAGGCATTAGGTATCCAGCGCAGCCAGGCGGAACAGGCCGTAGAAAAAGTGCTTGGACTCGAACCGGAAATCAGCCTGGAGCAGCTGGTAAAAAAAGCACTGAAAGGGATTTAATGTAGTTTCAGGTTTAAAGGTTCAACGTTTCATGTTGGGGATGGTTTGGCGTTTGAAGCGGAGTTTTCAATCGCGGATTTGTACTGCCACAGACAGCAGGGAAGCAAATACCGAAATGCTAAGGGTCCCAATATCAGAAATCAAGCACCCGGATCTCTGGACTGCACCTGATCGCTAATGATTGATAACTGAAGGCAGCGGACCGACCCCTGGCGTATATCTCACTTTTCACTAAAAACGACCTCCACGGCAAATTACTCAAATATCGCCGGATCATTGTTGATCTCGATCCAGTAGTTGTCCGGATCGCGAAGCCAGATCTGCTTTACACCATCTACGCGGTTGGTAACTGCCGATCGTTTGCCGCTCACATCTTCATAGGGAACTTTATTTTGATCCAGCTTGCGGATAAAGTTCTCCAGCGATGGTACGGAGAAGCACATGTGGTTATTTTTAAAGTATTCTTTGGGCTTATCGGCGCCCAGGATAATGTGCAGCGTTGTTTTGGGCCCCGTCTTAAACCATGCATGCTTCCCTATTTTAAAGGGCTCGGCTACCTGCTCCAGCCCAATAATATTTGCATAAAAGGCCGCTGCTTTTTTAAGATCGGTTACATAAATAGCCTGGTGGTTGGATAATACCACTGTTTTTTTAGTTTCCTGTGCAGATAGGCTCATTACTGACAAGATAAATAAAATAAGCGTTGACTGAACTTTTTTCATAACGGCAAACATTAGTACAGCCAAATATATTGATTTTATCTTTTGCCACCACCGTTAATGCGCGCTTTCCGGCCTGCTCAGTTCTTTCAGATAAGACACATGCGATACAAACGCATGACGCACCTGGGGGTATTCGATATAGTTTACTTTGAACTCGGCACAGGTATTCTTAATAATCTTATTGATCCGGGGATAGTGGATATGGGAGATTTTCGGAAACAGGTGATGCTCTACCTGGAAGTTCAGGCCACCCATAAACCAGCAGGCCAACCGGTTGCGGGTTGCAAAATTTGCGGTGGTTTTTAATTGATGAATAGCCCACTCATCATCAACCTTGTTGTTTTGGGTATTAACAATGGGGAAATGCGTATGTTCTACCGTATGGGCCAGCTGAAAAACAACGCTCAATACAAATCCGGAAAAAAGCGTATATACAAGGAAGCCAATCAACCAATCCTCTAAGCCCAGCATGTAGATGGGGAATCCAACAAACAGAAAAATATGCAGAAGCTTAAATCCCCAAAAAGTGATATGGTCCTTTGCCTTCATTTTCTTTAAAGGGATATCACCCACTTTCCCGGTAAAGTATTTTTTATAATCAGAGAAAAAGATCCAGAAAAGATACAGCAGGGAATAGGCCGCCCAGAAATACAGATGCTGATAGCGGTGCATCTTGTAATATTTCTGAGTTTCGCATAACCTCAAAAAAGGTTTGGCATCCAGGTCGTCATCAATACCATCGATGTTAGTATAGGCATGGTGAATCACATTGTGTTTCATTTTCCACATAAAAGTATTGGCGCCAAGGAAGTTTAAGGAGGAGGCCGCCAGGGTATTTACCCAGGGTTTGCTGCTAAAGCTTCCATGGGCTCCGTCATGCATGATGTTAAACCCGATAGCCGAGGTAAAAAGACCCAGCAGCAGACATTCAACAATGGCCCATGTAGTGGAAGGTGTAAAAAACACCAGGTGAATATAAGTAGCCAGAAAACCAACCACCAGGAATAAGGCCTTGGAGTACAGCCGTAAGTTGCCGGTACTGCGCACCCCTTTTGATTCAAAATAATCGTGTATCCGATTTTTTAAAACCGTATGAAATGAGGGAGGCGGAGGAGTTGCAAACTTTGGGAAAGCCATTGTCAGATATATTTAATATTGGGCTGCAAAGGTAATCAAAATGCGTCAGCCCACTGTTGCAAATTATGGTAAAATATTTTCTTTTATTTTAACGTTTTATCAGGTTTCATTGAGTATTACAGATGACAGATTTTCCATGCCGATCACTTTTGTGGTCAGCAGCCCCTCCGCATACTGTACCCCGATGCGTTTCCCAAGCATCCGGCTCCGGGCCAGAATGCTCTCCCGGAACCCGGGAGTAGAGATATAAGTTTGAGGTTCAGGATCATTAGGGTCTGTCTGGCCTGTGTAAAACTGGGTTGCATAGGCCTCAATGGCTTTCATTTTGATGTCGATTACCTGGGTAATATCGATCAGCACATTGGGCTCATGATACCAGTCCTGCATATATTGAAAAAAATAGGAGGGACGCCATTTTTCCTGCGGCTTACCATCATCACCGGTCGTTTCTATCTTTGATAGCCCGGATAAAAAGCAGGCATCGTTGATCAGGTGGCCGGCGCGGCCATGATCCGGATGCCGGTCTTCTAATACATTGCCCAGTATAATGTTAGGCCGGTATTTCCGGATCACTTTGATCAGCCGGAGCTGGTGCTCCTCATCATTGCGGAAAAAACCATCGCGCATTTTGAGGTTTTCGCGTACGGCAACCCCCATAATTTCTGCGGCAACTGCTGCTTCCCGGTGCCGGGTCTCTTTTGTACCCCTGGTGCCCAGTTCCCCCTGCGTAAGGTCGATAATACCAGCCCTTTTACCGGATTGTATTTCCCGGAGCAGGGTTCCGGCGCAGCACAGTTCCACATCATCGGGATGAACGCCAATAGCGAGTATATCCAGTTTCATTAACGAATGTTTGTTTTTGTTTTGTATTGAAGCAACCTGTTTGTATCTATTGGCAAAGAAACAAAAGAAAAGGCAAGAAAGTTCAATTGCTGGGGAGGCAATACTTAGAGCTTATTTAAAATTTAAACAGGCTTTTAATGTTTCATTGTTCCTTAATAACCCATTGTCCTCCCCTGGAAGCACCCTTCCGTTCAATGACCCTCTTTGTTTTTAATGCATCCAAATGTTTTTGTATGGCCGATTCGTTGATTTCAAAAGCCGCCGCTAATGATTTCCTGCTCACAGAAGGAGCTTCTTTTAACATCCCTAATATTTCTATCTGGCGTTTGCTTAATAATGGTTTCTGACCACCTTTCTGCGAAAAAATGAACTCGATCCTGGTAAAATTTATACCTTGTTCAATCAATGGCTTACGCTTGCTAAATTGCATCCAGCCGGATTCCATTTTCCCAAATCCAAACCCGGCGTTTTCAGCAAGATTTATAATTCTAAAGAGTTTGGCTGGTTTTCGATCCTGGATACCAGATCCTGGATTCTGGATTCTCGATTTTGGATTTTCAATTTTGTGATAGACAGGAAGCGCCGGTCTTTGATTTCAAGCTATGCCTGATTCCTGTTTGAAATTTGATGATTTTCAAATGGACAGAGCCGGGAATTTAATGTCAGTAATCTCAGTGCTTAAGGCGCTGCCTGCACCAGCGTCCGTATTTCCTGCAAAAAACCTCCTTTAAAAAGCAGGGTATTCCTGGTAATTGTTTTTTGATCGGGCTGCCGGTAATTTAAATACCATTCAGACGAAGCAGCCATCCGGCTGTCGTAAGGCTTGCTGATAAACTTTGCAAAAGCGGAAATAGCCGAGAAATAATTTTTATATTTTTTGGTTGACTGAAGTTGCAGCATTTTTCCGTATGCGGCATCCGTGGCATCCCCAACAGAAATGGTATACCGGTATTGCCGCCCCAGCGGCCACCGCGCCAGCTGCCGGCCCTCCGGGTTATAAATGGCTTTTATCCGGTCGTTTTCGATTTGGAATAATATGAATTCGGAAGGAGCCCACTTGTTGCTCAGCTGAAGATCCGCGTAGTACCCCAGTTTTCCTTTTAGTTTTTCAATTCCCGTAAACTGGGTGTTCGTGACCCAAAGAATGTCGATATTTTTTTCTAATGCAATCTGTTTAATTTTTTCATAAACCGTTTGGTGGTCTGTGCCAATATGCAGGCCCAGCAAGCTGCCGGACCTGAGGGTGTCCGCAGAAAGTAAGCGGCCCTCGATGGGGTCAATGACAGGTCCCGGTCTCAGGTCTTCCTTTTGGCAGGAAGAAAAAAGAAGGCAGCAGGCAAGGAGCGGCCCCCAAATGAAGTGTAATTGTTTGCAAAAATGATCCATATCGTTCAGCAGCTTTTTAATAAAGACGCATTGGGGTAGTTATACGCAACAACCCCGCCATTATTGGATCTTCGCCTTGATTTCCTGTAATTTCAACAATGCTTCCACAGGCGTTAGCCGGTTAATATCAATATCAGCCAGGGCTTTGCGGATCTGGTCAAAGGTTTCGCTGTGTGCATCAAAGATCGAAAGCTGAAACTTGGGGGCATTTACATCTTTGATCTTTTCTTTTATTGTTCTCGGATCTTCATCTGCCTCGTTTACATGTTTGTTTTCCAGCTGGCTTAATATCTCATTGGCCCGCCGGATCAGTGCGGGGGGCATGCCGGCCATTTTGGCTACGTGGATCCCGAAGCTATGCGTACTGCCGCCCCGGGCCAGTTTGCGGAGAAAAATGATCTTATTGCCAACCTCCTTATTGGTGACATGATAGTTTTTTACCCGCTCCAGTTTTTCCTCCAGTTCATTCAATTCGTGATAGTGTGTTGCAAACAGGGTTTTGGGCTGATGGGGTGATTGATGCAGATATTCTGCGATACTCCAGGCAATGGAGATTCCATCGTAGGTAGAAGTGCCCCGGCCGATCTCGTCCAGCAGCACCATGCTTTTGTCCGTAATGTTATTGATGATGGAGGCGGTCTCGTTCATCTCCACCATAAAAGTACTTTCGCCCCCGCTGAGGTTATCGGAGGCGCCTACCCGGGTAAAAATTTTATCGGTCAGCGATATTTGCGCTTCCGTGGCCGGTACAAAACTTCCCATATGGGCCATCAGGGTAATGAGTGCCGTCTGGCGCAGCAGCGCCGATTTACCGCTCATGTTGGGGCCTGTAAGAATAATGATCTGCTGTTCTGTTTTATTCAGCTCCAGGTCGTTGTGTATATAGGTTTCCCCAACCGGCAGGTTGCGCTCGATAACCGGGTGCCGGCCTTCCTTTATGCTCCAGGTGGCTGCCTCGTGCAGGGTAGGTTTTTTGTACTGGTAGTGAATGGCATTGTGGGCAAAACAGCCCAGACAATCCAGAACGGCGATGAGGTTGCCATTGGCCTGGATGGGGGCCAGGTAGTCAGACAGTTCATTCAGCAGCTGGTCGTACAATTGCAGTTCGTGCTGCAGTATCTTTTCTTCGGCGCCTGTGATCTTTTCTTCATATTCCTTTAGTTCCGGTGTAATATAGCGCTCCGCGTTGGCCAGCGTCTGTTTACGGATCCAGTTTTCGGGTACTTTGTTCTTATGTACATTGGTTACTTCCAGGTAGTAGCCAAATACATTGTTGAATCCTACTTTTAAGGAACTGATGCCGGTTTGCTCAGCCTCCTTTACCTGAAGTTGTGTAAGGTAGGCCTTGCCATCCCTGGAAATGGTACGCAGCTCATCCAGCTCATGCAGGATGCCGTTTTGGATGACACCGCCCCTGATGATGGTAGCAGGAGGCAGCTCAACGATTTTCCTGAAGATTTTTTCTGCAATAACGGGGCAGGGATTTAGGGCATCGCCCATCCGCCGGAGATAAGGATTGGTCTGGGCCAGGCAAAGCTGTTTAATGAGCGCTACCTGTTGCAAACCGCGGGCAAGCTGCAATACTTCTCTCGGGTTGATTTTTTTAGTGGGAATTTTAGCTACCAGCCGTTCAATATCGCCACAGAGTTTGATGGATTGCATCAACGCCTGCCGGAGTTCCGGATCTTTGATCAGGACTTCCACCACATCCAGCCGCTCATTTATTTTATGCAGGTCAATCAACGGAAAAATGATCCATCGTTTCAGCAGGCGGGCGCCCATGGGTGATACCGTATTGTCAAGAACCTTCAGCAGGGTGTGATTATCGGCAGATCCACCGGCCAGTTCCAGGTTCCGGATGGTGAACTTATCCATCCATAAAAATTCGTTTTTGTGGATGCTGCCAATAGCGATGATATGCTGCAGGTTGGGATGTTCCGTGTCTTTGAGGTAATGGATTACGGCACCGGCGGCAATGATGCCGTTCTCCAGGGCGGCAATGCCAAATCCTTTCAGCGAATGCGTCTGAAAGTGTTTCAATAAAACATCCTCGGTATAATTCTTATCAAAGATCCATTCGTCCAGCGTGTAGATATAGGTTTTACTGCCAAAATATTCTTTGTATTTCTTTTGCTGGTGCCGCTGAAAAATAACTTCGGCCGGGCGAAAGCTTTGCAGGAGCTTATCGGCATACTCACGGTCGCCCTCGGCTACAAAAAACTCCCCGGTAGACAGGTCCAGGAAGGCCAGGCCAAACTGGTCATTATCTGCAAAATGAATACCTGCCAGGAAGTTGTTGCTGTTATGTTCCAGCAATTTGTCGTTAACCGCTGTACCGGGGGTCAGCATTTCCGTAACGCCTCTTTTAACAATACCCTTGGCCTGTTTGGGATCTTCCAGCTGATCGCAGATCGCCACGCGGTAGCCGGCTTTTACCAGTTTGTGCAGGTAGGTGTCCAGCGAATGATGCGGAAACCCCGCCAGGTCCAGCGATGCTGCTGCTCCGTTGTTCCTTTTGGTGAGGGTGATACCCAGCACCTGGGACGCGATAACGGCATCCCGGCCAAAGGTCTCATAAAAATCGCCCACACGAAACAGCAGTATAGCATCGGGGTATTTTTGTTTGATAGCCTTGTGCTGCTGCATGAGCGGGGTATCCTGCGGGTTGTTATTTTTAGCCTTTGCCATGGAGCGCAAAAATAGGATAAACCGCGTTTATCAATAAACAGATTGATTTACAACCACATTTACCCGTTGTGGCATAATTGTTGGACCTTAGTTCTCAAAATAAGAGGTTTATGAAAAAATTATTGCTTTCAGCCGTAGCGTTTGCTACGATGGCATTAGCTGCGCAGGCGCAGACGCAGAAGGGTTATTACATTATCGGCGGTAGTATTGCCAATGTAAGTGGAAACACAACAGAAAAAAGTTTTAAGTTTAACCTGTCGCCCAAGGCTGCATGGTTTATACAGGATAATGTTGCATTAGGAGGAGAAGTACGTTTTGGGGTTGATGCCGGAAGGGGCCGGGGGCCATCTTTTAATTATTTTGTAGGCCCCATGGCGCGGTATTATTTTGGCGAAGATCAGGTAAGCCTGGTAAAACAGACCCGCTTTTTTGGGGAAGCCAATGCCGGAATAGGAGGAACCAACGGGGGCGGCAATTCCACCAATGGCTTTGAAGGCGGTATTGGGCCGGGACTGGCTTATTTTGTAACCGAGAACGTGGCGCTTGAGTTGTTAGCCAAGGCCAATTTTATAACCGGCGCTGGTAATAAAAGTGCGGCTTTTGCACCCAGTTTGAGCCTGGGTTTTCAGATCCATTTGCCCGGGTCCAAACTGAAACAGGTACGGGAGGATATGCGGTAACTGATCCGCAGTGTATATAATTTGCAGGCCGCCCCGGACATTCCGGGGCGGTTTTTATTGCAGAATAACAGCTATCCGTTTATTTTTGCGCCATGCGAAAGTTGAGTATGGATGAGTTGGGGCGGAAATCGGTAGCGGAGTTCCGGGAATCTGAAAAGATGCCGATCATCGTTGTGCTGGAGAATATCCGCAGTGCCTATAATGTTGGCAGCGTTTTCAGGACCAGCGATGCCTTTTTAGTTGAAGCTATCTATATCACCGGTTATTCTGCCAAACCACCCCATAAGGAAGTGAAAAAAACGGCCCTGGGAGCGGAGGAATCCGTTAGCTGGCAGCATTTCGCCAATGCGGAAGATGCTATTGCCGCATTGCGACTGGATGGTTATAGTGTATGGGCGGTAGAGCAGGTAGCACAAAGCAGGAAATTGCATCAGCTGCAATGGGATGGACAAACAAAAATTGCCGTAGTTTTTGGAAACGAGGTGAGCGGGGTGGAGCAGGCAACCATTGCATTGTGCGACGGCTGCCTGGAGATACCGCAATTAGGTATGAAGCATTCGCTTAATATTGCTACAGCAGCGGGGGTGGTACTTTGGGAGCTGGTACGTATAAAAGTTTAACGTTAGCTTCGTTTTGGTGCCTGGTGTTCTTCTAATGGTTAGGGAGTGTTTCACGTTTAAAGTTTAAGGTTAGATCTGATGTTCTCTTGGAGTTTAGGGCAGGATTCCTGATCCCCGATTTTCAATTCTCAATTCCCTATGCTCAAAGCTAAACAGAGCCTGCTTGCCGGTTGCCTGAAGAACCCTACATTTGCCGAATGTCTGTTACAAAGAATTACCTGAGTCTTGTAAAGTTTTCACACACCATTTTTGCTATGCCTTTTGCATTTATCGGTTTTTTCCTGGGCATCCGGAGTATGGATATCAGCGATCAGTCGCCCAATGCCACCGGCATCCTACCCACCATGTGGAACAAATCCCTGTATCTTTTCAGGGAAAAAGGCTGGCTCTTCCTCCTTGTATTATTATGTATGGTTTTTGCCCGTAATGCGGCTATGTCCTTTAACCGTTACCTGGATCGCAGGTATGACGCGCTAAACCCGCGCACGGCGGTACGGGAAATACCTGCCGGAACCCTCTCTGCCCAAAATGTATTGTGGTTTACCATATTGAACAGTGTATTGTTTATTGTGGCTGCTTATTTTATCAACAGTCTTTGTTTTTATTTATCGCCTGTTGCATTGCTTGTTGTATTAGGATACAGTTATACCAAACGGTTTACGGCTTTGTGCCACCTGGTGCTGGGCCTGGGATTATCGCTGGCCCCCATTGGCGCTTACCTGGCGGTTACGGGAGTGTTTGATACCCTCCCGGTTCTTTTTTCCTTTGCTGTTCTTTTTTGGGTGAGCGGATTCGATATTATTTATGCTTTGCAGGATGAAACCTTTGACCGCTCTAATGAATTGTATTCTATACCCGCGGTACTGGGGGGCAGGAAGGCGCTCCGGGTGTCTGAATTCCTGCACCTGTTAAGCGCTGTAGCTGTTATTGCGGCAGCCTTTAGAGGCGGGTTCGGAATGCTGTACTGGGGTGGGGTAGCGGTGTTTGTGGGGATGCTGGTTTACCAGCATAGTATTGTAAAACCCGGAGATCTGCGCCGGGTGAACCTCGCTTTTATGACGGCCAATGGCATTGCTTCGGTGGTGTTTGCTGTTTTTGTGATCGCTGATATGTTTTTCAGGTTCCGTTTTTAAGGTTACAGATAGACGCTCCATTCTGCTTTCTCATTCATAATTTTACATTTCTTATTCTATATTTTAATGTCCAGGATTATAGCTATCGATTATGGTTTAAAGCGTACCGGTATTGCAGTAACGGACCCCATGCAGATTATTGCCACGGGACTAACGACTATCGACTCGAGGGAGCTGATTCCTTTTCTGAAAAAATATTTTCTGCAGGAGCCGGTGGAAAAAATCATCATCGGTGAGCCCAAAAACTGGGATGATACAGACACGCATGCCACGCCGCTGGTAAAAAAAGCCATCAAAGAAATTAAAAAGCATTTTCCGGATCTTCCCCTTGAGGGGGTCGATGAACGGTATACCTCCAAAATGGCGAAGGATGCCATGCTGGAAATGGGGCTGAAAAAGAAGGAGCGCAGAAACAAAGCCCTGGTAGACGAGATTGCGGCTACCATTATATTGCAGGAATACCTGGGCCGGACGGGTGTTTAGGTTATTGTTTAAAGTTTAAAAGCTTCAGGTTGTTCGGTATCAGGCCGGCTATTGTTGTAGCATTAAAAGAATCTGTGTTTCCGCGTTTCAGTGGCATTAATATAGAATCTGAATGCTGGCAACTCAAGGCACATTAATATACTTATGGATCTGCAAGCTCAGTTCCCATTGGGGATGTTCCTTAATATAGTCAATAATAAGCGGCGTCATTTGGGCGGCTTTGCTCCATTCCGGCTGCAGGTAGAGTTTGCATTCCGGCGATACCTGTGCTGCAAATTCTTCGCCCCAGGCAAAATCCGTTTTATTATAAACGATAACTTTTAATTCATGGGCCATGGGCAGGATGCCGGGCAGAGGTTGTTTGAATTTTTTGGGAGAGAGGCAGATCCAGTCCCACTCGCCCGACAACGGAGCCGATCCGGATGTTTCAATATTGGTGGCAATCCCGTTTTCGCGGAGCGCTGTTGTGAGTGGCAGCAGCGGGTGCAGCAACGGTTCGCCTCCGGTGATCACGGCCATGCGGGCCGGCGTTTTTTTAACAGCCTCAACAATATTGGCTAAGGGCCATTGCGGATGAGCATCAAACGGCCAGCTCTCCTTTACATCGCACCAGGTGCATCCCACATCGCATCCTCCCAGCCGGATAAAATAGGCCGCTTTGCCCTGGTGGTAGCCCTCGCCCTGGATGGTATAAAAATGTTCCATCACCGGGTAGGTGCCGTTAAATATTACTGGGGCGGTATCTGATGTCTGATGTCTGATGTTTGATGTTTGATGTCTGATGTTTGATTTCTGATTTCTGATTTCTGATTTCTGATTTCTGACAAAACCTACTAATATACGAAGGACCCGGTTAATATTGAACCTCAAACTTCAAACAAGAAACAGCGAACAGTCCATCGAGAATAAAAACGGATCTAACGTGAAACCTTGAACTTTAAACCTTAATTGCGCTCATCACAGGCCTTAAAAGTATTCTTCATTAAAGCTGCGATGGTCATGGGGCCTACGCCTCCCGGAACCGGTGTAATAAAGCTTGTTTTGGGTGCTACATTTTTAAAGTCCACATCACCCACCAGGCGGTGGCCCGATTTTTTTGTAGCGTCTTTGATCCGGGTAATACCCACATCAATTACAACCGCTCCTTCTTTTACCATATCGGCTTTAACAAATTCGGGGATGCCAATAGCGGCAACAATAATATCTGCCTGCAGGCAAATTTCCCTGAGGTTGGTTGTTTTTGAATGGCAAAGGGTAACGGTGCAGTTGCCGGGGTTAGTATTATTGCTCAGCAGGATGCTCATGGGGCGACCAACGATATGGCTTCTACCAATCACCACGGCGTGTTTTCCCTTTGTTTCGATCTTATGATGCTCCAGCAGCAGCATAATTCCATAAGGGGTGGCGGAAACGTAGGCGTCTTTTTCTCCCAGGGTCATTTTGCCGATATTCACCGGGTGAAACCCATCCACATCTTTAGAAGGATCAATGGTTTCAATCACTTTTTTCTCTGAAATATGTTCCGGCAGCGGTAATTGTACCAGGATGCCGTCAACGTCCATATCTTCATTGAGTTCTTCTATTTTCTCCAGGAGTTTAAGTTCGGTAACGTCTTCGTCAAAGTGGATGAGGGTTGATACAAAGCCAATTTCATTGCAGGCCTTCACTTTAGAGGCTACATAGGTTTCGCTGGCGCCGTTATTACCCACCAGGATGGCCGCCAGGTGCGGCACTTTTTTACCCGTAGCGGCGCGTTGGGCCACATCAATTTCAAGGGTATCCAGGATCACTTTTGCTGTTTCTTTTCCGTTCAGTAGTTGCATAGGCTGCAAACCTACATAAAGTTTGGGAGCGGGGATAAAAATTTTATCCCGGTGGGCAAAAGGCTGCCGGGGGTAAAAACTTGTTGACATATTTTCAAAATACGGGTTGATTTTGATCAATTTTTTTGATAATATTCAATTTTTTTGATTTTGTATAAATTGATAAGAATCAATTTGTAAGGTTGTTTAAGCAACTAACGGTCGGTATTTTAAAGAATATTTTTATAATGAAAGGTTAAAAAAGAATAAATTAACTGTTAAAAAAATGTATTTTGCGGGCTATGAGGGTTGACGATGCTTATTTGACTAACAACTGTTTAATGAAACTGTAACCTTCAAAGAATTGACTAAATAAATCGATTAACAAAAAAAAGTACATGAGAAAAATTGTATTGCTCTTGACAATGCTTATGGCATTTTCTGCTATTGCTTTTTCGCAAAAAATGCCCGTAAAGGGACAGGTTACCGATGGATCAGGAGGAGCTCTTCCTTTTGCTACAATTAACGAACGGGGAACCACCAATTCGGTTGCTGCCGATGTTTCAGGTAATTTCCAAATTGAAGTAAAAAAGGGGGCATATCTGGTTGTCTCTGCAACAGGTTTCGAACCGCTTGAATTAAAAGTGGAAGGAAACGGCCCTCTGAATATTGTGCTGAAAGCTGACAAAAGTCAAGTGGCGGAGGAAATAATCATTACGGCGTATGGCTCCACCCGGAAAAAGGCATTTACAGGAACGGCCTCTACGATTGGATCGGAATCGATTAAGAATCTTCAGGTTAGTTCCGTATCTAATTTATTACAGGGCCAGGCAAGCGGCATTTTGGCAGTAAATTCAAATGGCCAACCTGGGCAAAATGCAACAATAAGGATCAGGGGAATAGGATCCGTGAATGCTTCATCGGACCCCCTTATTTTGCTTGACGGAGCTCCTTACGGAGGAAATATGAATAGTATTAATCCCTCAGATATAGAGAGCATCACTGTTTTAAAAGATGCATCATCAACGGCCCTGTATGGATCAAGGGCTGCTAACGGGATACTGCAGATTACAACAAAGCAGGGACGAGGGAATACCAAGATTCAGGCATCTGCGCTGGTTGGATCATCGACAAGAGCCGTTCACGATTATGACTATGTCAATGCTGAGCAAATTTACCGCCTCACCTGGGAGGCGCTCAAAAATGAGGCGTTAGCCAATCCTGGCTTAGTTTCAGGCATCGGTGCTGCTTCTGCAGGAGATTATGCATCAAAAGTGGTTGTGAGCAAACTGGTGTATAATCCTTTTGGGGTAGCACAGCCGATAGACGCTAATGGAAACTTGGCGAGTGGTGTCAAAACGCTTTGGAATGAAGATTGGACAAAGCAATTGCTTGAAACCGGTCTTCGAAAAGATTTTAATCTTTCAGTATCGGGCGGCAATGAAAAAAACCGGTTTTATATTTCCGGACAGAGTCTCAATGATCAGGGACTTGTAGTTACTTCTAACTTTAAACGTTATAATACGAGATTAAAGCTGGATAGTAAAATTAACAGCTGGTTAACGACAGGCGTAAATACAAGTGTGTCCTATTCAACACAGTCCTATCCAGCTCAGGGGGGCTCTTCTTATTCTAATGCAATTGGATGGATAAGAGGAACCTCCAGCATATTTCCTGCTTATCTGCTAGACCCTGCTACCGGGCAATATACGCTGGATGCCAAAGGGGAGAAAATTTTTGATTACGGAAATAACGGACCATTAAAAAGGCCTTATGGTACGGGAAGTAATGCGCTGGGGGCGTTAAAATTAAACAATACTTCCTATGACCGGTTTATTACATCTGTTATAGGATATGGCGAAGCACAGATTATTAGTGGGTTGAAGTTTAGAACCCAATATGCTGTTGACTACTATGTGTATTCAGGAGATCAGTATTATAACCCATTCCTTGGTGATGGCGCTGCTTATGGCGGCCGAAGCAACAAGGAAAGGGATATTACCACCTCACAGACGTTTACAAATACGCTGACTTACGATAAAAAGATCGCCGAAATCCATCATATCAACGCCATTGCGGGGATGGAAGCATATAAATACCGTGTACAAAATGTGATAGCTGAAAAACGAGGATTTACCTTCCCCAATGTTACTGAATTGGACTATGGCGCCAATCCGGCAACGGCTTCGTCATCGGCCTATAACAACAGGATGGAAAGCTATTTTGGCAGATTAAATTATGACTTATTAGACCGGTACCACCTGTCGCTTTCCGCGCGAACAGATGCTTCGACAAGATTTGCCGACAGTGTGAGATGGGGCGCCTTTTATTCTATAGGCGGTTCCTGGAACATCGATAAAGAAGCCTTTTTTAACGCACCCAGTGTTAATGAATTAAAACTAAGGATTAGCTATGGTACTACTGGTAACCAAAGCACTTCAGGCTACTTTCCTTACTTAGGTTTATACAGTGCCGATTGGAACCTTGCCGATTATGCAGGTTCCGTTGTGTCTTCTGTTACGAATGGTGATTTGACTTGGGAAAAGCAAAAAACATTGGACATCGGCCTTGATTTTGGTTTGTTTCGGGATAGAATTTCCGGATCAGTTACCTATTTTAACCGGATTTCAGACGACCTTATTTTTGATAAACCCTTACCTCCATCAAGTGGGATCAACAATGTTACCGCAAACATAGGAGCGGTTAAAAACTCGGGTATTGAAATTGATTTAACAACAAAGAATATCGCAAGTCCATCAGGGTTTAACTGGACAACCAGCCTGAATTTTTCCAAGATCAAAAATAAGATAACCAGATTACCGCAGGAGTCGGTTCCGGGTTCAAATTATAGTAACCTGATTGTAGATGAGTCCTTATATAACTTTTATATCAGGGAGTATGCAGGTGTAGATGCTGCAGATGGAAGGCCAATGTGGTATAAGGACGTAAAAGACAAGGATGGAATCATTACTGATAAAATTCCTACTAAAACCTGGTCGGAGGCTACCCGGTATTATAAGGGAAGTTCACTGCCGGATTGGGCGGGAGGTATTACCAATAATTTCTCTTATAAAGGGTTTGATTTATCGGTCTTGATTTCGGTAAGTTATGGAGGGAAAGTGTATGATGGCGACTATGCGGGACTCATGTACAGCGCTACTGGGTTATCTTACGGGTCCAACTGGACAACTGATATTCTTAACAGGTGGCAAAGCCCCTCTAATCCGGGAGATGGAAGAACCCCCAAATTAACGGCAGATGCTACAGACTATCAGGCTACCAGTGTCTCAACACGTTTCTTATTTGATGCAAGTTATGCGCGGGTGAGAAATATTACTTTGGGGTATAATATACCCAAAAGGATTTTAGAGCGTGCTAAAATTGAGGGCATCCGGTTCTTTGTAAATATGCAAAACCCTTTTACTTTTTCGGCACGTAAAGGATTGGATCCTGAAGCCGGTTTAAGCGGTGTTACAAATAATACCTCTGCAATATATAAAACGGTTTCAGGCGGTGTGAATATTCAATTATAATTTTTTATAAAAAAGAATTAATATGTTTTTAATAACAAAAAGGCGTGTTGTTTTAGTGATGCTGTTGATCGCTATTTCGGCTGCATCTTGTAAGAAGAGTTTTTTAAATGAAGTAAAACCTGCCGATGGTTCTTTAGATCCTACGGTTATTTTTGGATCTAAAGCCGGCGTTGAAAATGCGCTGACCGGTATCTATGGATTACTTCGTGAATTTTCGAGTTCAGATGCACGACAAAATATGTATGGAGTAAAGTCCTGGCAATTTACATTTGAACTGCATGGGAATGATTTATTCTCCGACCCCGGAAACTGGTGGCTGTATGAGTCTGCCTGGACAGACAATACCTATGGGAGGATAGCCACTGCCGCCAGAAATAATACAACCTGGCAATTGTTTTTTAAAGTAATCAACAATGCCAATAGTATTATTAAGAATATATCTGCTGTCCCTGAAGGAGAATCGGTAAAGAATCAGTTAATGGCCGAAGCAAAGGCTTTGAGAGCGTATGCTTATTTTAATTTATGCCGGACCTATCAGTTTAGTTACGCAGTGAACCCCGATGCAAAAGCAGTGCCCTTATATTTTGAACCCACCGATGCCAATACCTCGGGTAATCCTCTGGCAACTCTTAAGGAAATATATGCTGCTATTGTTGGAGATCTGGATTATGCAGTAGCCAATCTGCCTACAACCCGGTCATCCAAATACCGTATCAATAAAAATGTAGCCGCAGGGATTTTAGCAGAAGTGTACCAGGAGATGGCAATGAGTGACCAAACACTTTGGACCAAAGCGCTCGACAATGCGAACTTGGCAATGACCGGCTTCCCTTTAATGGACACAGATGGGTACAAAGGCGGTTTTAATAGCGTTTCAAATAACGAGTGGATGTGGGGGCTGATCTTTAATGCATCTCAATCTCATCTGTATGCAGGTTGGTTTGGTTATATTGAGCCTACTAATACGCCTAATGCTTCTTTCAAAGCGAGGTATAATGATATATATGTGAACTCCAGTTTCGTGTCGCTATTCAGTGCAACGGATATGCGCAATTGTTTTATAGGAGCACCTGATCAAAGTGCGTCTTCACCATGGAAAAGATGGGTGACTATTAAATTTCGGGACAATGCTTCTCAGTCTGGTGATTATGTATTGATGCGGTCTGCAGAAATGCATCTTATAAAGGCGGAGGCATTGGCACAAACGGGACAGCTAAACCCGGCAAAGGATGAATTGTTTGCTCTGCAATCGCAAAGAGACCCTGCAGCATTAAAATCAGCTACAACGGCCAAGGATGATATTATTGATGAAATATTGCTTGAGCGGCGAAAGGAGCTGTATGGTGAAATCGGGGTAATGTACTTTGATTTAAAACGCTATCAACATCCGTTGGAGCGTGATGGAAATCACTGGAGTATGTTAAATATTCCAGCTAATAATAATAAATGGCGCTGGCAGATACCACAGAGCGAAATAGATGCAAACGAGGCGTTGAGTGCTGCCGATCAAAATCCTTTATAGACTAAAATAATTTATTATGAAGTTAGGTATAACTAAAATTGTTTCTTTTATTTGTATGGCGGTTGTTTTGATAATTGCCTGTAAACGGAATAGCGAGCTAAACAAGCCAACTACCAGGGCTGAATTTTTGTCTGCATCAGGAACTTACGCCATTAGGAATGATCCTTCATCTAAATTTAAAATACCGGTTGGACTTACCAATGTTACTTCAGAAGACCGGACAATTAGCTATACTGTGTCTTCTCCATCCGGAGCGACAGCAGGACAACAGTATAATATTGTTAAAAATGGATCGGTTGTTATTCCTGCAGGCAGTGCTGTGGATTCTATCGAAGTGGATGGGCTTTTTTCCGGATATACTTCGCGGGGAAAGGACACATTGATTTTTAATATAACAGGGGGAACAGGTGTGACTCCTTTTAGTGGTGCAAGCACGTATACTTTAGTAATGCAAAAATTTTGCCCGCTTGTTATGTCGGATTTTTCCGGCGATTTTGTGATTGTCCAGGATGATTGGAAGGATTTTGCTATTGGGGATGTTGTAACACTTAAGGTAAGTGGCAATACTATTTACTTCCCATATCCTACCGATCTTAGTCACAAGGATTTGCCCATAGTAGTAAACCCAAATACCTTTGCAACATCTGTTGCTAAAACGGTGATAGGGGGATACAGCGTGTTCGATGCCACACTATACTCGGCTGCCAGTGTCAGTTCAACTTCTAATGTAGTTGTTCCCTGCGATAAAACCATTAGTGTGAGACTTAATTTTACAGCGGGAGAGGATGACTACGGGAATTATGTTTTAAAACTGAGAAAAAAATAGATATTCTTTCCTGGAATTTGAAAACGGCCGCCGTCATTGATGGGCGGCTGTTTTTTTATGAGGTATGTCCAGCAACTATTTTGAAAAATATTGTATGTATGTTAGGATGCTGTCAAAAAATGGAATTTAAGCGCCACCGGCAAGCAGCTTCTTAGAATTCTATATGCTTGAGGCGTAAAATGGCATCATCCTTATCCTATGAAAAATAAAAATAGTACACTTCCTGTTGTATCGGATACATCAGACAACTACATCGTTATATTTGATTTTGCTATTATTTTGTGATTTTTCAAAAAAAACTGCTTGATTTGAATCAATTTTTTGATTTTTTCAAATAATAGCTATCTAAATGCAATTTATTGTAAATCAAACAAAAACGTTAGCTATGCAACTATTTCGCTTATTAATTAACGACTGTTAGGGTTTTGTAAAGGTTAAAGGTATATCAACAATTTGTTAAAACGTTGTACTTTGCATAGTTATTTCGGCAGAAGTAAAGATGTATCAACCTCGCTATGATTGACTAAAGTTTATTCTATTAACAAAAAAAAATCCATGA
This sequence comes from Niabella hirudinis, assembly GCF_051201075.1. NCBI lineage: Bacteria > Pseudomonadati > Bacteroidota > Chitinophagia > Chitinophagales > Chitinophagaceae > Niabella > Niabella hirudinis. The sequence continues at coordinate 98,251 of NZ_JBPEHJ010000013.1, forward strand.
GAAAACTTGTAATGCTATTAGCACTCATTACCTGTTCCATGCTGGCCTTTGCACAAACGAAGGCCCTGACAGGTACCGTTAAAGACGAATCGGGAAATGCGATTCCCTTTGCGACCGTTTCTGAAAAAGGAACAAAAAACGCCGTATCCGCAGATGCCGAGGGCAACTTCAGCATCAATGCAAAGCCCGGTGCCCAACTGCAAATTTCTGCTGCAGGGTTCGAGGAACAGGCCATAACGGCCACAGCCACCCCGATGAGCATTGTGCTTGCGGGCGGAAAAGACCAAACAATCAGTGAAGTGGTGGTGACGGCCCTGGGCGTATCAAGAGAAAAGCGCGCACTGGGCTACGCTACCCAATCGCTGAAAGCAGATCAGCTGGTTGAAGCCGCCAATACCAGCTTTGCCGGCGCCCTTCAGGGTAAGGTTTCCGGGGTCGACATTGTACCATCCAGCGGTATGCCGGGCGCCTCCACCCTGATCACCATTCGTGGCGCGCGCTCATTTACAGGCGACAACTCTCCGTTGTATGTAGTAGACGGGATGCCGATTTCCTCCGGGCCAGACCTGGGCACCGGCAATAGTGTTACTGGTACCGACTATGCAAACAGGGGCGTGGATATTGATCCTAATGATATTGCCAATGTTGAAATACTGAAAGGACAGGCTGCTTCTGCGCTTTACGGTATCAGGGCATCTAATGGTGTGGTTTTGATTACCACTAAAAGCGGAAAAGGCGCTGCAAAAGGAAGACCGCAAATCACCTTTAACTCCACCGTGAGTTTCGACCGGATATCCCGGTTCCCGAGCGTGCAAACGACCTATGCACAGGGCTCAAAAGGTGTTTTCAACCCTACTGCTTCTACTTCTTACGGACCTAAGATTGAGGATCTGCCAAAGGACCCTAAATATGGTGGAGAAACAGATAATGACTACACCGCTGCCGATGGCAAACATCCGGGGATGTATTACGTGCCGCAGCGCGCCAGCGCAGGGTTGGACCCCTGGGTAACCCCCGCGGTTTATGATAACATAAAAGAGTTTTTTAATACAGGACTTACTTTTAATAACTCTATTGGAGTAGTGAACGCCACGGACCAGGGCTCTTATGCATTAAGCCTGGCCGCCACCAACCAAACCGGTATTGTACCAAAAACCGGAATGGACCGGTACAATGCCAAATTAGCGGCGGAAACAAAACTGTCCGATCATTTTAAAGCCGGGTTTAGCGGTAATTTTGTCAACTCCAATATTAAAAAGGCACCCTCTGCAAATGACGGGTTGATTGCAACTATTTACCCCGCTCCTGCAAGCTACGATCTGGCGGGTATTCCCAGCCATGCTGAAGGTGATTTATATACGCCGGTTGGCTACCGAGGCGGATCATTTGTGAACCCTTACTGGGGTGTTAATAACAATACGTTTACGGAACAAACCAACCGTTTCTTTGGAAATGGTTATGTGATGTATAATACAAGGTTTAACGACAAAACAACCCTGGATGTAAAATATCAATTGGGAACCGATGCTTATACCACCAATTATGAAGACATCTGGGGCTTTGGCTCCCCATCCAGAGCGTCTAATATTACGCAGTATAGTTTTACGAACACCGGCTTTAATTCATTATTAACCGGGAACCTGAAATGGGACCTGAGCAACGATTTCAAACTAAACGCCCTGGTGGGAAATGAGTTTGTAAACCAGGTTACGAATTATAAATCGCAATATGGTCAGGACTTTGCTTTTGGCGGGTGGAACCATATAGACAATACCGGTACTAAAGATGCCACGTCAACATTTACCAAATACAGAACTGTTGGTACTTTTGCCAACCTTTCATTGTCGTATCTGAACATGCTGTACCTGGGATTAACCGGCCGTTATGACCGGGTATCTTCCATGCCTTCAAAAAACAGGGATTTCTTTTACCCGTCTGCCTCGCTGGGCTTTGTATTTACCGAACTGGCAGGGCTTAAAGGCAACGATGTGCTGAATTATGGTAAACTGCGCCTCTCCGTTGCGCAGGTTGGCCAGGCCGGAACTTTCCTGCCTAATTATTATTCAATCCCATCCTATGGCGGCGGTTTTTATAGCGGTACGCCCATTTTTTATCCTATTGGAGAAGGCTCGGTTAAAGCCTATATTCCCAGCACCACCATTTACGATCCTAACCTGAAACCTCAGAATACCAATTCTTATGAAATAGGGGCAGACCTGAACTTCTTTCACAATGTAATTGAGCTGAACTATACCTACTCCCGGCAGAATGTAAACGACCAGATCTTTGCTATCCCACTGGCAGGATCTACAGGTGCCAATAATTTCATGACCAATGGCGGTAAAATTCATACTAATGCGCATGAAGCCACGATTACTGCAAACATTATCCGGCAGAGCGATCTGGAATGGAGCCTTGGGGTGAACTTTTCAAAAATTGATAACTACGTAGATGAGCTGGCTCCGGAAGTGGAAAGTATCTTCCTGGGTGGGTTTACCACGCCCCAGGTACGCGCGGGTATTGGCGATAAATTCCCGGTTATCTATGGTACCAAGTTCAAGCGGAATGATAAGGGACAGGTCATCTATGGAGAGGATGGCATTCCTTTGGTGGGTGAAGACGGCGTGATTGGGGTAGCTGCGCCTGATTTTATTCTGGGCGGTAATACCCGGCTCCGGTACAAAAACCTCACATTGACATCTGTGGTGGAATGGAAAAACGGCGGCCAGCAATACAGTGGTACCACCAACCTGCTGGATAACTATGGGGCCAGCAAGTTAACGGGGGATGCAAGAGCGAAAAATGAGGTGGTACTGAAGAATGTTGTAAAAGAAGACGGTACCGTTGGTGATATTAAAATAGAAGGATATAATAATATACAAACCTATTATCAAACGCTCAACTCCATTGATGAAAGCAGCATCTATGGAAGTTCCTTTGTGAAGTTAAGGGAACTGGCGTTAAGGTACCAGGTGCTGAAGAAAGCCCGGTTGGGGTTAGCGGTAAATGGCTTTGCCCGCAATATCCTGCTGTGGACGAATAACCCGCAGTTAGATCCGGAATCTACCCAGGGGAATACCAATATGGCAGGCGCTTTTGAACGGTTTACCTTACCCCAAACCACCAGTTTTGGTATTGGCCTGAACCTGCAATTCTAACTAAACTCTAATTTAAAACAACGAAGATGAAAAAAATAAATATTTTTAATATCATCATGGTCGCTGTGGTCGGTTGCCTTTTGACTTCCTGCTCCAAGAAGGCGATGGATGAAGTGAACAGGGACCGGAATCATGCCCAGGATGTACCGGCACGGTTTGTCTTGACAGATGCAATGACAGCTACGGCGTTTAGTGTAGTAGGAGGCGATGTTTCCTTATATGCATCCATTTACCTGGAACATGAAGGCGGGGTTTGGAACCAGGCCTACCAATCCGAAAACCGGATCACACAGCCTACTTCCGCCACCACCTATAATAATAGCTGGGATGGGGTGTACAATAACATAAAGGCGCTCAAAATTGTGGTGAGCAAAACATCACAGGGCGGATCAGAAGAAGGTAATGAAGTTACCGGGGGGATCGCAAAAGTGCTGCTGGCTTATAACCTGGGCGTTTTAACCGACATGTACGGGGATGTGCCTTACCAGCAAACCGGTATTATGAATGAGGATGGTACTCCCAAATACATGCAGCCCGCCATTGATAAACAATCGGACCTGTACACGGAAATTCAAAAATTACTGGACGAAGCCATTACGCAATTGGCAGGTTCGGACGGGTCTATAATTGAAGGAATTGAAAGCAATCCCAGCCAGGACCTGATTTATGGTGCTGATGCTGAACGGTGGACTAAGGCCGCATATGGCTTAAAAGCCCGGTACCTGATGCACACATTAAAGGTTTCCACAGATGTAAATGGCGACTTAAATAAAATTCTGGGTTATGTAGATAAGTCTTTTGCGGATGCTTCAGAGGAGATGAAATTTGATATGTATGACGGGTCTTCAAACATCAACCCGCTTTATGGTATCTCCAATTCGAGAGATATGCTTGGCGTAAGTAAAAGTCTTGCTACGAAATTCAAAAATATGAATGATCCAAGAGGCAGCCAGTTATTTGTTACCTATGCCGGCAAATTGTTAACGAATGATGCAGCAATCACCAGCGGAGTGCCAAATGGTGAGGCAGAGCAGGTGCAATACACCTACCCGATTGCAGTAGTGGATTATGCTTCAACGGCTCCAACTCTGTTATTGAGTTATCATGAACTGCTGTTCCTGAAAGCAGAGGCCCTGGTTCGTCTAAACCGCAATCTGGAAGCATCGGCACCGCTTCATGATGCCATTGTTGCAGCCTTTGCCAACCTGCAAAATTCAATTGAGTCAGGTGGGGCGGGTTTTGGTGTAAAGGTAGCCCCGAACCTTTCGGAGAGCGTAGCTGATAACTACTTTACCACAAGTGTTTTGCCCCGTTTTGCACAGAATGCGCTGAAGGAAGTGGTATTACAAAAATACCTGGCATTTTTTGGTGCGTCCGGGGAATCAACAGAGGCTTTTAATGATTACCGCCGGTTGAAGGCCCTGGGCCAGGCAGATTTTATCGGGCTGGCAAACCCGCTGAATGCACAGAATAAGTTTCCGCTTCGTTATACTTACGGAAACTCTGATGTAACGGCCAACCAGGCTATTAAGGCTGCCTTTGGAGACGGCAGCTATGTGTACACAGAAAACGTTTGGTGGGCAGGCGGAAGCCGCTAAAACCAGCGAAATAGTTGAAGACGCCGCTCCGCTTTTTGGGGGTGGCGTCTTTTTTATTACCTTCGTTTCAAACCCGGATAAAATGAATGATCAACAACCCAACCAGTTAAATATAGAGATTTCAGAGGAAGTAGCGGAAGGCACCTATGCAAACCTGGCCATTATTACCCATTCTATGGCCGAATTTGTGATCGACTTTGTAAATGTAATGCCGGGTACCCCCAAGAGCAAAGTAAAATCGAGGATCGTTTTTACACCCCAGCATGCCAAGCGTTTTATGAAAGCGCTGATCGATAATGTGGAGAAATTTGAGGCCACACAGGGTGTGATCAAAGACCTGGATGAAGTGGCATTGCCGGTGAATTTTGGCGGCCCTACGGCGCAGGCGTAAATTTTTGTTTCAGGTTTAACGTTCAATGTTGAATGTTCGGTGCTAACAGGATTCAAATGTTAACGAGGAATAGGAAATAGCAAGTGGGATTGAGCAACAGGCATCCCCGAATGTAAGTAAACGCGGATTTAACGTTGAACCTTGAACACGAAACCTCAAACAGTGGTTACCGTCTTCCGGGGCGTATATGTGTTTCCGTTCCGGGCTTCGTCAAAGGAGGATCCGGTTTTTGTTTGATCCAGATGGTAATATCCCGGGTCATCTTGGGATTATTCTTTAGTGTTATGGTTACTGCTACTTTTTTTACAGAAGGCTCATCGGGCAGTACCAGGCTATTGCCGTCAAATTTGCCATAGTCGGAACTGAATTTCAGCTCCTTTTGGGTCATAGGTCGCCAGCTGCCATCGCTCATTTTACCATCTACATTAATATAATTGTGTGTGCCCTTCTTCAGACTATCCGTATACAGGTTAAAATGAATACTCTCAATTTGTTGCGCTTTCAGGGAAAGCGTAGTCATCATTAATAACAGGATACCGCTGATCTTTTTCATCTTCCATAAAAAGTTTACTCTTTTGTATGACGACCCGAAGTGGTGAAAGGTTGTTATGGAACCTGGGCCCCGGCCGTCTCAAGGAGAGCGCCTATTTTTTTATACTCCAGGCGCTGCGCGTGCGCAAGGGGACTGATGCCTTTTTTATCGGGGAGGTTTACATCGCAGCCACCGGCAATTAATGCGGCAATAACCGGGGCATGTGTATCGTCACCTTCGCCTAAAATAATAGCCTCCAGCAGGGCCGTCCATCCCAGGTTGTTAACATGGTCGATGGGAAAGCCGGGTGTTGCGGCCAGCAGTTTTACGGTTTCTAAATGGGCTTTTTCGGCCGCCGGTATCAGGGCCGTACCGCCGTAACGGTTAAAAATGGTAAAATCGGCGCCGTGTTGCAGACAGGCGTTCACCACACTGGTATAGCCCTGCGCACCGGCATACAGGAAGGGTGTGTTGCCCACCTGGTCCTTTGCGTTCACATTTGCCCCGTGGCCGATCAACAGCAGTGCGGTTTCGGTATCCTTTTTATACAAAGCATAAAGCAGGGCCGTTTGTCCCTCCGGATTGGTACGTTCGAGGTTGGGATTGCGGCTAAGGGCCTCTTTTATATACCCGGTATGGCCTTCACTGATGCATTTGAAAAGATCGATTGTTGCTTTCATCCTGTTTTATTTGAACCTGGTTTTTTTGCGCAAAATTACCGGGTGCAATAGTAAGCTGTTTTAAGCATACGCAGTGGCTGTACCGGTCCTGAAAGGTCTGTTTTTTTCACTGGGTTTAAGTTTGATTGCAACTTCGGTACCGAACGTTTGTTTTTTATGTCGGGCCTGTTTTTATAGTTTTTATTGCGAACTTTGGAATATGCGGGTATCAAAAAAAGATGCGGACGTAATTCTGAATGCTATCGACCAATGGGAAGCAGCGCAGGCGGTTGATGCGGAGAAGGCCGCGCAGTTACGAAACTCTGTTAATGTTCATAAGGACGACCTGGGCTCCTTTACATTTTATGCGTTTGTTGCAGCCGTATCCTGCGCCATTCTTGCATTTGGAGCTATTGTGCTGGATGAGAAATGGATTGAACGGATGCGGCGTTTCTTCGCCTTTTCAGAGGTATTGATTGGCGGAATCTTCCTGATACTTTCTGTGGTATTGATCTGGTTTGCCGGAAAGCGAAAGCAGAAATTCCCCGATGCTTCGCTGAGCAACGAAAGCTTTAATATACTGGCGGTGTTGAGCCTGGGAGTGGCCATTACCTATCTTACCCGTAGCCTGGGAGAAGGACACCGGTTTTACGGCCTGGTTGTATTTGTACTGGCCCTCAGTTATGTGGCCGTTGCCCGCTACCTGAAGTCGGGGCTTATTTGGGTATGTGCTTTGCTGGCATTGGTGGTAAGCTGGGGCATCCAAACCTGGGAATGGTCCGGGCCGGCGCACGATTATTTTCTGGGGATGAACTATCCCCTGCGGATGACCCTGCTGGCCGGCTTGCTGCTGGCGCTTGTTGGTTTTTTGCGTAAGCAACAGGTTTGCAAGATGCCCTTTTATGAGATTACGGTCTATTTCCTGTGGATATTCTTTTTGCTTTCCGGACTGTTTTTGTCCGTATCCGGCAACCTGAGTTATGATCTGTGGAGCAATATCCGGCAGGGGCGTTTATTTCCCTGGGCACTGGGATATACTATTTTGCTGGCAGGGCTGATCGTCGTTGCCTATAAATGGAAGGATGCTGTTTTTAGAGATCTGGTGTTGCTGTTTTTCCTGCTCAATATTTACACCCGGTATTTTGAATATTTCTGGGATAAGACCAACAAGGGTATTTTCTTTGCGCTGCTGGCGCTCTCGTTCTGGCTTATTGGCCGCAAAACGGAACAGATGCGGAAGCGGCTCAAAACATGAACCCCAATCCTAAAACGGCTCCGGTTACCGTATGTTCCCCATATCGCTGCGCTTTAAAATTAAGAGAGGGAACAAAAGAAATAAAGTTGCTCAGATAAAATTTATAGGCCGCCCCCAGTTTTAAAAACGCGCCGCCATTCAAAAAAGGTTTATGTTCGGCAACACTAACACTTAAGGCCGGAGCGTAACCGGCGTTTATAAGAAACAGGGCGCCATTAATACTGTTGCGGGGGTAATACCGCAGGTCGGCAAACACGGGTAGGGTGCTGATTCGGGCGCTTTTTGCAGATGTATCGGTTACCGGGTAATAGTTATAGTTGGAGTACTGGATACCAACGCCCACGCCTACGGAGAACTGGGGGTTAACGAAATAGCCATTGATCGTATGAAGCTCAAATCCTGCCTTAAACCGCGCATTCCCGTCATTAAGCATCGCAGAGTCGATAGAACGCATCACCTGGATCTCAGCGGGTGTCGTAATATTGAAATATCCTGTTTCCTGTTTGGTTTTTAAGGATTGCCCCTGTGTAACGAGGGTTACGGCAAGAAGCAGTTGAAATAGCAGCGCACGGCTGGTTAACTGTAGCATGGTCAATCGTTTAATGGTCAGTAAGGTACAAAATGGTCAATACGCCCGGCAACAGCTATATTCCCCCGGGTGTATCAGAGATACGCGCAGTTTTATTTAAAAACAGTCTGTTTATGAGAATAACAACCCCGTATTAAAGTTACATTATAGTTTTCTTTAATCAAAATAATGGGGCAAAAACATTGCATTTCCATCATTAATTTTGATGGTGGTGGTTCCTCCACTTTGTGGACCCGGAAAAGAGGGGTGATTAATCATCCCTCCGACAATAAAAAATGGGATCATGCAGGCGAGCGATCGGTTGCTAACGTATTGTATTACAGTAAGTAGTTTGTTTTTTGGTCGAATTTATCCGCCCTTTTTCCACAAGGTGTTCAATTTACTGCGTCCAGATGTGGAAATCTGGCGATTAGCGCTTACTTTTGCGCCTTAAAATCACGGGTATTCAGCATTAAAACAGTCAGAAAACTATGGCAGGTCAGTTAAAAGAGGTTCGTAATCGCATCAGTTCGGTACAAAGCATGCAGCAGATCACCAAGGCAATGAAAATGGTAAGTGCTGCAAAATTCCGCCGTGCGCAGGATGCCATCGTTCAAATGCGGCCGTATGCGCAGAAATTACAGGAAATGCTGAGCAATATTGTAAGCAATAATGATGGAGACACTGAAATGGCGCTGGCTGCTGAGCGCCCTGTTGAAAAAGTGCTGATCATTGCTATTACCAGCGATCGCGGATTGGCCGGCGCTTTCAATACCAATGTGGTTAAGCTGACCCGGTCGCTGATCCGTGAAAAATATCAAAACCAGTTTGATAAAGGAAATGTGACGATCTGGAACCTGGGCAAGAAGGGTTATGAGGCGCTGACCAAGTTAGGGTATAAAACAGATGATACCTATAAAGATATTTTCCTGCAACTCTCTTTTGAGAATGTGCAGAAAATAGCAACAGAAGCCATGAAGGCTTTTGAAGAAAAGCAATTTGACGCCGTTGAAATTGTGTACAGCCAGTTTCGGAATGCGGCTACTCAGATTTTTACGGTGGAGCCGTTTTTGCCGATTCCCAAAGTGGAGAAAAAGGAGGGGGTGGCAAAGGCCGACTTTGTTTTTGATCCCAATAAAGAAGACCTTATTGCAGAACTGATGCCCAAGATCCTGAATACACAGCTGTTTAAGGCGGTGCTGGATTCCAATGCTTCGGAGCACGGAGCGCGGATGACCTCGATGGATAAGGCATCAGAGAACGCCAATGAAATGTTGCGTAATCTTAAGCTCTCTTATAACCGTGCAAGGCAGGCTGCTATTACTACCGAGTTAACGGAAATAGTAAGCGGCGCTGCTGCATTGCAGGGATAATCAGGTTTGAGGTTTGAAGTTTTTGGTCTGATGTTCAAAATCTCAAACTTCAAATTTTTAACATCAAACTCTCGTCATGGAAATTACCGGCCTGATCCCCCATATTGAAGCGTTGATCTTTGCAAGCGACAAGCCGCTGACCCCGCTGGAGTTAACGGATCTGCTTAACAGCGCTTTTGGCTTTATGGAAGACAAGATCACGCTGGACCAGGTGGAAGCATCGATCGGGGGCATTGTAGAAAAATATGATTCGGAGTTTTATCCGTTCGAAGTGCGTGTGAGCGGCGGCGGCTGGCAGTTCCTTACCAAAAAAGAGTATCATAAAACGGTGGCACAAATCAATGGCGACAAGTTTATGAAACGCCTGTCGCCGGCAGCGCTGGAAACTTTGTCGATTATTGCTTACAAACAACCGGTAACTAAAGGAGAAATTGAAGCCATCAGGGGCGTAAGCGCCGATTATGCCATTCAGAAACTGTTGGAGAAGGAACTGGTCATTATCAGCGGTCGTAACGAAAAGCTGCCCGGTCATCCGCTGGTATATGCCACATCAAAAACGTTCATGGATTACTTTGGTATCAATTCAGCAGAAGAATTGCCCAAAATAAAGGAAGTGCTGGCAGAACAGGAGATTTTGCCAACACCGGTGGATGAGGAAGGTAATGCCATTGCACCGGGCAGTTTAGCCGGTGATGGCGGTCATCCGCTTGTTGTTGCCGGGAATGGCGAGTTGATCGAAACCGCAGGAACAGACGCCGAAACAACTGTAGAAACGGCTGCATTCCCTGAAGTCGGAGACGAAACGATGTCAGACGGGCAGGGGGGAACGCCGGAAACCGGGATAACGGAAGCCGCTGGAGCCGGGGAGGATGAATCACCGGCTGAAGGTGAGGCAACAACCGGGGAAGCGGCAGATGACGAAGAGCAAAAGGCAGACGATTCGGAAAAGCCGGAGGGAGAATAACTGCTGCCCCGGAATATTATTTTTATGTAGCAGTATTTTTACTGCTTTTTTTGTAAATACCATTATGAGCGAACAATTAACAAACGAACAGCTGATCCAAATTGCAAAAGAATTTGGGACCCCCGTATATGTGTATAATGCGGATAAGATCGAAAAACAGTACCAGCGATTGTGTACTGCTTTTGAAGGCGGGCGGGTAAAAATATTTTATGCGGCAAAGGCGCTCACGAACCTGAGTGTGCTTCGGTTTATTCACAGGCTGGGAGCAAATGTTGACTGTAGTTCTATCAATGAAGTAAAACTGGCCCTGCAAGCGGGTTTTGAGCCTTCAAGGGTATTATATACCAGCAATGGTATTCATTTTTCTGAAATTGAAGAGGCTTTAAAACTGGGTGTATTTGTAAATATTGATAGTCTTTATAATCTTCAAAAACTGGGTGAAAAATATGGTGGGCAATACCCGGTGGGAGTAAGGCTGCGTCCGAATATTATGGCCGGCGGTAATCTCAAAATATCAACGGGACACGACCGCAGTAAATTTGGGATCCCTGTAGAGCAGTTGCCCCAATTGCAGGAGCTTGTAAAAATCTATGGTATCCGGATCCAGAATCTGCATATCCATACCGGAAGCGACATAAAAGATGCCGACATTTTTATAAAAGGAATAGATGTATTGTTTGACATTATTCCGCATTTTCCGGACCTGAAGTCGATCGACCTGGGCGGTGGATTTAAAGTGGGGTATAGGGAAGGTGATCCGGTTATTAATATTGAAGAACTTTCTCAAAAGGTTTTGGCAGCCTTTGACGCCCATGATACTGCCCGCGGACTGGAAATATGGTTTGAGCCGGGTAAGTTTATGGTAAGTGAATCGGGATACCTGATTACTTCCGTTAATCTGTTGAAAGAAACAGCGGCTACTACATTTGTGAGCATCAACAGCGGTTTTAATCACCTGATCCGTCCTATGTTTTATGATGCGTATCACCGGATTGAAAACCTGGGTAATCCTGGTGGTGCGGTGAAACCTTATTCTGTTGTGGGCAATATTTGCGAAACGGATACATTTGCCTGGGACCGGCCATTGCCGGAAGTACGGGAGGGCGACCTGCTGGTATTCTATAATGCCGGCGCCTACGGATATGAAATGGCTTCTACCTTTAATTCGAGATTCCGTCCCGCTGAAGTAATCGTTCGTAAGGGGAAGGCGCAACTGATCCGCAAAAGCGATACGCTGGAAGACCTGACCCGTAACCAGGTGGTGGTGGATTTCTGATTTCTGATTTCTGATTTCTGATTTCTGATTTCTGATTTCTGATTTCTGATTTCTGATTTCTGATTTCTGATTTCTGATTTCTGATTTCTGATTTC